>NZ_JEMA01000488.1 GCF_001589285.1 Sorangium cellulosum | reverse complement strand
GAGGGCCGCGAGACGCCGCGCGAAGGGCGCGACAGGGGTGGACGCGGACAGCAGGGCGGGCGCGAGGGGCGCGACAGGGGTGGGCGCGACCAGCGGGCCCGAGGGCGCGAGCAGCCGCGGGAAGGCAAGGGCAAGGGCGCCGCGCGCGGCCAGCAGGGCTCGCGCAACTGGCAGAACGAGCCACCGCGCATCTCCAAGTCGACCCCGATCCGCGAGGTCGTCCGCGAAGGGCAGGAGGTCATCGTCCAGATCTCGAAGGAGCCGATCGGGACCAAGGGCGCCCGGGTCACGAGCCACATCTCGCTGCCCGGCCGCTACGTCGTGTACCTCCCGACGGTCGATCACATCGGGATCTCCAAGCGCATCGGCTCGGAGAAGGAGCGCTCCCGGCTGCGGGACGCGATCGAGGCGATGAAGCCCCCGCAGGGCGGGCTCATCGTGCGCACCCTCGCCGAGGGCCTCACGAAGAAGCAGCTCAAGGCCGACGTCGGCTACCTCGTGCGCCTCTGGGGCGAGGTGGCGAAGAAGCGCGAGAGCGGCGTGAGGGCGCCGGCGGTGCTCTACACCGAGCTCGATCTCGTGCTGAAGACAGCGCGCGACCTCTTCACCGACGACATCGAGAAGATCGTGATCGACGACCGCGAGGAGTACATCCGCCTGCGGCGCTTCGTCGAGATGTTCATGCCCGAGCGCGCCGACGCGGTGGAGCTCTACGAGGGGACGGAGCCGATCTTCGACGCGTACGGGATCGAGGACGAGATCCAGCGCGCCCTGTCGCGGAAGGTCCCGCTCCCGTCGGGCGGCCACCTGATCATCGATCAGGCCGAGGCGCTCACCGCGATCGACGTGAACACGGGGCGGTTCGTCGGCAAGGGCTCGAAGGATCTCGAGGAGACGATCCTGACCACGAACCTGGAGGCGGTCGAGGAGATCGCCTATCAGCTCCGGTTCCGCAACATCGGCGGGCTGATCATCCTCGACCTCATCGACATGGAGCGCGCCCAGAACCGGGAGAAGGTGCGGCGCCGCCTCGAGGAGCTGCTCGGCCGGGACAAGGCGAAGACCACGCTGAACCGGATCTCCGATCTGGGCCTGATCGAGATGACCCGGAAGCGCACGCGCGAGAGCCTCGGGCGCACGATCCTCGAGCCGTGCTTCTACTGCGACGGGACGGGCCAGCTACAGTCGAAGCAGACCGTCGCCTACGAGATCCTGAGGCAGATACGGCGCGAGCGGATGAACCTGCCCGGCTACTCGGTCGTGGTGAACGCGCATCCGGCGGTGATCGACCTCCTGAAGAACGACGAGCGCATCGCCGTGCAAGAGGCGGAGCGGCTGTTCCAGCGCCGGATCGATCTCGTACCCCGAAAGGAGTACCACCTCGAGCAGTTCGATCTGCAAGGCAGGTAAGGCGCCATGGCGGACGATCAGGGTTCTCCGGAGAGCAGCGAGGGCGAGTCGTTGAAGACGGGACGCAAGGAGGAGCGCGTCACCATCAACAAGGAGTTCGAGTCGTATGACGCGTTCATCAACGAGTACGTGACGAACATCTCGCGGACCGGCGTGTTCGTGCGGTCGAAGACGCCGCTCGACGTCGGGACGAAGGTGAACCTCCGGTTCACCGTGATCATGGATGACATCGAGACGATCGAGGGCGTCGGCGAGGTCGTGCGCGTGCACGACGACCCGCAGGGGATGGGGGTCGTCTTCACCGAGCTGTCGAGCTACTCGCAAGGGCTCATCGACAAGCTCCTGACCAGCCAGGGTCACCGCACCCCGAAGGACTAGGCAGAGGGGCTTCGGCGATGTTCACCGGGCTTGTCGAGACGATCGGGGTCCTCCGCCGCCGCAGCGGCGGCACCGTGGCCCGCGCGCTCATCGAGGCGAGCCTCGGGCCGCTGACGCTCGGCGAGTCGGTGAGCGTCAACGGCGCCTGCCTCACCGTCGACCGCATCGCGCCCGGCGGCTTCGAGTGCGACATGTCCTCGGAGACCCTCGGCCGCACCACGCTCGGCGCGCTGCAGGTCGGCGCGCGCGTGCACCTCGAGCGGGCGACGCCGCTCGGCGCGCGCATGGGCGGTCACGTGGTCCTGGGGCACGTCGACGGGCTCGGCCGCGTGAAGGAGCAGTCGCGATCCGGCGACGCGATCCGCCTCGCGGTGAGCGCGCCGGCCGAGCTCGCTCGGTTCCTGGCCCCCAAGGGCTCGATCGCCATCGACGGCGCGAGCCTCACGCTCAACGCCGTGTCCACAGCGAGCTCCGCGGAGACGTGGTTCGAGGTGATGCTGGTCCCGCACACCATCGGGCGGACGCTCCTCGGCGAGCTCCGCCCGGGCACCACCGTCAACCTTGAAGTTGACGTGCTCGCGCGCTACGTGGCGCGAACGCTCGAGGTCGCGTCGCTCGCTGGCCTGCGGAGCCTCTCCAGCACGGAGACGCGCGACGGCGACGCTTCGGTCCAGCGCGACGGCGAGCGTGGAAATACGGGAGAGAATGCGGATCACGACGAACGACTCCTCGCAAAGCTGCGCGCGGGGGGATTCTGGTGAGGCGCAGTCAGCCTCGAGCGGCAAGCTCGACCAGGACATGACCTCCGGGGGTCCGATGCCTCACCGGCTGACCATCGACAAGGCGGTGCTCGATCGGGTCAACACCGCGCTCGACCACATCCGCGCGGGCAAGATGGTGATCCTTGTCGACGACGAGGATCGCGAGAACGAGGGCGACCTCTGCATGGCGGCGGAGGCGGTCACCCCCGAGGCGATCAACTTCATGGCGATGCACGGGCGCGGCCTCATCTGCCTCGCCCTCGACGAGGAGCAGGTCGCGCGCCTCGAGCTGCCGATGATGTCGGCGCCGGGCCGAAACGGGCCGCCGCTCGGCACCGCCTTCACCGTGAGCATCGAGGCGCGCACCGGGGTGACGACAGGGATCAGCGCCGCCGATCGGGCGCACACGATCCGGGTCGCGAGCTCGCCCGACGCCGGGCCCGAGGATCTCGTCACGCCGGGGCACGTCTTCCCGCTGAAGGCGCGCCGCGGGGGCGTGCTCGTGCGGACGGGGCAGACCGAGGGGTCCGTGGACCTCGCGCGCCTCGCCGGGCTGCGGCCGGCGGGCGTGATCTGCGAGATCATGAACGACGACGGCAGCATGGCCCGCATGCCGGACCTCGAGGTGTTCGCCGCGAAGCACGGCCTGCTGATCGTGACGGTCGCGGATCTCATCCAGTACCGGCTCCAGACCGAGCGGCTGGTCCGCCGCGTGAGCGAGCGGCCGCTGCGCCTCGACCTCACGGGCACGGAGTGGACCGCCTACGTCTACGAGGTCATCAACGAGCCGAGGCAGTTCCTCGCGCTGACGAGGGGCGCCGTCGCGACGCAGGAGCCGATCCTCTGCCGCGTGCACTCGGGCTCGACCGTCGCGGACCTCTTCAGCTCGACGCCCTTCGACGGCGGCACGAACCTGCGCGAGGCGCTCCTCGCGATCGAGAGCGCCGGCGTCGGCGTTGTCGTGTACATCCCCTCGCGAGGGGACCTGAGCCGCGAGCTGGAGCTGCTGAAGGGCCCAGGCGCCGACGACAGCAGCCCCGTGGTGAAGACGCAGCAGCCGTGGACGCTGCGGGAGTTCGGCCTCGGCGCGCAGGTCCTGGCGGACCTCGGCGTGCACCAGATCCGGCTGCTCACGAACAGCCAGCCGAAGATCGCGGGGATCACCGGGTTCGGGCTCACCGTGGCCGAGCGGGTGCCGCTCGTGTCGATGAAGGGCGAGGCCTGACGCGCAGGCGCGCGGACGCGCATGTAGAAATTCGCTCGCCCGCGATCGCGGGCGCAGCGGCCGCGCACCCCGCGCGGCAGGAGAGAGGAACGGCGGATGGCAGAGCAGGCGGTCGGGCAGGGACAGGCGAGGGTGATCGAGGGCAACCTGGTGGTCCCGCCGGGGGCGCGCTTCGCGGTCGTGGCGAGCCGCTTCAACCACTTCATCGTCGACCGCCTGGTCGAGGGCGCGCTCGACGCCATCGCGCGGCACGGCGGCGCGCTGGAGCGGACGTCGATCGTGCGCGTCCCGGGCGCGTGGGAGATGCCCACCATCGTGGGGAGGATCGCGCACAAGAAGAGCGTCGACGCGATCATCACGCTGGGGGCCGTGATCCGGGGCTCGACGCCCCATTTCGACTACGTGGCGGCCGAGGTCACGAAGGGGATCGCGACCGTGTCGCTCCAGACCGGGGTGCCGGTCACGTTCGGCGTCCTGACGACCGACTCGATCGAGCAGGCGATCGAGCGGGCGGGCACGAAGCATGGCAATAAGGGGTGGGAGGCCGCCGTCAGCGCGATCGAGATGCTCGCGCTCGGTGCGTCGCTGGACGCTGCTGGCCTGTAGACGAAGGTTGTGAGAGATGGGTGCGCGCTCGACCGGCCGCGAAGCGGCCTTGCAGATGCTGTTTGCGGTGGAAGCTGGCGGGAACTCGGCGCCGCGCGTGGTCGCGACGTTCTGGCGCGAGACGCCGGGTGATCCGGAGGGGCGCGCCTACGCGGACGAGGTGGTGCTCGGCGTCGCGAAGGACCTCGCTGCCGTGGACGAGGCGATCCGCAAGGCGAGCACGAACTGGCGCCTCGAGCGGATGGCGCGGGTCGACCGGAACGTCCTCCGGCTCGGCGCGTGGGAGCTCATGAACCACCCGGAGGTGCCGCGCGCGGTCATCCTCGACGAGGCGGTGGAGCTCGCCAAGCGGTACGGCAGCGAGGAGAGCGGCGCCTTCGTGAACGGCGTGCTCGACCGCGTCGCCGAGAACCTCGGCCGCGTCGATCGGGATCGCTGAGCGCCGCGGCGCGCGGCGCTCGCGCTCACCACGCGGCGCTCGCGCTCACCACTTCAGCCACGCGACCGTGACGCCGTCGCCGCCCTCGCTGGGGCCGCCCGGGCGGAGGCGCGCCACGTAGGGGCTCGCGCGCAGCGCCTCGCGGACGGCGTCGCGCAGGGCGCCCGTGCCGTGCCCGTGGACGAAGAACGTGACCCTGCGGCCCGCGCCGAGCGAGCGGTCGAGGAACTGCTCGGCCATCGCGACCGCCTCGTGCGCGCGCAGGCCGCGGAGATCGACGGTGTTGTCCGCCGTCTGGATCGGGACGTCCGGATCGGCCGCGGCGTCGAGGTCGACGCGGCGCTGCGGCGGCGCCGCGGCGGGCGGCGGCGCGCCGGTGCCGCGCAGCTCCGCGATCGAGGTCGTGAGCTTGAGCGCGCCGGCGGCGACCCGGAGCTGGCCGCCCGAGAGGACTTCCACCACCTCGGCCTCGGCCCGCAGGCGGGGCACGTAGACGCGGCTGCCGACGCGGATCGCCGCCGGATCGACGGCGGGGCGCGCCGGCGGCTCGTCCTTCGGGCGCAGCTCGAGCTCGCCGCCGATCGACGTCTTCTGCCCCACCGCGTCCATGACGCGCGCGGCCGCCCGTACGTCGTCCTCGGTGGGCTTGCCGCGCAGGCGCGACTGCGCCGCCTTGAGGTCCTCGCGCGCGCGCCGGAGGCTCGCGAGCAGCGCCTCGCCCTCGCGCGTGATCACGCCGCGCTCCTTCTCCCGGATCCGCGCGATCTCGCCGTCGAGCTCCCGCCGCTTCGCGCGGGCGGCGGCCGCCTCGCGCTCGGCGTCCTCGCGCGCGAGCTCGAGCGCGCGGCGCTCGGCGGAGAGCTTCTCGACCATCTGCTCGAAGGTGACCGCCTCCTTCGTGAGGAAGCGCTCGGCCCGCTCGAGCACGGCGCCGGGGATGCCGAACCGCCGCGCGACGGCGAGCGCGCTCGAGGCGCCGGGCACGCCGATCACGAGCCGGAAGGTCGGGGCCATGGTGGCGAGATCGAAGCCGACCGAGGCGTTCTCGAAGCGCGGGTCGCCGAGCGCGAGCGCCTTGAGGCCCTCGTAGTGCGTGGTGCAGACGACGGTGCCGCCGCGCGCGCAGAGCGAGTCGAGCACGGCCGCGGCGAGCGCCTCGCCCTCGCGCGGGTCGGTGCCGCCTGCGAGCTCGTCGAGCAGGACGAGGGCGCCGGGGCGCGTCTCGCCGAGGATCTGCCCCAGGTTCTGCACGTGGGCGCTGAAGGTCGACAGGTTCTTGTGGAGGTTCTGCTCGTCGCCGACGTCGGTCAGCACGACGTCGAAGAGCGCGACGCGCGAGCCCTCGCGCGCGGCGACCGGCAGGCCGGCGCGGACCATCAGCGCCGCGAGGCCGAGCGTCTTCAGGGCCACCGTCTTGCCGCCGGCGTTCGGGCCGGAGACGATCATCGCGCGGCCCGCGCTCATCGCGAGGTCGCTCGGGACCACCTTCACGCCGTCGAGCGCGAGGAGCGGGTGGCGGCCGCCGTTGAGGAAGATCGAGGTCGGCCGCGGCGCGCCGTCGGAGGCGCCGCGATCGACGAAGGCGTCCTCGGGGACGTCCGGGAAGGCGAGGTCGAGGTCCCGCGCGAGGCGCGCGGCGGCGGCCCGCACGTCGGCGTGGGCCAGCGCGCGGGCGGCGGCCGCGACGCTCTCGATGTCCTCGGCGACGCGGGCGGTGAGCGCCGCGTAGATGGCCTGCTCCTCGCGGGCGACCTCGGCGTCGACCATCTTCATCCGGTTGCCCGTCTCGACGAGCACCCGGGGCTCGACGAACACGGTGGCGCCGCTCGCGCTGGTCGCGTGGACGATGCCGGGGAAGCGCTCGTGCGCGTCGGAGCGCACCGGGAGCACGTAGCGCCCGTCGCGCTCGGTCCAGTAGCGGTCCTGGAGGATGTCCTCGTGCTTCTGGATCAGGTCCTCGAGGCGGCGGACGAGCCGATCGCGCACGGCGCGCCGCTCGGCGCGGAGCGCCTCGAGGCGGGGCGAGGCGCGATCCGAGAGCGAGCCGTCCGGATCGAAGGCCGCCGCGAGCTCGCGCGCGACGGCGTCGAGCTCCGGGTTGGTGGCGCACGCGGCGAAGAGCGTGGGCGCGATCTGCCGCCGGCCCTGCAGGTACTGGCGCGAGGCGCGCGCGGCCTCGAGCAGGCCGAGCACGGCGCGGAGCTCCTCGTTCGCGAGCGAGGCGCCGATGCGCGCCCGGTCGAGCGCGTCCTCGAGCTCCGCGACGTCGCGCGACGGCAGCGGCTCCCCGGCCCGGGCGAGCTCGAACGCCTCGCGCACCTCGGCGAGCATGGTGAGCGCCTCGGCGCGCGTGGACGCGAACGGCAGGGCCCGGGCGAGCCGCTTGCCGGCGCGCGACGCGCAGCGCTCGGCGAGCGCCTCGAGGATGCGGTCCCACTCCAGATCGGCGCGGGTCTTGGTCGGACAGGGGTCCGCGAAGGGCCCTTGGGGGTTGTAGTCCATCACGCTTCGGTCGGATCGCGGGCCACGCCGCCGGCCCCGCTCGGCATCGGGTTCTGCTCCTTCTCGAGGTAGCGGAAGATGGTGCGCGGGTCGACGCCGAGGTCGCGCGCCGTCTGCGTGCGGTTGCCGTTGTTGCGCTCGAGCGCCTCGAGCACGTAACGCCGCTGGAACTCCTCCTTCGCCTTCTCGAGCGGCATGATGGCCGTCTCGGCGCCGGGGCCGAGGTCGAGGTCCTCCGCGGCGAGGAGCGCCTGATCGCAGAGGACCAGCGCCTTCTTGATGCGGTTCTCGAGCTGCCGGATGTTGCCCGGCCAGGAGTACTTCTTGATGGCGGCGAGCGCGGCCGGGCTGAAGCCGCGCACGGGGCTGCCGAGCTCATCCGCGTACTTCGAGAGCAGCACCTTGGCGATGATCAGCACGTCGTCGCCCCTGTCGCGGAGCGGCGGGAGCCACAGGTTCACGACGTTGAGGCGGTAGTAGAGGTCCTCCCGGAAGTTGCCGGTGCGGATCTCCTCCTCGAGGTTCCGGTTGGTGGCCGCGACGATGCGGATGTCGACCTTCTCGGGCTTCGAGTCGCCGACGCGGAAGATGACCCGCTCCTGGAGGGCGCGGAGGAGCTTCACCTGGAGGTTCAGCGGGAGCTCGCCGATCTCGTCGAGGAACAGCGTGCCCTTGTCGGCGATCTGGAACTTGCCCGGGCGGCTCGCGATGGCGCCGGTGAAGGCGCCCTTCACGTGGCCGAAGAGCTCGCTCTCGATGAGGTTCTCGGGGATCGCGCCGCAGTTGATGGTGATGAAGGGGCCGCCCTCGCGCTGGCTGCGCCGGTGCAGCTCCCGCGCGATGAGCTCCTTGCCGGTGCCCGTCTCGCCGGTGATGAGCACGCTGATGTCGGTCGCCGCGACCTTCTGGAGCTTGCGGAACACCTCGATCATCGACGGGCAAGCGCCGATGATCTCGCCGAATTTCTTGTCGTGCAGCTCGGCGACGAGCTTCGCCTTGTCGGCCCGGAGGGCGTTCAGGAGCATCGCGTTCTGGAGGATGAGCGAGGCCTGCGACGCGAAGATGCTGAGCAGATCGAGCTGGGCGCGGTCGAAGAGGTGCTTGATCTTGTCGTTGCCCACGTAGAGCGCGCCGATGATCTGGCCCTGCGACAGGAGCGGCGCGCACATCACGCTGGAGAGCTTCATCGCGATGACGCTGTCGCTCCGGCCGAACAGCGTGTCGGCGAGCGCGTCGGAGACGATGACGGGGCGCCCCGAGGCGATCACCTGCCGCACGATGCTGTCCGAGATGCCCCCGGCCGCGTCGGTGATCGCCTCCTTGCGGACGTTGCGCGACGCGCGCACCGCGAGCTTGCGGTCGCCGCCCGCCGTCGGCGCGGCCAGCGCGCCCCCGCGCACCGCCGTGTCGGCCGCCGCCTCCGCGCCCTCCAGGAGCAGCAGGAACCCCTTGTCGGCGTGGGTCAGCTCGATGACGTCGTCGAGCATCGCCTCGAGGAGCTCGTCGACGCTGCGCCGGTTGATGAGCTTCTCGCTGAAGGCGAACAGCTTGCGGACGCCGGCGAGCTCCGAGGAGACCTGCGGCGACGCGAGCCGCTCCGCCCCGTCGTCGCCCGCCGGGAGCCGCTCCTGGGCCGTCGGCGCCTCGGCGAACATCGAGAACCCGATCTCGACCGCGCCGAGCTGGAGCCGGTCGCCGTGCACCAGGCGGGCGCGCCGCTTCTTCTTGCCGTTGATCGCGATCTCGCCGTCGCGCTCGCACTCCTCGAGCACGAAATCGCGACCGTCGAACACGATCTGCGCGTGATGCTCGAGCACCCCGGCCCCCGCGACCGCGACGTCGTTTCCGAGCGCCTTGCCGATCGTCGTGACGGGCTTGTGGACGCTGTACAGGCGTGGCGCGCCCTCGGAGACAAAATACTTCAGGGTCGGCATCGAGAGGAGCATAGCAGGCGCGCCGCGGCCCCACGCAGCCGTGTTGCCCGGCGCACCGCGGCTTACCAGAGCTCTCCGAGGACGACCGCGCCCATGCCGCCGCGGTAGGGTACGAGGCTGCCGCCGAGCACGCGCGCGAACGCGGGGCGGCCGCGATCCTCCTCGTCCGCGGCGAGCTCGCCGCTGCGGTCCGGTGAGCCGAGGAACAGGGCGCCCGCCACGAGGCCGAGGGTGCCCGCAGCGCCCTGGGCGATGAGGCCGCGGCGCGGGTCGTGATCGCTGCCGATGTACGCGAGGTAGATGGGCAACGACACGACCGTGCCGATGCCGAGGCCGCCCCACATCCACGCGAGCTGGTTCCACGACGGCGTCCAGGCGATGGACAGGCCGACAGCGCCCGCGGTCGCGACGTTGAACCCGATCAGGCCGCCGAGCGAGACGCTGTCGTTCGACTCGCTCCAGCTTCCATTGCTGGCCGCGGCCCCGAACTCGCTGCCGATGAGCGAGCCCCACACCGCGGCCGAGGCGAGGAGCATGTTGGTCTGCGGCTTCGGCCGGAGCAGGTAGTAAAACCCGAGGCCCGCCGCGCCGCCGACGGTGGAGCCGATCACCTCGGAGGTCGCGAGCCCGAGGAAGCCCCACTCCTTGCCCTCCCGCGCGGAGACGTACTGGTAGGAGGCGATGCCGAGCCCCTCGCCCGCGCCGATCACCATGCCCGTGGCGATCGCCGAGGGCATGCCGCGCGGCATCGGCGGCGAGTCGAGGAAGTAGACGCCCACGGGCGCCGCCACGCCGAGGATCGCCGGCGCGATGAACTGCACGCCGGGGTCGTCGATGCCGACGAGCGCGTCGAACCAGATGCCGGTCCCGACGCCGTAGGCCACGGACGTGGCGTAGAGATAGCCGACCTCGAGCGGCGTCGACTTCGGCTCGGTCTTCCTCGGCGGGTACGCGTAGCCGCCGTAGGGCGCGGGGGGCTGGCCGTACGCGCCGCCGTACTGGCCCCCGTACGAGCCGCCGTAGGGCGGCGCGCCGTACTGCGCCGAGGCCGTCAAGCCCACGCTCGACACGAGGAACGCGGAGAGGAGACTCACGAGAGGTCGTGTGTTCATCGCGCCGCCACTCTACACGCTCGCGAAAGACGCTGCGCGCGCGCCGCGCGAGAAAGCGCCTTCCCGCGAGCGGGCTCCGCGCCTCACTCTTTCGTCAGGGCGCGGGTCATCAGGTCGACCACGGCCTGCTGCGGCGGCTTTGCCTCGTAGAGCACCCGGTACACCTCGACCGCGATCGGCGCGCTCACGCCCAGCTCGTTCGCGAGCTCGTACGCGCTCTTCGCCGTCTTCACCCCCTCGGCGACGTGGCCGAGGCCCGCGAGGATCTCGTCGAGCTTCCGTCCCCTGCCCATCTCGATCCCGACGGTGCGGTTGCGCGACAGCTCGCCCGTGCACGTGAGCACGAGGTCGCCCATCCCGGAGAGCCCCGCCAGCGTGAGCAGGTTCGCCCCCTTGGCCGCCGCCATGCGGGCCATCTCCGCGAGGCCCCGCGTGATGAGCCCGGCGCGCGCGTTGTGGCCGAGGCCGAGGCCGTCGCAGATGCCGGCCGCGATGGCGACGACGTTCTTGAGGGCGCCGCCCACCTCCACGCCCACGACGTCATCGGACGAGTAGACCCGGAAGCGATCGGTCGCGAGCATCCGCTGCACAGCGTGCGTCTCCCGCTCGCTCCTGCCCGCGACGACGACCGTGGTCGGCTGGCCGGCCGCGACCTCCCGCGCGAAGCTCGGGCCCGACAGGTACGTGAGCCGCGGCTCGGCCTCGCGCCCGAGCTCGTCGACGAGCACCTCGCTCATCAGCATCAGCGAGTCGTTCTCGATCCCCTTCGTCGCGCTGCAGACGAGCGCGCCGCGCGGGATGTGGGGGCCGGCCTCGCGGACCACCTCGCGCAGCGCGTGCGACGGCACGACCACGAGCGCGAGCTCCGCGCCGCGGAGCGCGTCCTCGAGATCGCTCGTCGCGCGCAGGCTCGCGGGCAGCTCGACGCCCGGCAGGTACCGGTGGTTCTGCCGCTCGGCGCCGATCCGATCGGCGAGCTCCCCCTGGTGCGCCCACAGCGCGGTGGGGTTTCCCTTGTCCGCCACCAGCTTCGCCAGCGCCGTGCCCCACGCGCCGGCCCCGATCACCGCGACGTTCGCCATGGCGGCGACCCTACCACCACCGGCGCGCCGGGCCGAAAGCGACGTGCCCCGCGCGGCGCGACGCGGCGCGCCGCTCGATCCGCCGGTGTTTCGACTATGCTGCGCCCATGCTCTTCCGCACCGTCGCGCTGCGCGCGCTCGGCCTCGCGCTCTGCCTCTCCCTGCTCGGGACGGTGTGCGGCGCGTGCGGCCAGGGCGCGCTCGGCGTCATGCCGGGCGTCGTGAACGATCCGGGGAACCTGTCCCTCCGCAGGGCCATCCTGGGCTTCGCGGCGAGCCAGCTCTGCAGCGAGATGCGGAAGCGGAGCGTGCCGCTGCGCCTCCGCGACGACGACCCGGTGACGGGCCGGTTCTACCCGGGCTCGTGCGTCGCCCAGGAGCTCGCGAACGGGAACCTCTTCCTCCAGTTCGGAGGGAGCGGCGTCATCTGGACGAACCTGACGAAGCGCATGAGCTTCGACGCGAGCGCCGCGGTCGAGTACGAGCACGACTTCCTGATGGATGGCGACACGATGTACGTGTACTTCCGTCAGCGCTCGACCACGGCCGCGAGCTTCACGACAAGGCTCATCGAGCAGCCCGCCGCGATCTCGCTCGGCGGGGTGTCGCTCGCGCAGGGCAGCGCGTACGCGAACGCGCTCGGCGCGCAGCTCGTGAAGACCGAGCTCGCCCGCGGCTTCACGGTGATCCGCGACGACGACGGCGCGGTGCAGTTCGGGCTCGGCATCGTCGAGAAGGGCCAGCGGCCCCGCGCTCCCTACGAGCGCCGCGCCAATGGCAAGCTGCTCCTGGCGAACGAGCGGACCGAGGTGCACCAGGACCAGCGCGACTACATCGGCCCGCTGGAGATCACGGGCAGCGGCGAGGCGATGACGCTCACGATCGCCGTCGACGGGGCGCCGGGCGTGGACGTGCTCCTCGTGTCGCGCGGCAGCGGGGAGCCGTGGCTCCAGGCGTACCTGACGCAGCCCGCGCCGGCGCCGCTCCTGGCCGCGCCGCTCCTGGACGAGCCGGTGTACTCGGGCGCGCCGTGGCGGCGGACGGTGCCGCTGCCCGCGGGGCAGTACTACCTGGTCATCGACAACACGAGCGCAGCGGGGCGGACGCAGCCGACGACATACGCCCGCGACGACCGGGCCGCCCTCGTGAGCTACGCCGTCGAGATCGGGGACGCGCCGTGACGACGCTGCGCGGACTGCGCGGACAATGTGGATGCCGGCGACGGACGGCGGATCGGCCACCGCGCCTGCGCACTTGCCGCGGCGGGGGTCGACGTATACATAAGCTCTCTCTTGCCGCCGCGCCCCGATGATCCACCCCAGAGCGTACCGTCGGTCGCGGCCAATCGGCCCTCGAGCTCGGAGTTCAGACCCTCGATGAGGGGGAGCGCGAACCCGGAGCCCCGCGTCAGCGCGGCCAAGCCGGCCGGCGGCGCGGACCCGCGATCGGCCGGCAGCTCTCCTCCGCCGGGAGGCAAGGACGGCCGGCTGCTGCGCTTCCTGTTCCACCTCGTGTGGATCTGCCTCGTGCCGTTCGCGCTCGCGGTCCTGAACGTCTGGCTGCTCACGCCGTCGTCCCCGGGCGACAGTACCCAGCCGCTCCGCGTCTTCGTCGGCGAGCAGCAGATCCCGGCCGGCATCGTGCTCTTCACGATCTTCGCGATGATCCTCTGGCGGTTCCGCCACGATCTGCCGTTCGCGTCGGCGATCGGCGTCGGCGGCCGCCGGGACATCCCGCCGAAGGCGCGCGCCCGCTTCGAGGACGCCGCCGCGCTCCTCGAGGAGGCCCACCGGATCCTGCGCACCCGCAAGCGCGACGTCGAGCGCGAGCTGACGAGCGGCGAGCGCGAGCAGGTGACGCAGGCGATCGCGGCGCTCGAGCGCGCGATGAGCGCGGAGACGTTCGACGTCGACGAGTTCGACGCCGCCCACAGCCGCGCCGATCGCGTGGTCGGCGAGCACCTCGGCCGCTGGCGCAAGGGCGAGATGCGCGAGTACGCGGAGTCGATCGGCATCGCCGTCGCGGTGGCGCTCATCCTGCGCGCCTTCGTCGTCGAGGCGTTCAAGATCCCGAGCGGCTCGATGATCCCGACCCTCATGGTCGGCGACCACATCTTCGTCAGCAAGTTCACTTACGGTCCGCTCATCCCGTGGACCGACCAGCGCCTCTTCACCCGCCTGCCGCCGGCGCGCGGCGACGTGATGGTGTTCAAGTTCCCCGAGAACAAGGAGCAGGACTTCATCAAGCGGGTGATCGCCACCCCGGGCGACACGCTGGAGGTGATCAACGGCCGGCCGATCCTCAACGGCTGGCTCGTCCCCCACTGTCACGTCGGCCCGTACCGCTACGAGGGGCGCCAGGCCGAGCTGTTCGTGGAGTACCTCGGGGACAGGTCGTACTTCACGCTCTACGACGCGAACCCCGACAAGACGATGTGCGTCGACAACGAGGACTGCACGCCGGGCCTCAGCTGTCGCGGCGGCGTGTGCGGCGTGCCTCGCGGCCCCTTCAAGGTGGCCAACGACGAGGTGTGGGTGATGGGCGACAACCGCGACAACAGCCACGACTCGCGCGAGTGGCGCGGCAAGCTCGGCGCCGGCGTGCCCTTCGAGAACATCAAGGGGCGCGCGATGTTCGTGTGGATGAGCCTCGGGCCGGGCGGCGGCTTCGCGCACGATCGGCTCTTCGTGAACGTGATGGGCCGCCCGAAGCTCCCCGGCGCCCACGAGGCGGCCCTGCAGGAAGGCCTCGACAGGTGCCTGCGCGAGCGGCCGCCCGTCTCCGAGACGACCCCGCCGCCGGCGCCCGCGCGCGCGTCGTCGAAGCGCTGACGGCGCGCCGTCGATCACCTGCGCGCCACGCGCTGACCGGCGCGCCATGTGCTGAGCAGCGCGCCGTGTGCTGAGCAGCGCGCCGTGTGCTGATCAGCTCGCCATGCGCGGACCGGCTGCCCTGCAGCCTGTGTTGGCCAGCACGCACGCGGGGTGCGCTCCCCGTGGTGCTCGTGTACGGTGCCCTCGCCTCGCGGTCGACGTAGCGAGTCCTCCGGCCCGAGGCGACGGAGGAGACGATGGCACGTACGGTCGAGATGTGGAGCCTGGTGCTCGCGGGCAGCTTGCTCGCCGGAGCGGGGTGCAGCAGGGAGGAAGCCTCGACGACGAACGCAGCGGCTTCGGCCTCGGCGCCCCTGCCGGTGGCGCCTGCCACGCAGGATCTCGCGGGGTACGTGGCAACGTACCCGACCATGGAGCCCCAGCCGGGGCGCCGCCGCCTGCTGCAGCAGTTCGCCGTCTACCAGGCCGCGGACGCCAAATCGAAGGAGCTCGCGCGGCTCGACAACGGCGCGATCGTCGACCTCAAGGCGAGCTACCAGGACTGGATGCTCGTCGCCTTCCAGAGCGGAGGCCAGCCCACGCTGGGGTGGATCGAGCTCAAGACCAACGACAGCCGCGCGACGCTCGCGACCGACGCCGAGGCGCCTCCGGCGCCCCCCGCTCCCAGGACCGGCGACGCGGGCGCCCCGGCCGCGACCGGCGCTGACGCGGGGACGACCGG
>NZ_JEMA01000487.1 GCF_001589285.1 Sorangium cellulosum | reverse complement strand
CACCGCGCTCGCCGCCGCGCCCTCGACCGGCGCCGCCGTTGCTACCGGCTCTCCGCTCACCGCCGCCGGCGCCGTCTCGCGCGCCAAGCGGAGCCCAAGCACCGCGCCCACGCCTCCCAACGTCAGCGCCAGCGCCACCAGCGGTGCCAGCACGTACGCTCTCGGCACGCGCCGCGGCTGCGTCAGCAGCGCCGCCGGCGCCGGCGTCCTCGGCGTCTCGTTCCGCAACGACGCCACCGGTCCGGCGCTCGGTGCCGTCACCGAGCTCGGCGCCGCTGGCCGCGCCGCGATCGGCGGCGCCGATCCCGCTCGCTGCGTTTCCATCAACGCCAGCGGCGGCGTCACGTACGGCGCCGAGACCTCCGGCCGCGGCGGCGGCGGCGCTGCTGGCTGCAGCGCCATCACCAGCCGCGGCGGCGGTGCCGCTGGCTGTGGCGGCGCTTCGGCAAACGGCGGCGTCACGTAGGGCGGCTCGACCTCTGGCCGCGACGGCGCCGCCGCGCGCTGCGCCTCTCTCCACGACGGCTGCGGCGGCGCGACGTACTGCGACTCCATCGGCCGCACCGGCGGCGGCACCGCGTAGCTCTCCGCCCTCACCTCCGCCGGCACCGGCGGCACCGCATACGACTGCGGCACCGGCGGCGGCACCGCATACGCCTGCGGCCTCACCTCTGCCAGCGGCACCGGCCCCGCATACGCCTGCGGCATCTGCGGCGGCCCCGCGTACGCCCCCGCCGGCGGCATCGCCGGCGGTCCCGTCCGCTGCGCCATCTTCTCCGCCCACTTCCCCGACAGCTTCGCGGTCGACTCCAGCGGCCTCAGCGCCGGCAGCGGCTCCGTGTACCCCACCCCCCGCCCCCGCGGCACGCGCGACGCCGGCGCGAACGGCAGCGCGCTCGCCGGCGCCACGAACTGCTCCAGCGGCGCCGTCTCCCCGTGCACCACCCGCCGCGCCCTCTTCCCGCTCTCCTGCCGCGCCTCCTCCGTCTCCTCCTCGCCCGCCACCGGCGCGCTGTCCTCCAGCTCCACCCCCGCGAACGCCGCCTGACGCTCCGCCTTCATCCGCTCCTGCGCCAGCCGCTGCGCCAGCACATGCCCTGCCGGCACCGTGTCCCTCAAGAGCCCGCGCAGGTCCCGCGCCACATCGTCGAACCTCGCATAACGCTCTTCACGGTCGATCGCGATGCAACGCGACACCACAGGCCACACGAACTCCGGGCAATCCGGCACGATCTCGTGCACGGGCTCCGGCGCCGCGACCAGATGCCCTGTCAGCGTCTCCTCCGCCGTCGCTGCCTCGCTGTCGTCCAGGAACAGGTGCTTCCCCGTCAGCACCTCGTAGAAGATCGCTCCGAACGCGTAGATGTCCGTCCGACCGTCCGGCCTCGCCCGCTCCGCGCGCTCCGCCTTCCTCGAGCTCGCGTACAGCATCTTCACCTGCTCCGGCGAGATGTACCTCACCGTCCCCACGTCCGGCAGATCATCGGTGTTCATCCCCCCGTCCGCGAACTTCGCTATCCCGAAGTCCAGCAGCCACACGTGACCCTTCGCGTCCTCCTTCGCCCCCACCATGATGTTCTCGGGCTTCAGGTCACGGTGCCATATCCCCTTCGAGTGCACGAACGTCATCGCGTCCGCCACCTGCAGCATCACGTGCATCGCGCTCAGGAAGTCCAGACGATAGGCCTTGTTCAAGAGCTTCCTCAGCGTCCTCCCCTCGAGGTAGTCCATCACGATGTACGCCACGTGCTCCGGCGACACACCCGCCTTCCTCATCCTCACGATGTTCGGGTGCTTCAGCTTCGGATAGAACCGGCACTCCTGACGGAACCGCCTCGCGAAGTCTTCTCTCTTCAGGTGTCGTGGCAGCATGCACTTGATCGCCACCACGTCTTCCGAGTAGTCCTCCACCGCCTTGTACACTTCCCCCATCCCACCCGCGTCGATCACCTCCGTCACACGGTAGTCAAGGAACACGTCCCCGGCCTTCAGCGCCTCCCGCCCCATCACAAGACCCCCAGCCCGCGCAGCACCAGCGCCGCCAGCGCCGAGAACACAACCGTGCTTGCGAGCGTCAGCCCCGCGAACAGCCGCGCGTCCACCGGCGCCTCCGCCTCCCCCGCGTCCGCTGCACCGTGTGCGCGAGCTCCCGCCCCGCCAGCGCCGGCCGGCATCGCTCCGAGCCACGCTCCGATCTCCGGCTCCCACGCCGCCTCCGCCGCCCCTCCGCCAACCCTTCCACCGGCCATCGCCCCTGGCCCCCGCGCCGCCCTCCCGGGTCCCTCCGGCCCCGCCAGCTCCGCCCCGATCCGCCCGAGCTCCTCCCCGAACGCCTCCGCGCTCTGGAACCGCTCCTCCGGCCGTTTCGCCAGCGCCTTCAGCACCGCGCCGTCCAGCGCTGTCGGGATCCGCTGCGTCGCGTACCGCGACGGTGGGGCCGGCGTCTCCATGACGTGCGCCCGCAGCACCCCCAGCGCGTCCTCGACATGGGCGAACGGACCGTGCCCCACGACCAGCGTATACATCAGCAGCCCCACCGCATACACATCCGCCCGCGCGTCCACCGGCTGGCACCGGGCCTGCTCCGGCGAGGCCGTCCGCGGCGTCCCCACCAGCAGTCCGGCGTCGGTCGGATACGCCGGCCCGTCCACCGCGGGCGGCGCCCCCGGCGCCGCGTCGGCCAGGGCGCTGTCGAGCACCTTTGCGACGCCGAAATCGAGCACCTTCGCGACCCGCGCGCCGCCCGGCGCCGCCGCCCCCGGCGCGCACAGGAACACGTTGTCGAGCTTCACATCGCGGTGCACAACCCCCACCCGGTGCGCCGCCGCGAGCCCGGCCAGCACCTGCCGCACCACCTCGATCGCCTCGGCCACCGGCAACGCGCCGCGCCGCTCGAGCTCCTCGCCGAGCGTCCTGCCTTCGAGCCGCTCCATCACGAAGTAGGGGCGGCCCGCCGGCGTCTGCCCGAGATCGAGGACCGCCACCACGTGCGGCGACGACACCGCCGCCAGCGCCTGCGCCTCGACCCGCAGCCGATCGGCGAACCGCGGGTCGTGCGCGAACGCGCGGCGGACCAGCTTCACCACGACCCGCTTCCGGAGGGCAAGGTGCTCCGCCTCGATGACCTCCCCCATGCCCCCGCGCCCGAGCGCCCGGAGCGCCCGGTACGGCGTTCCTTCCAGCGCGTCCCCGGCGACGCCGGAGGGCCCTGAGCTGTCGGACGTGAAGCGTGCCACCGGCGCGGTCTCCTGAGATGGAAATCACGAGCGCGGGACCGGTTCGGACAGAGAAAATGCACCGGCGCCGTCGATTGTTGAAAAGCGGCGTCGATTCACGTACTTGCCTGGCCACGAAGGCCCGGATCTCCGCCCGGCCCGCGCCCGCCGCCGCGCCCGCCCGGGCGGCGCAGAAAACGGCGGGGGCGTCGCTTTCTCTGTCCGAACCGGTCCGCCGATGGTGATTTGAGAAGAGGAAGGACGAAGGGGCACCGCACCGCACGCAGGGCCCCGCCGCGCGAGGCCCCATGACGCACGAAGCTCCCGAGCACGACATGGACAGGACGGGCGACGTCGATCCGCTCGTCGACGCCTGTGTCGCCGACGCGCTGAGCCCCTACCTCGGGGCGCTCTCGCCCGAGGAGATCGAGGACTATCGCAGGCTCCTCGCGGTCTTCATCACGACGCACCCGGCAGCAGCGCCGCTCCACGATCGCTTGCGGGCGAGGCCTCCTGTCCTGTCCGAGAGCGGCACGGTGGCCCGTGATGGAGCGGGCTCGGAAGGGGCGATGGCCCCCCTGGACGCGCCGGAGCGCGGCGACGGGACCTCCGGTGGGCGGCGGTGACAGGCAGCCGGCGTCCGCCTCCACCTCCTCCGGATCAC
Organism: Sorangium cellulosum; assembly: GCF_001589285.1. Taxonomy (GTDB): domain Bacteria; phylum Myxococcota_A; class Polyangia; order Polyangiales; family Polyangiaceae; genus Sorangium; species Sorangium cellulosum_G. The sequence continues at coordinate 1,900 of NZ_JEMA01000487.1, read as the reverse complement.
GAGCGCGTGCTGGAGGCGCTGCCCATGGCCCGCCACGTCGCGCGGACGACCGCGCGGGTCTATGGCGTGCGGACGCGGCAGGGCCTGGAGGACTGCGAGCAGGCGGCCTATCAGGCGCTCCTCGAGGCGAGCCCCGGATACGACGCGGCGCGCGGCGTCCCGTTCGGCGTCTATGCCTGGAAGCGGGTCGCGGGCGCCGTCATCCGGCTGCTCACCCGCGAGGCGTCGTTCCGGCGCGCCGGCCTCGACGCCGCGCTCGATGCCGCCGAGTCGATGCGCGACGCGAGCGATCCGTTCGGCGACGACGACGCCGACGCCTTGAACCAGCTCAAGGACCAGTGTCGCGCGCTCGTCTTCGCGCGCTTCGTCGCCGATACCGGCGAGCGGCTCAGGGCGCACCCCGAGGACGCGATGGCGCGCACCCAGGCCCTCGAGGCGCTCAGGAAGGCGCTCCGCGGCCTCGACGAGCGGGAGGCGCGCCTCATCGAGCTCCGGTACTGGCAGGACCTCTCCTGGGCCAAGGTCGCCGCGATGCTCGGCGTGCACGAGAAGTACGCCCTGCGCATGGACGAGCAGCTACGGAGGCGGCTCCGGTGCGATCTGCGGGTCAGCGAGGTCGACGCGCCGCCGCCGAGCGAACGGCCGTGAGGCGATGGCAGGCTGCACCGTCGACGCGGTACAGGAACAAGAGCCAGCCAACGAGGCGGGACGACGGCCGAGGAGCGGCGCCGGGCGGCCGCGGTTCAAGCCGGCGGCAAAACTGCCGCGGACATGGTGGCGAGGGCACGTTCGCGGCGGGCGAGCGGCCTTCACGGACAGCACCCGATCTGAGAGCCTGCCCGGTGGTGCATTCCCCGGCGACCGTCGCCGGAGGACAACCAAGGAGGCACCATGGCGCTCAAAGACCTCTCTCCTCGTCAGATGGTTCAGATCACGGCCGCGTGGCTCGACCCGGAGCGCGAAAGGCCGCGCCTCGTGTCGCTGAAGCGGTGCGCCCCGCTGCTCGACGACATCGAGGCCGCGCACGACGGTATCTTGAAGTCGCACCGCAGGCAGAAGAAGGCGAACGACGAGCTCTCCGAGATCCAGCAAAAGCAGGTAGCGATCGACCAGATCCACGACCGCAAGGCCCGCGGCGCCCACGCGGTGCTCACCGCGTTCGCCGATCTGGCCGACGATCCCGAGGACGCGGCGATCTACCTCGAGATCCGCGATCAGCTCTTCGCGGATGGGCTCAAGTTCATCTCGGCGAGCTACAGCGATGAGGCGGGCGAGGTGAAGCTCGCGCGCGACCGGCTGACGCCGGAGTCGAAGGCGGCGCTCAAGGCGCTGCCGACGCCGGGGGGCAACCTGCTCAAGGCCGTGCAGGCATGGTTCGCCGCGGGCGACGAGCTCGGCAAGCTCGACGCGCAGCGCGTCCACCTGGAGGCGCAGGACAGGCCGGATGCCGGCGACTCGCGCGGCGGGCAGCTCCGGGCGCGCAACCGCTGGATCAAGGTGGTTCGCAGCGTCCTCCAGATGCTGGAGCTCGAGGCGGCCGACGCGGAGACGACGCGCCGGTTGCTCGCGCCGCTGCAGCGGGAGACAGCCAAGGCCGAGCGCCGGCGCTCGACCGGCAAGGAAGAGGCCGAGGCGGAAGAGAGCGCGCCGCCGGCCGCCGGCGGCGCGGGCGACCCCGCGATCGACGAGGAAGCGCCGGAGGTCGGCGTGGATTGACGTGACAGCCTCCGCCGCCACGTCCTCGTGACGGACTCGATCCGTTACACCCTCCCCGCCGGCAGCCCTCGTGACGGACTCGATCCGTTACGCCCCCCACGCGGCCCCCCCTCTCAACGGTTTGCATCCGTTACGGACCCCCGCCGCCAGCCCCCTCTCAACGGTTCACATCCGTCACGCCCCC
>NZ_JEMA01000486.1:2899-5164 GCF_001589285.1 Sorangium cellulosum | reverse complement strand
CGCGGACGCGTCGCCGGAGCCCGAGCGGCCGCGGCACAACCTCCCGGTCCAGCGCACGGCGTTCGTGGGCCGCGCCCGCGAGCGCGCCGAGATCGCGTCGCTCGTGCTCGATCCGAGCGCCGGCCTGCTCACGCTCACCGGCGTCGGCGGCACCGGCAAGACCCGGCTCGCGCTCCAGGTCGCCGAGGACCTCGTCCCCGTGTTCACCGGCGGCGTCTGCTTCGTCCCGCTCGCGTCGCTGCGCGACCCGGCGCTCGTGCCCTCCGCGATCGCGCAGGCGCTCTGCCTCGGCGAGGGCGGCGCGCGACCGGACCTGGAGCGCGTGGTCCAGTTCCTTCGCGACCGTCGTTTTCTGCTGTTGCTGGACAACCTCGAGCACCTGACGGCCGCGGCGCCGGTCGTCGCGCACCTTGCCGCGAGCTGCCCGCGCCTCTCGCTGCTCGTGACGAGCCGCGCGGCCCTGAACCTCTCGGGCGAGCGGCGCTTCGTGGTGCCGCCGCTGGAGCTGCCGGAGCCGCGCGAGGTCACGGTCGACGTCGCGCTGGCGAGCTCGGCGGTGAGCCTGTTCTGCCGCCGCGCGTCGGTGATCAAGCCCGGCTTCCAGCTCGGCCCGGGCAACGTCGCCGAGGTCGTGGAGATCTGCGCGCGCCTCGACGGCCTGCCGCTCGCCATCGAGCTCGCCGCGTCGCGCCTGCGCGTCCTCACGCCCGCGGCGCTGCTCGCGCGCCTGCGCGACCGCGGGGCCGCCGGGCGCGGCGGCGGCGCGACAGCGGGCTCGTTCCGCCTGCTCACGGGCGGCGCGCGCGACCTGCCCGAGCGCCAGCAGACGATGCGCGCCGCCATCGACTGGAGCTACGGCCTGCTCGAGCCCGAGGAGCAGCTCGTGTTCCGCACGCTCGCCGTGTTCCCGGGCGGCTTCTCGCTGGCCACCGGGGACCGGATGTGCGCCTTCCGCGATCCGGCGCTCGACACGCTCGGGATCCTCGAATCGCTCGTCGACAAGAGCCTCTTGCTCCCTGTCGCGGGCGAGGAGCCCCGGTTCCAGATGCTCGCGATCCTCCGCGAGTACGGCCTCGAGCGGCTCGAGGAGGAGGGCGCCGCCGCCGCGTGCGACCGCCGCTTCGTGGAGCTCTCGCTGGAGCTCGCCGAGCACGCGGCCGAGGCGCTCCGCGGGCCCGAGCAGGCCGCGTGGCTCGCGGTGCTCGATCTGGAGCACGACAACCTCCGCCTCGCCCTCGAGCTCGCGCTCCGGGGCGAGGGCGAGGCAGGCGACGCGGCCGCCGCGGTCCGCCTCGCCGCCGCGCTGGCGTGGTTCTGGTACATCCACGGCCACTACCAGGAGGGACGCGCCTGGCTCGGCCGGGCGCTCGCGGGGGCGGCCGGCGTCGCGCCCGAGCACGTGGCCGCGGCGCTCCGGGGGGCCGGCAAGCTCGCGCTGCTCCAGTGCGACTACCGCGAGGCGCGCGCGCTGCTCGAGCGGGGCGCGGCGCTCTACCGCGGGCTCGGCGACGAGCGCGGGCTCGCCTCGGTGATCCAGATCCTCGGCAGCGTCGCGCGCGAGCAGGGCGNCTCGCCTCGGTGATCCAGATCCTCGGCAGCGTCGCGCGCGAGCAGGGCGACTACGAGCGCGCGCTGTCGCTGCACGGCGAGAGCCTCGCGCTGGCCACGCGCCGCGGCGACACGCTCGAGGCGGCGCACGCGCTCGGCTACACGGGCTTCGCCGCGTGGCTCTCGGGCGACGTCGCCCGCGCGGAGAGCGCGTGCCGGCTCGCGCTCGCGGAGCTCCGCCGCGCGGGGGATCGCGAGGGCAGCGCGACGGCGCTGCTCAACCTCGGCTGCGCGGCGCTCTACCGGGGGGATCTCGGCGAGGCCGCCCGCCTCTGCGAGGAGAGCGAGGGCCTGTCGCAGCAGGTGAAGTTCAAGGAGGGGATCGCCTGGACGAGCAACATCCAGGGCCTCGTCGCGATCGAGCGCGGCGACCTCGCGCTGGCCGGGCGGCGCCTGCGGGCGAGCCTCCGGCTGCACCGGGAGCTCGGCGATCTCTGGCGCTCCGCGAGCGTCCTCGAGGCGCTCGCGCGCGCGGCGGTGGGGGCGGGGAGGGCGTCGCGCGGCGCCCGCCTGCTCGGCGGCGCGGCAGCGCTGCGCGAGGCCATCGGCACGCCGGTGCCGCCCATCGAGCGGCCGGCGCTCGCCGCCTGCGTCGAGGCCGCGCGCTCCGCCCTGGGCGACGCCGCGCACGAGGCGCGCCTCGCCGAGGGGCGGGGC
>NZ_JEMA01000486.1:0-2862 GCF_001589285.1 Sorangium cellulosum | reverse complement strand
CGGGCCGCCGGGCTCGACGCGACGATGGCGGCGGCGCTGTCCGACGGAGCGTGAGAGAGGGCGCTGGTGCCGTGGAGCCAGGGAATCCCCTCATGGTGCAGCCCTCTTCAGCAGGGAGGTTGAACAGGGAGGCGGAGAGGCAGGGAGTCTTTGAGGATTCCTCTTCGCGTCTCCCGGTCTCCCCATCTCCCCGCCTCCAGGTCACCTCCGACATCGACCCCCTCGAGTTCTGCAACTGGGCCTGATGGCGGCAGCGCTCTCGGATTCAGCAGGATCCGGGAGATCCGCTCAGACCGCCGTCTCGCGCCGGTCCGACGCACCGAGCGCACCTGGAATCGTGAAATAGAACGTGCTGCCCTCGCCGACCTTGCTCTCGGCCCAGATGCTGCCGCCGTGCGCCTCGACGATGCTCTTGCAGATGTACAGGCCGAGGCCCAGGCCTCTCCGGTCCTTCTTGCCGACCTGCCAGAACCGCTCGAAGACGAGCTCCAGCATGTCGCTGGGTATGCCAGGGCCGGTGTCGCTCACCGAGACGAGGAGCTCGCTTCCAGCGCGCTCGCCGCGAACGGAGATCCTCCCGCCCGGCGCGGTGAACTTGATCGCGTTCATCACGAGATTGGAGAGCACCTGGAACATCCGCTCCTGGTCGAAGTGCGCCGGCAGGGAGCTCTCGGCGATCACCGGCTCGATGGTGATCCCCCTCTCCAACGCGGCGGGCTGGAACATCTCCACCGTATCGACGATCAGCGCGAACGCATCGCCTCCAGCCGCGGCGGTGGCGAGCTGGCCGGATTCGATGCTCGCGACGTCCACCAGGTCGTTGATGAGCCTGCTCATCCGGGCGGCGTAGCGTCGGATCCGCTTCGCTGCCACGGCGGGCTGGCTCTCCTTGTCCTCGGCGGAGGCATCCTCGGAGAGCAGCTCCGCGCTCAAGACGATCCCGCTGAGCAGGTTTCTCAGGTCGTGGCTGACCATGCCCAGGAAGTCGTCCCGGTGCGCGATGGCGTCGTCGGAGCGGGTGCGCTCGGTCAAGAGGTGCCTGTCGGTCTTCTCTCTCTCCAGCGGCAACAGCCTGGAGAGTATCCGGGCATGCTCGGCGCGCTCGCGGCGAAGGTTGTCGTCCGCGACCGCCCGCTCGCCTCGGACGATGACGTCTTCCACCGTCCGTGCTTCGGCGACGGCCCTGCCCGCCTGGGCGGCGCGATCGGACTCCCGCGATCGCTGGTCCGCCTCCTCGCGCGCGGCGCTCAGCACCGCGTCGGAGCGCTCCCGGGCCTGGACGACAGCCGCGTCGGACCGCGCTTCGATGATCGCCCGCCGCTCGGCCAGCGCTCGATCGGTCGCGTCCCGCTCGAGGCGCAGGCTCTCGTCGGTCTCTTCCCGTTCCGGCCGCGGCTTCGCGACTTCGACCGTCATGCCCGCACGCTAGCACGAACGCGCCGCGGCCCGGCCACGGCGATCGGCCCTCCCGGCGGGCGCGTCCGCGTCGAAGGGAGGGCCGCTCCCGCCCAGCCGCACGCGCACGGCGTCGAGCGAAGGGAGCTGTCGCGCCGACATGATATCGTGATGATCGCAGCGCGCGAGACGCCCCCACCGCATTGGTCGAGAGGCCGATGCGGTGCAATTGCAAAAACTTCTGACCGTGGCATATTGGTGGCTCTCCGCAACCATGCCTGGGCCATGTCCATCCCGTCCGCCACCGACGAGTCCGCGATCGAGTACGCGATTGCCCCCGGAGACATCCTCCTCGGCAAGTACCGCGTGGAGAACGTCCTCGGGCGGGGCGCCATGGGGCTCGTCGTCGCTGCGCGCCACCTCGCGCTCGACGATCGCGTCGCGATCAAGGTGCTCCTGCCGAAATACGTGCAGGACGCAGACATTCTCCAGCGCTTTCTGAGGGAGGCGCGCGCCGCGGTGCGCATTCGCAGCCAGCACGTCGTGCGTGTCGCCGACGTCGGCACGCTGGAGAACGGCGCGCCGTACATGGTGATGGATCACCTCGAGGGGAAGGACCTCGCCGCCGTGCTCGCGGAGAGCGGGCCCCTCGCTGTGCCGCTGGCCATCGAGCTCGTGCTGCAGGTGTGCGAGGCGCTCGCCGAGGCGCACGCGCAAGGCATCGTCCACCGGGACGTGAAGCCGAGCAATCTGTTCCTCACGCGGAACGCGGACGGCTCGCCGTGCGTCAAGGTGCTCGACTTCGGTATCTCGAAGATGACGCACGCAGAGGACCACGCGCTCACGCGGGCGGGGGGCGTGCTCGGCTCGCCTCTCTACATGTCGCCCGAGCAGCTCCGCTCCGCGAGCGACGTTGACGGCCGCGCCGACATCTATTCGCTGGGCGTCGTGCTCTTCCAGCTCCTCACCGGGCGAACACCGTTCGTCGCGCAGGAGCTCGCGCAGCTCGTCTACCTGGTCACGCAGGGTGAGCCGCAGAGGCCGCGCGCGCTGCGCCCCGACATCCCGGAGCCCCTGGAGCAGGTGATCCTCGCGGCGCTCGCGCGCGATCGCGATCGCCGCTTCCCGACCGTCGCGGATCTCGCGCTCGCGCTCGTGCCGTTCGCTCCGCCGCACCTGCGAGCGGCCGCCGGGCGCCTCTTCGGCGCCCTGCGCGAGACGCTCCCGGTCCCGGCCCTGCAGGGCGGCGCGCCGCTCGCTGCCTCGGCGGCGGGGGCGGCCACGTCCGCGGCGGCCTACCCCCTCGACGGGGGAGCGCTCACGATCGCGCCGCTCGGCACGACGCACCGCAAGCCAGCGGCGCGGAGGCACACCCTCCCCGTCGCGCTCGGGATCGGCCTGGTGGTCGTGAGCGGCGGCCTGTTCCTCTGGCGCCTGTCGCCCCGAGCACCGCACCCGGTCGAGCGC
>NZ_JEMA01000485.1 GCF_001589285.1 Sorangium cellulosum | reverse complement strand
CCTCGCGGCGGCGCGCGGCGCGACGCGCAAGGAGCTCCGGGCCGCGCTCGCGCTGGCGGCGCGCAGCGAGCGGGCGGCCCCCGTGGTCGAGGAGGAGGTGCAGCTCGATCGCCTGCGCGCCCGCCCCGAGGACGCGCAGCTCGACCTGCTCCGCGCGCTCGGGCCGTCGCTCGGGCGGGTGAGGGGCGGCGGCGCGGCGTTCCAGGCGCTCGCCTCGGCGGCGGGCGCCCCCTTCGAGCGGCGCTACCTGCTCCAGGCGCCCGCCGCGGCGCTCGCGCGCGCGGGCGAGGCGCCGGCCGAGGCCTACCTGCGCGCCTCGCTCCGGAAGGACGCGGACGCCCACGTCCGCCTCCGCGCCGCCGAGGTCGCGGCGGACGTGCCGTCCCTCGCGCCGGACCTGCTCGCGGCGGCCTCCGATCCGGACGTGCGCGTGCGCGAGGCGGCGGTCGTGGCGCTCGCGCGCGCGGCCTCCGCCGGGGCGAAGCTGCCGGCAGGCGCGGCCGAGGCGCTCGCGGCGCGGCTCGCCTCGGACCCGTGGACGTTCATCCGCGGCGGCGCTGCGCTCGCGCTCGGCGCGATGCCCGCGGCGCCTGCGGGCGACAGGGCGCTCGTCGGGGCGCTCGCCGACAGGTCGCCCGAGGTGCGCCGGCACGCGCTCGACGGCCTCGGCGCGCACCGGGCGACGGCGCACATCGAGGCCGTGCGCGACAGGGCGGAGGACAAGGAGGAGGACGTCGAGGTGCGCGCCCGGGCCATCCTCGCGCTCGGCGCGATGTGCGACGCGAGCTCGGTCGACCTGTGGACGCGGCTCGCGCTGCAGGCGAAGGCGCCGATGGGCGAGCGCGATCAGCGGCTCGGCTCGGCGGCGCTCGCGGCGCTCGGGGCCGTGCGCCCGGCCGATCTGCCCGCGCGCCTCGAGCCGCTCCTCGACAAGGGCACGCCGCACGGCCTGCGCGAGGCGGCGCGGGCCGCGCTCTCCGCGGCGCCGCAGTGCCGCCGGTGAGAGCGCGCGTCACCTCGCGCCGCGGCCGGCTCGCCGCGGCAGCACGGCGCGCGCGCGCGCGATCCACTCCATGAGCGAGGCGGCGTCCTGGGGGACGGCGTCGATGTCGGCGTCCTCGACGACGCGCACCATGGCGGCGCCGTCGCCCGGCATCATCCCCTTCGCGGCGAGCATCGCCTGCGCCCGGAGCGGCGAGAGCTCCTCGGTCGCTTTTTCTCCGAGGAGCGCGAGGATCCATCCCTCGAGCGCCGGCACGGCCACGCCGCCGATCACCTCGGGCGGCGCGGAGAGGCTCGACGACACGCGCCGGATGCCCTCCGCGACCGCCTCGCGGCGCGCCGGATCGCGGTCGATGTCGCGCGAGAACGCGAGCACGTCGCACCCCGCCTCCATCGCGTCAAGGGCGGCGCCGAGCACGTGGCGCGTGTCCTCGTGGGCCGCGCCGCGCGCGCTGTACTTCCGGATGGTCTTCCACTCGCGGGCGCCGCCGACGACCCACCCGCTCGGCTGGACGCGGGAGAGCAGGGTGAAGAGCACGCCGGGGCGCTTGTCGGACTGGAAGGCGGGCGCTCCGGCGCGGCTGCCGAGCTCGTTCTCGCCTTCGCCGACCAGGAAGACCCTGGTCTTCTCGGGCGGCTTCATCACGGCCGCGGGCCTCCTCCGAGCAGCGGCGCCTCGTCCGCGCCGTTGGCGTAGCTGAGCCAGAGCTCGCCCAGCGCGTACACCCTCGCGCGATCCTCGAAGCCCGGCGTGCCCAGGATGCGCGTGGCCTTCATCCCCTGCTCGCCCGCGCGGGTGACCACCGTGACCTCCTCCGGCTGGAGCTCGTTCACGACGAGCGGGCTGTGCGTCGCCAGGAGGACCTGGGTCTTCTCGGAGAGGATGCGCAGGGCGCGCATCACGTCGGCGATGCGCGCGGGGTGGAGCCCGCGCTCGGGCTCCTCGACGAGGAGCAGGGGCGTCGGGTCGAGGTGCGGTAGCGCCGCGAAGGCGAGGTAGTAGAGCATGCCCTCGCTCATGAGCGCCGCCGGGACGACCGCGCCGCCCTCGAGCTTCACGCCGATGGCCTTCGTGGTGGGGCTCGGGTTTCCGAGGTGGACGCTCCTCACGCTGGGGAACAGGCGCGTCAGCTCCTCGTTCAGCTCGATGTAGGCCGGCAGGTCGCGGCTGATGATGGCGTCGTAGACGGCCGGCAGGCCGGCGCCGCGCTCGTCGGCGAAGCAGAGCGGCTGCCCGTCGGGGATCAGCGGGTGAGGGGACCGGAGCGCGTCGGGGTCGAGGCGGAGCACCTGGGTGCCGCGCAGGGCCTGGACGATGTCCGGCGCGGGGCGTTCAGGGCCCGCCCCGCCGGTCGTGACCTCTTCCTCGTCGGCGTCGTCGAGCAAGGAGGGCGGCTCCAGGTCCCTGGGGAACGACGTTGTGCGCGCCCGCCCCTCGGCGTCGAGCTCCACGCGCCACGTCGTGCTCGCCGCCGACAGCTCGAACACCGAGCCGCCCGGGCCTTTGCTCGCGCTCGCCGGGGCGCCGCGCCCGAGCGTGTCCGGCGCCGGCGCCCCGAGCGCCCGCTCGAGGACCGAGGAAAGGGTCCGCAGCGCCCGCAGCACGGTGCTCTTGCCGCTGTCGTTGGGCCCGATGATCGCGTGCAGCGGCGTGAGCTGCAGCGTCGCGTCCTGAACGCACCCGTAGCCCTGGATGCGGAGCTGCTCGACGTAGGGTCGTTCCATCGAGGTCGACGCCAGCATACCTGCGCGCCCGCCGGCAACAAACTTGGCCCATCCTCGTCCGCCCCTCTACGCCGCGGGCATGCGCCGCCTCTCGCCGATCGCGCTCCTCCTCGTCGCGCTCGCCGTCCCCGTCGCCGTCGGCCTCGGCGCGCGCGACGCCAGCGCCAGCGTCGCCTACGAGTCGCCTTACACCTTCGAGCAGACCTTCGGCACCGCGCTGCGCCTCGTGCGCGTCGATCTCGGCTTCAAGCTCGTCGAGAAGGACGCCTCGAACGGCTACCTGCTCTTCGAGTACCGGAGCCCGGAGAGCGGCGGCAGGGTGACGCAGGGGGCGATCGAGATCGTGAACGGCCGCGCCGGCGTGCACGTCGCCGTGCAGCTCCCCGCGATGCCGCAGTACCATGAGCAGGTGCTCCTCGACGGCCTCGTGAAGAAGCTCGTCGCCGAGCACGGCGACCCGCCGAAGAAGGCGCCCCCGCCGCCCGCCGACGCGGGCGCGCCCTCCCCCGACGCGGGCGCCCCCTAGCCGCAGCGCCGCACGTACTCGAAGTCGACCGGCCTGCCCTTGAGGCCCTTCGTCGGCGCCGCGATCCAGTTCGCCATCTGCTTCGGATCGAACACCGGCTTCTCCATCAGGCTCATCACGTACGCCTCGTCGGCCGCGGTCGGCAGCCACTCGTCGCGCCGGCGCTCCCACGCCTCCTTCGGGATCGGGTTGCCGTCGACGTCGAAGTGGAGCCCCGCGTAGATCCCCGAGCTCCGGTGGAAGCGCCGGCTCGGCAGCCTCAGCCTGAACGGGACGCCGGACTCCTCGATCACCCGGTTCATCTTGTCGATCCCGCGCTGCGAGTCGGTCACGTACTCGTCGCGCAGCACCTCGTTCATCGCGTTCCGGAGCGGCACCTCCTCGCGCCGCCACCCGGACAGCGCGCCCCCGGCCGCCGCGATCGGCACCTCCATCGCAACCACGCCCTCGAGCGCCCGGTGATCGTCGTACGACTCCTCCTTCGCGCGGCCCTTCACGCTCGACGCGAAGAACGACGCCGCGTTCGACGAGATCTCCCCGCCGAACAGATCCAGCGACAGCGAGTACCAGAGGTTCAGGTATTTCTGCATCGTCGGCAGATCGATGCCCCCCTCGGCGCGCGCGTCCTCGTTCTTGTTGCGCTTCATCAGCTCACACGTGCGCTGGCAGATGCGGAGCAGCCCCGTCTCGCCGACGAACATGTGGTGCGCCTCCTCGGTCAGCATGAACCGCGTCGTGCGCGACAGCGGATCGAAGCCGCTCTCCGCCAGCGCCAGGAGCTGGTACTTGCCGTCGCGATCCGTGAAGTAGGTGAACATGAAGAACGAGAGCCAGTTCGTGCACGGCTCGTTGAAGGCGCCCAGGATCCGCGGCTTGTCCGGGTCGCCGCTCCGCCGCTCCAGGAGCGCCTCCGCCTCCTCGCGGCCGTCGCGGCCGAAGTGGCTGTGCAGCAGGTACACCATCGCCCAGAGGTGCCGCCCCTCCTCGACGTTCACCTGGAACAGGTTCCGCAGGTCGTAGACGCTCGGGCAGCTCTGGCCGAGCAGCCGCTGCTGCTCCACGCTCGCCGGCTCCGTGTCCCCCTGCGTCACCACCAGCCGGCGCAGCATGTTCCGCAGCTCCCCCGGCACCTCCTGCCACGCCGGCTCGCCCAGGTGATCGCCGAAGCCGATCTTCCGATCGGGCACCGGATCCGCGAGGAAGATGCCCCAGCGGTATTCCGGCATCTTCACGTAGTCGAAGTGCGCCCACCCCTCGTGATCGACGCTGATCGCCGTGCGCAGGTACACGTCGTCCGCCTGGAAGCCCGCGGGCCCTGTCTCCCGCCACCAGTCGATGAACTTCGGCTGCCACGCCTCGAGGGCTCGCTGGAGCTTCCTGTCCGACGCGAGGTCGACGTTGTTCGGGATCCGGTCCGAGTTGATGACTGCGCTCACGTCCGCCTCCAGTCGAATTCGGGGCGCTCCGGGCGCCCGTACACGGTCAGCGCGCCCCGCGGTCCCACCGCGTTGGGGCGCTGGAAGATCCAGTTCTGCCAGGCCGACAGCCGGGAGAAGATCTTCGTCTCCATCGTCTCCGGCCCGCAGAAGCGCAGGCTCGCCTCCATCCCGGTCAGCGCGTCGGGCGACAGGCTCACCCGTTCCTCGATCGCGAGCCGCACCTCGTCGTCCCAGTCCATCGCGTCCGGCGTGAAGGTGCAGAGGCCCTCCTCCAGCGCCTCCTCGGCGGACAGGAGCCCCGTCTTCTCCTTCAGCGCCAGGGCGCGCTCCGGCGCGGCAAGGAAGCGCGACGCGAGCCGCGTCAGGCCGTTCGACATCACGAGCGGACCGAAGTTCAGCGCGCTCAGGGCGATCGCCGCGGGCTCCGCGCCGTCCTCCCCCCCGTCCAGCATGTAGGACCGGTCCGCGGCGAGGGCGAGCTCGAACAGGCTCCCCGCGAAGCACGAGCCCGGCTCGATCAGCGCGAACACGCTGCGCGCCGTCAGGTCGAGCCGCTTGAGCACGCGCCGCATGTGGAGCAGGACCTCCTTCACGAACCAGTCGTCCCGGTTCGCCCACAGCGCCTCGTCCGCGGCCCGCACCGCGTCCGGCGAGCCGCTCGTCCTGAGCAGGACGAGGCCCACCGCGGGGTGGTTGAAGCGGAGGTCGAGCAGCGCGTCGTCGAGCTCGCGGAACGCGCGCAGCGCCCACAGGTCCGCGCCCGCCCGGCGCATCCCGGCCGCGTCCGACGGCCCGCTTCCGTCCGGCCCGAGCACGCGGATCTCCGCCGTCCGCGCGGCGCTGTCGACCCTCAGCGAGACGTGGCGGTACGCGCTGGTGGAGACGTCGCCCTTCTCCTCGCGCCGCGCCTCGAGCGGCGCGAGCTTCACCCCGGGCCCCTCCCTGTCCGGCGTCGACGCCGCGAGCTCGGCGGCGCGCTGGGCCACCGCCTGGTCGAAGCGGCTCTTCGGGATCGCGCTGTCGACGAGGCCCCACGCCTGCGCGCGCTTGCCGCGCACCCCTTCGGCCAGGGTCGAGAAGACGTCCGCGATGTCGCGCCGCACCTTGCGCTTGTCCACGAGCCGCGTGAGCCCCCCCGTCCCCGGGAGCACCGCGAGCAGCGGCGTCTCCGGGAACGACACAGCGCTGCTCCCGTCGTCGCAGAGGAAGATCTCCTCGCACGCGAGGGCGAGCTCGTACCCCCCGCCCGAGGCGACGCCGTTCAGCGCCGCGAGGTAGCGCTGCCCGCTCTCGGCGCACGCCTCCTCGAGCGCGAGCCGCGTCTCGTTCGTGAACTTGCAGAAGTTGACCTTGAAGGCGTGCGTCGACGACCCGAGCATGTAGATGTTCGCGCCCGCGCAGAAGATCCGCGGCTGCGCGCTCGTCACGACCACCGCCTTCACCTCGGGGTGCTCGAAGCGCAGCCGCTGCACGATGTCCGCGAGCTCGATGTCGACCGCGAGGTCGTAGCTGTTCAGCTTGAGCTGGTAGCCGGGCCGCATCGGCGCTTCCTCGTCGACGTCCATCGCCACGCGCGCGATCGCCCCCTCGAACGAGAGCTTCCAGTGCCTGTAACGGCCCGGCTCCGTCTCGAAGCGGAGGGGCGCGCCCTCGCCGGGCGAGCCCTCGTCCCGGGCCCGGGTCTGCGGCGCTGCCGCCGCGGAAGGAGGAGAGGTGGTCGCTTCCATGCGCATGAGCCCACCACCTGGGAGCGCCTTCGTCAAGCACTATAGTGCTTGTTGATCCATGGTTCATGAAATATAGTGCATTGTCAGGATGCCGCCCCGCGAGCCGAGCCGCCAGACAACGCGTGGACAGACCGTGCGCGGAGCGCGCGCAGGGCGAGCGCCGGAGGCAGCGGCAGAGGACGCCGCGGACGTCGACAGCGGCGCGCCGCCGATCCTCGAGCACCTGGCCGGGCGGCTCCGGCAGCGGCGCCAGGAGCTCGCGCTCACCTTGCGCGAGCTCGCCGGGCTCGCCGGGGTCAGCGAGCGCTTCCTGGTGCTGCTCGAGAGCGGCCGGGCGAACGTGTCCGTTGTGCGGCTCGAGGACATCGGCCGCGCCCTGGGCACCTCGGCCGCCGCGCTGCTCTCGGCTGGCGAGCTCGTCGGTCACGAGGCGTCGCGCGGCCTGGCTCCCGGCGAGGCGGAGGGCGGGTCGGGCGGCGCCCTCGTCGCGCTGCTCGGCCTGCGCGGGGCGGGCAAGACAACGATCGGCGGCCGCGCCGCGGCCCGGCTCGGGGTGCCCTTTCTCGAGCTCGACGGCCTCGTCGCCTCGCGCGCGGGCATGAGCCTCGCGGCCCTGTTCGAGATCCACGGGAACGCGTACTACCGGCGGCTGGAGCGCGAGGAGCTCGCGCGGCTCGCCGACGCGCGCGCCCACGGGATCGTCGCCACGGGCGGCGGCCTGGTGACCGATCCGGCGACCTTCGAGCGGCTGAGGCGCTGCGCCGTGACGGTGTGGCTGCGGGCCAGGCCCGAGGACCACTGGCGGCGCGTGGTCGAGCAGGGGGACGCGCGCCCCATGGCCAACCGGGCCGACGCCATGAAGGAGCTCAGGGCGCTCTTCCTGGCCCGGCGCGCGCTCTATGAGCAGGCCGACTTCGTGGTGGACACGTCGGCGCTCGGTCTCGACCGCTCTGTCGATCGCGTGGTCAAGATCGCCCGTGAAGCTGGTAGAAGGGACGCGACGCGCTCGCCGTGAGCCGGGGCGCGCCCCTTCCCATGTCCATGCCGCGCCTGAAAATTCTCTTCGTGGTGTCCGAATGCGTCCCCTTCAGCAAGACGGGCGGCCTCGCCGACGTTGCCGGCGCGCTGCCGATCGCGCTCGCCGCAGCCGGCCACGACGTGCGCATCGTCATGCCGGCCTACCGGGTCGCCAAGCGCTACCTCGCCCGCCAGATCGAGGCCGCCGAGCGGAAGCTTGGCGGCAGCCAGACCGTCGCTGCACCCGCCGTCGTCGCGGCCGAAGCCGGCGCCCCGGCGATCGCCCCGGCCGACGCCGCGCTCGCCGCCGCGCCCGCGGACGCCG
>NZ_JEMA01000484.1 GCF_001589285.1 Sorangium cellulosum | reverse complement strand
AGCGTGAGCCCGCGAGCCGGTCGGTCCTCGCCGCGCGGCCACCGGGCCCGCGCTCGCGCGACCNGTCCTCGCCGCGCGGCCACCGGGCCCGCGCTCGCGCGACCCCGGCGCGCAGCGCCGCGGCCGCGCGGCGGGTCAGCCCTCGATCAGGAGATCGAAGAGGCCGACGCCGCCCGCGATGAACACCACGTCGAACACGGCCATGAGCGCGACGTAGTCGGTGAGCTCGCCGATGGACGCGCCGCCGAAGAGCTCCCGCGTGCCCGCGACGGCGGCGAGGAGGGTGGGCGCGAGGAGCGGGAAGAGCACGCTCGCGAGCACGAGGTCGCGGGCGCGCGTGCGCACGGTCATGGCCCCGAACAGGGTGCCGCTCGCGGCGATGCCCGGCGTCGCCGCCAGGCAGAAGAGCGCGAGCCCCGCGCCCGTCTCCACGAGATCCACCGCGAACAGGAGCGCCGCCACCGGGATGATGATGGCCTCGACCGCGCCCACGAACAGGCAGAGCCCGAGCGCCTTGCCGGCGAACAGGGCGCTCCTCGCGATCGGCAGGACGAGCAGGCCCGCGAGCGCGCCGTCCTCGCGCTCCCGCTGCCAGGTGCGGCTCAGCGCGAGCACCGACGCGAACGCGACGCTCACCCAGATGACGCCGGGCGCGACCCGCTCGGTCGCGTCCTGCCCCGCGTGGAACGCGAGCGACGCGATCACGGCGACGAGCACCGCGAAGAACCCGCTGGTCGTGACGATCTCGCCCGTGGAGAGCTCGATCGAGAGGTCCTTCCCCGCGACGAGCAGCGCCTGGCGCGCCCACCCCGGCGGGCGGCGCTCGGGGGGCGCCGCGCGGCCCGCGATCACCGTGGTCTCGGGCGCCGTGGTGTCGGAGGGCACGGCGCGGCTCAGAGGCTCAGGTACGTCTGGTCCTTGAGCCCGCGCTCGTAGTCGGCGAGCAGCCGCATGCCCTCGGTCGGCTTGAGGAGGTCCTGCTTGATCGCGCCGTCGACCTGCGCCTTCACCTTCCCGACGAGATCGCGGTTGTCGTACTGGGTCAGCGCCAGGACCTCCTGGATCTTGTTCCCGGCGATCGTCTCCTCGATGTAGTACCCGCTGTCCTCGTCCTCATCGAGGAAGACGTGCACCTCGTTGACCCGGCCGAACAGGTTGTGGATGTCGCCCATGATGTCCTGGTACGCGCCGGTCAAGAAGATGCCGACGTAGTACGGCTTGTCGCCCGAGATCGGGTGCAGCGGGAGCGTGTCCTTCACATCGTTGAGATCGATGAACTTGCTCACCTTGCCGTCGGAGTCGCACGTGATGTCGACGAGCGTGCTGTCGGCCGAGGGGCGCTCGTTCAGCCGGTGGATCGGCACGATCGGGAAGAGCGCGCCGAGCGCCCAGTGATCGAGCAGCGACTGGAACACCGAGAAGTTGCAGATGTACTGGTCGGCGAGCTGCTTGCGGAGCTCGCCGAGATCGTCCGGCACCTCCTCCGGATCGAGCTCCGACGCGATCTTCTGCATGCTCTCGGCGATCTCCCAGAAGAGGATCTCGACCCGGGCCTTCACGTCGAGGTTGAGCAGGCCGAGCTCGAACATCTTCTGCGCCTCCTCCTTGATCTGGAGCAGGTCGTGCCACGACTCGCCGAGGTTCGGCGAGGAGAGGTTGTCCTTGATGTAAAGGAGGTTCTGGATGAGCTTGTGCTCCTCGGTCTGGATGTCGATCGGCGACATCGGCGTCTTCTCGATCGAGCCGAACGCCTGGACGACCAGCACCGAGTGGTGCGCGACGATCGCGCGACCGGACTCCGAGACGATGTTCGGGTGCGGCACCCGCTCCTCGTCGCAGATGTCGGCGATGTTGTGCACGATGTCGCGCGCGTACTCCTCGACCGAGTAGTTCATCGACGAGTGGAACGTCGAGCGCGAGCCGTCGTAGTCGATGGCGAGCCCGCCGCCGACGTCGATGTACTCGATGCGCTGCCCCATCTTGCGGAGCTTCGCGTAGTAGCGCGTCGCCTCGCGCACGGCGCGCTTGATGATCAGGATGTCCGGCACCTGCGAGCCGATGTGGAAGTGGAGGAGCTTGAACGAGGCGCTCATCCCGGCCTCGTCCATGATCCTGATCGCCGCGAGGATCTCGGCCGTGGAGAGGCCGAACTTCGCGTTCTCCCCGCCGGAGGTCTTCCACTTGCCCGCCCCCTCGGTGAGCAGCCGCACGCGCAGCCCGATCATGGGCTCGACGTTCATGTCCTTGGCGACGCGCGTGATCATCCGCACCTCGGAGAGCTTCTCCGCGATGAGGATCACCTTCTTGCCGAGCTTGCGCCCGATCAGCGCCGTCCGGATGAAGTTCTCGTCCTTGTAGCCGTTGCAGACGATCAGCGACTCGGGGTCGGTGTGGACCGACAGGCCGGCGAAGACCTCGGGCTTGGAGCCGACCTCGACGCCGTAGTGGTAGGCCTTTCCCGCGTCGAGGATCTCCTCCACGACCTCCCGGAGCTGGTTCACCTTGATCGGGAACACGCCGCGGTACGTCCCGCGGAACTTGCTCTCGGCGATCGCCTTGTTGAAGGCCTCGTTGAGCGATCGCACCCGGTGATGGAGCAGATCCTGGAAGCGGATCAGCAGCGGCGTGCGGAGCCCCTGCTCGAGCGCCGCGTCGACGACGTCGCGGATCGCGATCTTGCTGCCGCGCTCCTGGAGCGGCGCGACCGTGAGGTTGCCGTCCGGGCTCACGTCGAAGTAGCCGCGGCCCCAGCGGTCGATCATGTAGAGCGACTTGGCGTCTTCCGTGGTCCAGACGCCGGTCTCGGTCTCGTGCGCGCTGCTCACAGTCGTTCTCCTTGGCGGGGCTCGCCGGGGGCGACACCCACCTTTCTGGGAGGGCCCAAGAGGGGATTCACGCTCAACAGGGGGACGTCAGATCGTCGGTCCGACGCTGGACGGCTGGACACCGCGCGCTGGCGACGCGGCTCAATTACGCTAGGAACGCCGGACCTTCAAGGGCAGGCAGCCCGGTCAGGTCCGGCACGGGTGGGCGCGCTCGGCGGGCGGGGGCTCAGGCCTGGGTCTTCGGGGTCGCCGAGGCGGCCTTCGCCCGCTTCGAGGCCGACAGGTAGAGATCGTAGAGGCGCGGGACGGGGTACGCCTCCAGACGCTTCTTGTACCCCTGGTCCTTCGACCGGTTCAGGACCGTGAGCGTTTCCTCGATGAGGCGCGCCCGCGTCCCGAACTTCTCCTTCACCGTGCTGAACGTCGCGTGAAGACGGAGGAGCTTCGCGTTCGAGACGTGATCGAGCCCCTTGCTGCCGCCCCGATCCGAGCTGACGCGCCCGAGCCAGAGGTCCTCGGTCGCGAAGCCCTTCACGGCCTCGACGAGCTTCGCCTTGTCGCCGAAGCGCTCCTTCACGATCGCAAGCGGATTCTTGATGGCCATCGCTGATACTCCCACGGGCAGGCGAGGCCTGCGCCGGTCGTGCGCGAGATGACTCGCGCGGCGTTGAAGAGGGAGCGCGATCTAGCAGAGCGGGCCGGGTCACCGCAAGGCCGCGCTGCGGGAGTTGCGGGAGTTCGCCCGAGCGGCGCTGTCGCTCCTCGTCGCTGGTCGGGGGCGCCGGCCGGGCGCGTCGCTCGTCGGCGCTGTGCTGGGCCGCGGATCATGGTACACGCCGCGCCGATGCTCAACCTGGGGAGCTGGCTCGTGGCGAACGTCGACTGGCTCCGACCGCTCCGGCCGCCGCTCCAGGAAGCGGCCTCCCGCTTCGCCGAGCCGTCCTCCGCCCTGGCGAGCACGCTCCTCAAGGCCCTGTTCCCGGTCGCCGCGTTCATCGCGCTCGCGCCCGTCCTCTGGCTCTTCTTCCGGCGCACCTGGCGGGAGCTCGACGTCGAGGCCCACGAGCACCAGCGGCGCACCCTCGCCGCCGGGGGCTACGACCGCCGCCCCGCCGTCCTGTTCACGATCACCGCGCTCGTGCTCATGCTGCAGCAGTACTACGGCGGCCGGGCCGTCTACGACGCGCACATCCGGCCGTGGCTGCGCGAGGTCGAGCTCGCCCAGGCGCTCTCGCCCGCCGGCGCGCTGCTGCCCGTCTCGCTCCGCCGCTATGACGAGCTCTACAGCTACGTCTGGTGGTCGTTCACCCGCGTGTTCGGCTACGTGGCCATCCCGATGGTCGGCTGGAAGCTCTGCTTCCCCAGGGACAGCCTGCTCGACATGGGGCTGCGCGTCCGCGGGCTCGCCAAGCACGCGTGGATCTACCTGCTCTGCCTGGCCGTCGTGGTCCCGGCGGTGTTCATCGTCGCGAGCGCGCCCGACTTCGGGACCTATTACCCCTTCTACAAGCAGTCCTCGCGATCCTGGTTCGACCTCATCGCCTGGGAGGCGATGTATTTCGCCCAGTTCTTCGCGCTGGAGATCTTCTTCCGCGGCTTCTGGCTGGCCGGCCTGCGGCACACCATGGGCTCCGGGGCGATCTTCGCGATGATCGTCCCTTATTGCATGATCCACTTCGGCAAGCCGTACCTCGAGGCGGCCGGCGCCGTGGTCGCCGGGATCGCGCTCGGGTCGCTCGCGATGCGCACGAAGAGCATCTACTCGGGCTTCCTGGTGCACGTCACGATCGCGCTGCTCATGGATCTCGTGTCGCTGTCGAACCGCGGCGCGCTGCCGCGGACGTTCTGGGCGATGTGACGGCCGCGCGGCGGATCAGCCGAACGTCTCGGCCAGCTTGCGCATGATCTCCGCGCGGTTCCGGTCCCGGATCTCGCGCCGGTAGAGCGCCTGGAGCCCGACGGCGGCCGCGCGCGCCGCGTCGCGGTGCTCGCCGTCCCACGGGAGCACCGCGAGCCGCCGCCAGAGGATCTTCTCCAGGAGCCGGGGCCTGCGCCTGGCCAGCGCGCCGCTCGCGAGCTCGATGACGCGGGCCGACGTCGGGTCGGCGCGCATGGCGCGCACGAAGAAGCCCACGGCCGCTGTGACGCGGCGGCCGCCGTGCAGCGCCTCTACTCCCGCGTCGCACAGCGCCTCCGCCCGCTCCCGGGGGGTCGCGGCGCGCCGCGCGCGCTCCCGCGCGGCCTGCACCTCGGCGCTCAGCGCGTCCCGGCGCCGCCGGGCGGGGCGCATCTTGACGATCAGGAACAGCAGGAAGAGGGCCGTAACCCCCACGAGCACGTGTCGCCAGCCGATCTCCATCGCGCCCGCCTTAGTACAGCGCCCGGGACGTGCTCACCAGACAGACCTTCCGCCGGGACGCCCACGGGCGCGCACAGGGGCGCCACGGCGAGCTGGCGCCCCCGCGAGGGCGTCCCGGAATGGCGCCACGGTTCGCGGCGTTGCTTCCGCCGTCTCGCTTCGCCGTCCATCCATCCACGATTCTCGCCGTCGGATTCCGCCGTCTGTTCGTGGTTCCGCCGTCACGGTGCGGTTTGCGCGAGCGGACGATCACAACCTATGCTTCGGCCAGAGATGCCCGTCACATCGACCTCCGGCTCCTCCCTTCGCCTGCCGCTGCGCGCCCTCGCCGCCGCGCTCGGGCTCGCCGCCCTCGCGCTGCACCCGGGCAGCGCGCACGCCGACATCTTCACCTACACCGACGCGGATGGGACGGTGCACTTCTCGAACCGCTCCAAAGGCGACGGGCGCTTCAAGCTGTACATCAAGGGCGACGGGCGCCGATCGCCGGCGCGCCCGGGCGTGGCCCCGGTCGCCCCGAGCGACAAATCGCTCGAGCGCTTCGGCCGCTACGACGCGTGGATCCGGCAGGCCGCGACGCTCTACCAGATCCCCGAGGAGCTCGTTCGCGCCGTGATCAAGTGCGAGAGCGACTACGACCCGCGGGCCGTCTCGCCCGTCGGCGCGCAGGGGCTGATGCAGCTCATGCCCGAGACAGCCCTCCGCATGCAGGTGCGCGACGCGTTCGACGCGCGCGAGAACATCTTCGGCGGAACGCGGTACCTGCGCATCCTGGCCAACCTCTTCAACGGAGATCTCGATCTCACCATCGCCGGGTACAACGCTGGCGAAGGGGCGGTCATGCGGTACGGCGGCATCCCGCCGTACGCGGAAACGCAGGCTTACGTGACGCGCGTGCGAACCTACTATGCGCGCTACCGCACCACCCGGGATACCACGCTGGCTTCCATCGAGCCCTGACCGGCTCGCCCGCCTCGGAGCGCCTGCGCCCGCCAGCCGAAGACGCGGCGTACACCGCCCCGACGGGTGTGTACCGCGATGCTACGATCCGATAAACCGCTGCTCCTGCCTCTCCCGGGCGGGCCCCGAGGGGCGCAGGCGCAAGCAGGCGGCCATCCGCTGACGCCCTCTCCACTCCGCGCGGACAAGGGTCCACGATATGACGACCACCTCGAGCCTCATCGAACTCACCAAGCGAAGCAACGACATCGCTCCCCTCAAGCCGCCGGTCGACCCGGCGTCGCTCCATCACGCGAAGCTGCTCGAGGTGCCCGACTTCCGGAGGATCCCGGCGTACGCCGACGTGACCGACGAGCAGTTCATGGATCACCGGTGGCAGGCGAAGAAGTCGATCACCCGCCCGGACAAGCTGCTCGACACGCTGCGCGGGATGGTGTCGGAGGATTTCATCCGCGACGCGACCGAGGGCTTCGCGCACGCGCCGATGAGCGTCCGGGTCTCGCCGTACATGCTCTCGCTGATCGACTGGGACGATCCGTACAACGATCCGCTCCGGACCCAGTTCATCCCGCTCGCGTCGCGCTTCCTGCCGGACCACCCGAAGCTCGGGCTCGACTCGCTGCACGAGCGCGCGGACGCGCCCGTCCCCGGGCTGACGCACCGGTACGCCGACAAGGCGCTCTTTTTGCCGCTCGACACGTGCCCCGTGTACTGCCGCTTTTGCACGCGCAGCTACGCGGTGGGCATCGACACGGAGGAGGTCGAGAAGACCCATTTCAAGGTCGACGAGGAGCGGTGGAAGCGCGCGTACGCGTACATCGCGTCGCGCCCGGAGCTGGAGGACATCGTCGTCTCCGGCGGCGACGCGTACAACCTGCGGCCGGAGCAGCTCGGCGCGATCGGCGAGACGCTCCTCAGGATGCCGAACATCCAGCGCATCCGCCTCGCCACCAAGGGCCCGGCCGTGATGCCGCAGAAGCTCCTCACTGACGACGAGTGGATCGACGCGGTCACGCGGACCGTGGAGCTCGGCCGGAAGCTGCACAAGGAGGTCGTGATCCACACCCACTTCAACCACCCGAACGAGATCACGGGCATCACCCGCGACGCGATGAACAGGCTGTTCGAGCGCGGGATCACGGTGAGGAACCAGTCGGTGCTGCAGCGCGGGGTGAACGACACGCCCGAGACGATGAAGCTGCTCGTGAAGCGCCTTGGGCACCTGCACGTGCACCCCTATTACGTCTACATCCACGACCTCGTGCGGGGCGTCGAGGACCTGCGGACCACGCTCGCGACCGGGCTCATGATCGAGAAGCACGTGCGCGGCTCGACCGCCGGGTTCAACACGCCGACGTTCGTGGTCGACGCGCCCGGCGGCGGGGGCAAGCGCGACGCGCACTCGTTCGAGAACTACGACCGCACGACAGGCATCTCCGTGTTCGAGGCGCCGAGCGTCAAGCCGGGGCAGCGGTACACGTACTTCGATCCGATCGATCAGCTCCCGCCCGAGGGGCGCGCCCGCTGGGCAGACCCGGCGGAGCACCAGAAGATGATCGACGAGGCGCTCCGCGCGTCGCGCTGAGGCGGCCCGGCGCAGCGGGCCGAGCGGACAGGCCCGCTGCGGAGCAGCGCGCGCCTAGCTCGACGAAATCGGAATCAGGTCGCCTGCCAGCACGCAACTCCATGGTGTGTCCCGCCGACAGCCGGAGGGACCCCCCTGCTGGAGCCTGCTACCGTGACCCTGCGCATGCCGTCGAAGAACCCCGCTGCATTTCATCAGGCCCCCGAGGCGACGCCGCCCGCTCCCCAGAATCTGCCAGGCCACGGCGAGCTGCCGCGCGTCGACGAGCGCCTTGTCGAGCCCGAGACCCGGGCGGAGATCATCGGCGGCCGCCGCGTGCTCGCCGCGCCCGCGAACCCTCCCCACGGCGACGCCCACTGCCAGGTCGACGGCGAGGCGCTCTTCCACGTGCGGCCCGGGTACGTTGCCTCGACCGACATGCTGACCCGGACGGATGACGGCTCGGACTTCGCCACCGACACGTCCATCCGCAAGGAGGGCAACGATCCGGCGACCGGCGCCCGTTATCTGGAGGAGGTCGTGTTCGAGGTCGTCCACAAGCAGCCGCTGCGCGACCTCATCGACAGGGCCGAGCGCCTCACGGCGCGGGGCATCCGGCGGATGTTCGCTGTCTTCGTCCAGCGGCGCGTGGTCGCCGAGTGGTCGCCGGCCGAGCGAGCGTTCCGGCCGCTGCCCATCGACACGGAGATCGAGGACGCGTGCCTGATCCGGCCGCTGCCGGTGCGGGCGCTGCTCGACCGCGCCGAGGGGCGCAATGCGGTCGCGCGCGTGCTCCTGGACGAGAAGAACCCCGTCCTCGCCGAGGCTCAGCGAGAGGCCTTCCGCAGCGGCCTCCGCAAGGCGGTCGAGCGCCTCTGCGAGGCGCTCCAGGTCGAGCTGACCGGCGAGCGCCGCGCCGCGCTCGCGCGCCTCGACGCCGCCGCGCTGGAGGAGATCGCCGCGCGCATCGCCGCCGAGCGGCGCTGGCCTTCGTGAAAGACAGCGCGCCGCCCGGCCGGAGCGCCGGCCAGGGCTATCCGTCGGCGGGCGGCGGCTCCGCGTAGCGCGCGAGCGCGCCGGCGAGCTCGCGCTTCACGCGGTCCACGAGATCGGGCGGCTCGACAACGCGGGCTGTCTCGCCGAAGCCGAGCACCCACGTCGCGAGCTCGGTCATGTCGCCGATGTGCATCGTGAGCCGCACGCCGCCGCCGGGCAGCGGCGTGATCTCCTGGGACGGGTGCACCTTGCGCGTCCGCACGAACTCGGTCACGCGCTCGTCGAAGTCGATCACGACGCGCCGGGGCTCACCGCCGCGCCAGATGCCGAACTGGCCCTGGAAGTAGTCGTCGATCGAGAAATCAGGGGGCAGCTCGAACCGCTCGGTGACGGCGCACTCGGTGTCGCGCATGCGATCGAGCAGGAACGTGCGCACCTCGCCGCGGCCGACGTGGAGGCCCACGCAGTAGATCGCGTCCTTGTAGAGGACGAGCGCGTACGGGTGGATGAGCACCCGCTCCTCGCGCCCGTCGCGCGCGCGGCGGTAGCGGCACCTGAGCGGGCGCAGGTCGGCGACGGACTGGAACAGGTCGTCGAGCTCCTCGGTGCGCGCGGCGTAGTCCTTCGGGGCGAACGGGAGGTAGAGGAACCGCTCCTCCAGCCGCGCGTCGGCGACGCCGGCGTTCGGGCCGCGCCCCGGCCGGCGCGCGACGCCGAGCAGGCGCTGCGCGGCGAGATCGATCTCCTCGAAGAGGGTCGAGCCGCGCATCGGCTCGAACAGCCGGCGGGCGGCGAGCAGGGCGTACGCCTGCGTCCGCCGCACCTCGACGCGCCGGGGCGCCTCGCTCGGCGACAGCCGCCACAGGCGCGGGCCGCCAGGGCGCGTGGCGACCGAGACGAGATCGAGCTCGCGCTTGACCTCGACGAGGTAGCGCCGGAGCGACCGCGGCGTGACGTTGAGC
Organism: Sorangium cellulosum; assembly: GCF_001589285.1. Classification (GTDB taxonomy): domain Bacteria; phylum Myxococcota_A; class Polyangia; order Polyangiales; family Polyangiaceae; genus Sorangium; species Sorangium cellulosum_G. The sequence continues at coordinate 295 of NZ_JEMA01000484.1, read as the reverse complement.
TCGCGCGCGAGGTCGTAGATCGTCAGGCCGGCAGGGTGCTTCTGCAGCAGGCTGCGCAGCGAGTCGAGCCGCCGGTGCTGCGTGAAAGGGCCGCGCGGCCGGCCGCGCTGCGAGCCGCCCCTGGCCTCTCCGNCCGCGCGGCCGGCCGCGCTGCGAGCCGCCCCTGGCCTCTCCGTCGTCGTCGTCGTCCTCGTCCTCGTCCGGCGGAGGAGGCCTCTTCGATGCGGCCGCGGGCGGGCTCGCCTCGGCCCGCGGAGGGGCCGCCGAGGGGCGCACGCTCGGCGAAGGCGCGGCC
>NZ_JEMA01000483.1 GCF_001589285.1 Sorangium cellulosum | reverse complement strand
CGAGCGCGCGCCTCCCCTCCCCGGCCGCGCGCAGCGAGCGCGCGAGGCCCGCGACAGCGTCGGGGCTCTCGGGCGCGTAACGGAGCGCCCGCTCGAAGAGCGCCCGCGCGTCGGCGGCGTAGCCGCGCGCCAGGATCATCTCGGCGGCCCTGCGGTAGACGGCGTGGCGCGCGTCGGGGCCGCGCGCGGAGGCCTCGAGGTGCTCGGCGTCGGCGAGGGCGCNGCGCGCGGAGGCCTCGAGGTGCTCGGCGTCGGCGAGGGCGCCGCGCACGTCGGCGACGTCGAGCCGCGCCTCGAGCCGCGCCCAGCGCAGCGACTCGAGCCCGGGGGCGCGTGCGACGCCGAGGTTCAGCGCGTCGAGGCGCACGTCGAACGTGTCCGCGAGCCGCGCCGCGCGCAGCCAGGCGAGCGCGGCGAGCGGGCCGTAGGGCTCGGCGTGCGCGGCGCGGGCGAGCGCCGAGAAGGCGCCGTCGCGGTCGCCGACCGCCTCGAGGAGCGCGCCGCCGAGGAGGCCGGCGTCCACGGCGGGCATGGCCTCGACGACGGTGGAGAGCGCCCCCTCGGCGCGATCGCCGATGACGAGGTCGAGCCAGGCGAGGCGCGAGGAGATCTCGGGGTGCCGCGGGGCGCGCTCCAGCGCGGAGAGGTAGTGGTAGCGCGCCTGATCGAGCCCGCCCGCGAGCGCGAGCTCGTCGGCGGCGCCCGCGAGCTCGGCCGCCTCGAGCGCCCGGAGCGCGCGGTCGCTCAGCGCCGGAGGCATCTCGCCGAGCGCGCCCTCGGCGCGGAAGCGGCCCGCCTCGGCGGCCACCGCCGTCCACTGCACCCCGCCCACCGCGGGCGCCCTCGCGCCGGCCGCGGGGAGCAGCAGGCGGACGATGCGCTCGACAGCGGCGTCCAGCACGACCGCGCCCTCGACGACGCGCCCGTGCGCGCCCGCGATCAGCGAGAGCGCCCGGAGCGCGAGCGCGTGCGGCGGGGCCTCGAGGCCGATGCCGCGGGCGCGCTCCGGCAGGAGCCTGAGCGCGCGCTCGCCGGGCGCGACGGCGACCTCGAACGCGAGCGCCGTCTCGCCGGATCGCAGCGCGACAAGCGCGCCGTCCTCGATCGGCGCGATGAGGAGCTGCGGGGTGCCCTCGCCGAAGAAGCCGCGGAGCCGCGGCGCGGCCCAGCCGGCGAGGTCGCTCCCCTGCGCCTCGACGGCGATCCGGGCGAGCTGGCCGCGGCGGTGGCGGAAGCGCGCGACGCCGCCGGAGAGGTCGACGGGGAACCGGATCCCGGCGAGCCGCACGACGAGCTCGGTCACGCGGAGCGGGCCGAGCGCGAACGGCTCGCCGAGCTCGATCGCGAGCGCCCCCTTGCTGACGGCCAGCCGGAGGACAGGGCGGTCGTCGGGCGGACGCGGGGCCGCACCGCCGCCGGGCGCGAGCGCGCGGAGCGACGGCGGAAGGCCCAGCGCGCGCGCCGACCGGCCGCGCCTCTGTCCAGCAGCCATACCCGCCAAGGCTATCAACCCTGCGGCAATTCAGGCGAGTTCACGGCAACCGAGCGTGGAAACGTGCGTGGAGGGCGCGCCGAGGGGGC
>NZ_JEMA01000482.1 GCF_001589285.1 Sorangium cellulosum | reverse complement strand
AAGAAGGGCTCGGACGGTCCCGGGCACTGCTCCACCACGATCGTNTGCCGTCCTGTCCGAAGAAGGGCTCGGACGGTCCCGGGCACTGCTCCACCACGATCGTCCCGTCCGAGCAGCGTTTCGTCGGCGAGTCCGGCCACGTCACCGGAATCGAGGGCAGTCCCCCGCCGGTGTCTCCTCCAGCGCCGCCGCCGCCGACAGGCTCGCCGCCGCCGCCGCCGCCGCCGGTCCCTCCCCCGGCGCCGCCGCCGCCGATCGGCTCACCACCACCGCCGCCGGTCCCTCCCCCGGCGCCGCCACCTACATGAAACGGGTCTCCAACGCATCCGGCGAACGCCACCGACTCCACGAGCAGCGCGGCCAACAGCCAGGTGAAGCGATGAGCGGGAGGGGTCTCGTTCGACATGGGCAAGCAAGGGCGTCCGCGGATGGAGCGCGCGTGCAGCCTATCATTCACCGCGGCGCCGGGGTCGATTTCCTCGCGCGCGCGCCGCCCACGTCCATCGCGCCCCGCGCGTCGCCCACGTCCATCGCCCCCCGCGCCGCCGCTCCCGTCGCGTCGCGGCCTGCCCCGCGGTGCCCGGAACGCGCCCGCCGCGCCGTCCGCCCTGCCTGGGCGGGACCGGCAGGCAGCCTCGTCAAAAAAGACCGGGCATGAAATAAACAGGAGGTGCGGGCGAAGAGTGGGTATGAGCACACGCACCTCACGGTTCGCTGTCGCGCTCACGGGCAGCCTGCTCGTGGGTTGTGGCGACAGCGCGACACGTCCGGCCGCGGATCCTGTCGCTCGAGGGGCGGCCGCCTGCCTCCCGGGGGACACGAGCGCGAGGGCCGAGATGAAGGTTTACACGTTCTTCGGCGCCGCCGGGGCGCAGAGCCGGGTCGAGCGACGGATCCGGCCGGATGGGTCGGAGACCCTCTCCAGCGAGACCCGCCCGTCGTCTCGCGCGGAGCCCAGCAGGGGCCCTGCAGCGGGCGGCGCGCTCCCACCCGGCGGCGTCCTGCGCGAGTACGCCGAGCTCGACGCCTCGGGCCGCCTCGTCTACGCGGACGTCTCGCTCAGCGACGCCGCCGGCGTCGTGAAGCGGATGATCCTCGATCCGCAGCACGGCGCCGCGCTGCTCCGCCGCGCCGGCCTCGCGTCGGGCTTCGTCCGGATCCCGACAGGCGAGGCCACCATCTACGCGCCGGTGAGCTCGACGGTGACCCCCGTCGCGGCGTGGGTCGCTCGGCGGGCGGCGCAGGCAGCGCCGAGCATCCACCTGTTCGACCACGTCGCCGCCGCCAGCCACGAGATCCTGAGCGACCAGCTCGTCGTCGAGGACGGCCGCGACACGTTCGTTGTTCTCGGCGACGCGGCGCTGTCGGTGGATGACGAGTTCATCACCTCCCTCCCCCTCGGCGAGGTGGCCGCGGAGCCGACGGCCTGCGAGGTGGGTGGGAATCGAGCTGCCGCGTCCTGGCGCTCCGGATGAGCCCCCCCGCGGACGGGCTGGCGCTCCGTGGGAGCCTTCACGGCCGACACCGAGGAGCGGCGATCGCCGTCCTCGGTGTCCTCCGCGGCGCGCATCTTCCACGCGCCTGGCGATCTTCTCGCCCGTCGCGCCTCTCGCGCGCCTCGACCGTCTGCGGTCCGCGCGTCCGGCGGTTCAGCGCGTCGTGTAGTTGACGTCGACCTTGTACGTGCTGGCCACGTACGCGTTCACGAGCAGGAAGGCCTGGGACTGCCCTTCCGGGACGGTCAGCTCGCAGAGCTCGTCCGCGCCGTCGAGGTAAGGACGGCAGTCGAACGTGCTCAGCGTGGGCTCCTCGCCGAACCGCACGTAGAGATCGGGGTCGCCGGTGCCGCTCAACACGGCCTGGAACGACGTGCCCGGGACGACGGCGATCGGCCCGTGGGGCGCTGTCTGCCGGCGCGCGAGGGATCCCTCGAAGCTCGTCGACGTCGGGGTGCCGTCGCCGGCCGCGGGCTCCCCCGGGGCGGAGTAGCTCACCTCGATGTCGTAGGTCGAGCCCGTGTAGCCGTGCACCTTGATGAAGGCCCTCGTCTCGCCTTCGGGGACCTCGAGCGTGCAGGTCTCGTTGGCGTCGCTGAGGTAAGGCCGGCAATCGAACGACCTCGCCGTCGGCGCAGAGCCGAACTTCACGAAGAGATCGGGATCTCCGGTCCCGGTCATGACGACGGTGAAGGTCGTCCCGGGCACGACCTCGATCCCGTCGGCCGGCCCGACCGGATCGAACGCCCCTCGCGCGACACGGCCGCTGAACGTCTCGGTGACCGGCGTCCCGCCGCCGCCGCCGCCGCCGCCATCGCCGCCGCCGCCATCGCCGCCGCCGCCATCGCCGCCGCCGATGGGACCGCCGTAGAGCGACTGAACGCCTTCGATGTCCTTCGACGTGAGGTTGAGCGTCCTGTCGCCGGTGCCGTTGCACTGGGGATAGTGCATGACCGACGCTCCGTCGTACTCCGTGAGGGCGCGCCAGTTGTTGTCCTCGAAGCAGGTGCCGGCCTCAGGACGGGTGTGCTCGTGCCGGAAACCGAGGACGTGCCCCAGCTCGTGGCGGAGAATGCCGGTCAGCGTGGGCTGCGTGCTGCCGAAAGCTGTCCTGTCGATGAGCACGTTCCGCGTCGACCTCGACTGGCCGGGGAAGAAGGCGCGCGCCAGGTACTGGCCGCCCGCGTTCACGGGGTTCACGTCGAACAGGACGCTGCTGGAGCTCGACGTGCAGCTCGAGTCGGCCGACACCACGTGAAGGAAGTCGACGTCGGCGATCTCCTCCCACGCCCGGACAGCCTCCTCCATCGCCGCCACGACCGTCTCGTACCTGCTCCCGAAATTCGTGCTCACGCAGTAGGTGAGATCGCGCCGCTGCTCCGTCGTCCAGATAGCGTCTCTCCGGCCTGACTGGTTGACGAGCAGCGCACCATCGCGCACATGCGCCTCCCAGAACTCGCGCAGATGCTTGATATCGACGACAGGCGTGTCCCCGTTAACAATGTAGACGCCGCTGTCAGCCTCGCGGAAGACGCTCCGCTCGAAGTCGTCAAATCCCAGCTGATTGGTGCCGACTGCCTCGGTGTTGGCGTCGCCGACGTCTGCCGAGCAACCAGCCACAACGGCGGTCAAACCAGCGACCACCACTGCGAACTTACGGATGACCACATTGCTCTGGTGCGGCTTTGCAGGATGCATTGGAGGCTCCTTTCGGGGGCGGCGAATCACGCTGTCCACGCGAACTCGGTGAGACCCAAATGCCTTAACTCAAATTGACCCTCAGTCGGATAGTCAAATCTGACCGGCGTTCATAAAAAGGGTTCCGGATTGTAAAAAATTTCGAACGGAGCGTACTCGGTTCTCCCTTCACGAGAAAATTCCTGCGTCACGAGATGCGAGCGGGTCGTCTCGAACAGACACACTGGAAAATCACACCTCTTGAGTTCGAGCAACGCGCACTTGCACGGCGACAAGCATCGGGATTTTCCTGCCTGGGTTGCGTAGATGAAAGCCGCGGCGCGCATGTCTGCAACGCGGCGGCGGCGGCGGCGCTGCGCGCGGCGCGAAGAAACGCGGCCGCGCGCGCGGAAACCGCGGCAAGCGAAGGCGCAGCGTCGCGCCGTCAACCGGCGCTGTCGCGCCGCAGATGCAACCGCGATGCGACAGCCGAGGCGCCGCGCGCTGGCGACCACCGGCTTGATGACCAACGTTCATCTCAGAGCATTGGCGCGTCCAGCGCTCGTCCACGACCGCGCGCGGCACGTCGCAGATCGCGGCGACTGTCGCGCCGTGATCGCGGCGTCGAGGAGGCGCCGATCGAGCTGCTCTCAGCCGGCCGTGACGTCGATGCGCGCACGCGTCGCCGGCGTCGGGCGCGTCCGGCGCTCGAGGTGCGCGCGCGTGCTCGCGATCCGCATCGCCCCGACGTGCCTGCGAGCGCCGCCGATGTGCTCGAGGGGATCGTCCTGATGCGCTCCACCACCGCGCCCCGACGGGCTTCGGGAGATCGTCCCGACGCGCTCTGCATGCTCCACCCGACGCGCGCCGCGCCGCGGCCGCTGCTCGTGAGCGCGATCCGCGCCTGCAGCTCACGCTCGGCGAGCGAGCACGCCGCAGAGGAGCGCGAGCGAGCGCGCAGCGCGATCGAGCGACGCTCCGCGCGCGATGTGCTCCGCAACCGCGTCGTCCTCGGCGGCGTCGCCGAGGACGACGCGCGCGGCGCGCTCCGCACCGTCGCGGCGGTGCGGAGCGCGCGCCGGATCGCCGCGACCGCGCGAGGGTGGCGAGGTCGAGACCCCGTCGCGCGGCAGCTCAGCCGCGCGCGGACAGGATCCGGCTGAACGCCTCGCCGACCGCGCGCGCGAGCTCGACCATCCGGCGCGAGCCGCTCGAGGCGTCGATGACCCGATCGGCGACAAGGATCATCGCGGGCCGGCCGACGACCTGGACCGAGACGGCGGCGACGTCGAGGCTCGGGTTGACCATGACGTCGAGCAGCGGGGCGTGGGTGGGCGTGCCGGGGATAGGACCCACGTAGAGGTGGGTCGCCACCGCGGTGGCGAGGACGCTCGGCTGGTCCATCGGAAGGGTGAGCTTCCGCAGCGCCTCCTGGTCGCCGAACTCCGCGTTGCAGGCGAAGCCCCGGAACACCCCGCGGTGCGCGGCGAAGATGGCGACGCGCACCGCGAGCAGGCGCAGCCCCCGCAGCGCGAGCCGGACGACGTCGTCGCGCGTGCGCGCGAGGTAGAGCGCGTCGATGACGTCGCTCAGATCGACGAAGGGCTGCGGCGGCGGATCGTCGTCGAGCGCCTCGGAGAGCTCCGGCTCGGGCGCGGGGGGCAGCGCCGGGAGCCGCCCGGAGCGCCTGTTCGACGGCAACGCGGCGCTCTCCGGACGGCCATCGCCGCGCGCCGAGAGGCCCTCCGCGTCGGCGGAGCCCCGGCGCGCCGACGACGGCGCGAGCCCGGAGGCCGCGTCGAGCGGCAACCGGCCGAGGCGCCGCGTCGAGGGCGCCGGCTCCCGCCCGGCGCCTTCCGACCCGCTGCCGGGGCCGGGCGAGCTCTGGGGCAGGATCGAGGCGAGCAGCTTGAACGGCGGGGAGATCTCGACCGGCGGGGGCGGCGGGAACGAGACGGCAGGCGGCTCTGTCGCCCGGGCGCGCATCGCGGCCCCGCCCGCGCCGGGCTCGGCGTCCAGCGGGCGGCGGGCGGCGGACGAGAAGGAGGACGAGGCGCGCGCGACGGGCGCGGCCTTGGCGTGGCGGAGCGGCAGGATGGGGTCCTCCTGCGCCGGGGGCGCGTCGGCCAGCAAGGCGTGACCGTTGTGCGCCCGGCCACGGCGACCCGCGGGGGTGACCTCCGGCTCGGCCAGGATCGGCTCGTCGAAGGACGGCACCGAGGCGCGCCGGATGAGCGGGATCGGCACCTCGGACGACGGCGGCGGCGGGATGGTCGACTGCGGCGCGCCGTGCGGGAATGCCGGGGTCGCCCGGCGCGAGCGGACCGGGACCTGCTCGCGCTCGTCGAGCTCCAGGGCGCGGATCGCCTCCTCGATCGCCGTGATCGGCGCGCGGACGATCCGCACCGGCGCGCCCAGGTGGAAGCTGAACTCGTCGGCGATGTGGCGATCGAGCGGATCGGCGGCGGCGACGTCGACGGTGCCGACGCCGGGGTCGACGCGGATCGGGACGGCGCCGAGGCGGCGGCACATGGCGCGCGGCAGGCGCGCGACGAGCTCGCGGGCGCCGACGACCTGCCGCAACGCGAGGCCGCCGCGGCGATCGAGCTCCTCCTCCAGGGCGCGCTCGCTGATCGCCGCGCGATCGATGAGGGCGCGAGGGAACGAGATGCCCCGCAGGACCGCCACAAAGAGGGCGGCTTCGACCTCAGCCTTGGAGACGGCGCCGGCGGAGATGAGGAGGCGGCCCAGGTCTAGCGACACTCGCGCCACGATACCAGAAAGGACGCTGCCAGCGCGCGGCGCGCTGTCGCGAGCGGCGCCGGGGCCTCGGGACGCCGGTCGGCAGATCCTTCTATAAGGAGCGCGCGCGGGATGAACGGGCAGGTCGCGTGCGCGAGCGCGCCTCACGCATCGCGCCGCGCCAGGGAAGCCCGGCGGCCGGCGGCGCGAGGGTGCCCGCCGGGCGAGCTCACGTGATCACGCCGGGCGCCCCCGGAGGAGCCGTGGTGATCGATCCGACAACAGCCCTCGGAGAGGGCGGCGAAGCCTCGAGTCCTCAGCGGGAGAACTGAAAGACAACCTCGCTCTGCCTCACGAGACCCAGGTTGTCGCGGGCGATCCGCTCCACCGCGGTCGGGTCGTCGCGGAGGCGCGCCACCCTGCCGCGGAGCGCCTCGATCTGCCTCCCGAGCTCGGCGTTCTCCTCCTCGACGTCGGCGAGCTCTCTCTCGAGCTCCCGCAGGCGCGGCAGGCCGTGAGGCGAGAAGATCATGATCGGAGCGCCCACCACCGCCACGATCAGCACCGCGATGGGGAGGGTCCGCTCCAGGAACTGCGCTATTCGACGCACAGACATCCGCTCGCACGTCACCGGCAATCTTGTCAACTTTCCTCCAACGTTCCTGCAACTCCGCGTTGACTCCCACCGGCGCTCGCCCGGTCAGCCAGCCGGCGCTGCGCGCGCAGCGCCGCGCGCCCTGCTGAAGGTGTCCCGGTCGACCGCAGCGGGCGCGTCGCGCGCGTCCGCGCCGCGACCACCACCTGCGCCGCCAGCGACACCGGACGTCGTCGAAGGTCGCATGGCGCCGCAAGCTTCGCTAGCATGACGCACGCCCGCCGTCCGGCAGGTCCGCAGCGCCGCACGCACGCCGGCACGAGGGCTCGGCCCGAGGAGACCCATGTCCATTGATATCGTCCGAGGCGAGCTCGAGCGCCTCTTCTCGCTTGATGAAATGATGGCCCTGTCGTCCGACCTCCTCGGCTTCAACCCGGCCGACATCGGCGGCGGCGCCTCCAAGGCCTCCTTCGCACGCGCGCTCACGGACCATTGCGTCGAGGTCGATGCCATCGAGGCGTTGATCGACGCCGTCATCGCCTCGCGCGCCGAGGTCGACGCCCGCGTCCGCGCCCTCGGCGCCCAGGGGCTCAGCCTGCCCGAGGAGATCGCGGCCGGCGAGACGTTCGGGGATTTCGTCATCACGAGAAAAATCGGCGAGGGACCGCGGGGCCTCGTCTACGCGGCGACCCGGGGCACCGAGCCGCGGACGCTCAAGGTGCTCCGGCGCGAGGCGACGCGCGATAGCCGGGCGGTGCGCAGGTTCCTCACCCACGTCCGCCTGGCCGGGCAGGTGCGCCACGAGAACCTGGCGAGCGGCGTCGAGGCCGGGCTCGTGGGCGGCCGCGCGTTCGTGGCGTACACGCACATCGACGGGCTGCCGCTCTCGGCGCGCCTCGCGCGGTCGGGGCCGCTCCACATCAACGAGGCCAGGCCGCTGCTCCTCGGGATCCTGAGCGGGCTCGCCGCGCTGCACGCCCAGCGCCTCGTCCACGGCGCGCTCAAGCTGGAGAACGTCATCGTCGCCCGCGACGAGGACGGGCAGCCGCTGCCCGTCCTCGTCGACGTGGGCGGCGACCGGCTCGGCGCCGGGTGGTCGAGCCCCGAGCTCGTCAGGACCGCGAACCCCGAGCAGCTGCGCGGCGAGGCCGCGGGCCCGCCGAGCGATCTTTACGCCTTCGGCGTGCTGCTCTTCGAGTTCCTCACGGGCAAGCCCGTGTTCTCCGGCGCGGCCGCGGTCGACGTCGCCGTCGCGCACCTCACCGAGCCGCCTCCCGCGCCGAGCGCGGCCGCGCCGCGCGGGTGGGTCGGCAAGGACGTCGACGAGCTCTCGGCGCGCCTGCTCGCCAAGACGGCCGACGCCCGGCCGAGGGAGGCGCGCGCGGCGCTCGACGCGGTCGAGCTGCTCGGCAGGCCGCCGCAGAAGGGGGCGACGATCAGCGAGGCGCAGCTCGACGAGCTCATCGATCGGCTGGTCGCGAGCCCGACCGACGCGGATCTCGCGCTCGCGGTCGAGGCGACAGTCGACCAGGGGGCCCCCCCGGGGCGCGTGGCGGAGGCGCTCGCGATGGCCGCCGATCAGGCCGACGCGGGCGAGGCCGGCGCCGAGGCGGCCGCGGCGAAGAAGCTCCTGCGCTTCCGGGCGGCCCGGATCTACGAGAAGGGCGAGCTCCACGACAAGGCGGAGGCCATCTACGCGGGCCTGCTCGAGCGCGATCCCGGCGACGACATCGCGTTCAGCGCGCTCGAGGAGCTCCGCAAGGCGCTGGGCAAGCACGAGGAGCTCGTGGAGATGCTCCTCCAGCGCAGCGAGAAGGCCGAGAGCGCGGGCGAGCGCGCCCGGGCGATGAACGAGATCGGGCACCTCTACGTGCGGGAGCTCGACGACAAGGACCAGGGGGTGTTCGCGTTCGCCCAGGCGCTCGCCCAGGACCCCGAGCAGGACGCGTACGCCGTCGACCTCGAGCGCGCGGCCGGCAGCGACATGAAGATCTGGGCCGAGGCGCTCCAGATCCTGAGCCAGGCGAGCACCGACGAGGCGATGGCCCCGGAGCCGAAGATCGCGCTCTTCAACCGGCTCGGGCCCTGGTACGCGGAGAAGGTCGCGCGGGCGGACCTCGGGATCCCGTGCTTCCAGTTCGTGCTCGGGCTCGACCCGGCGAACGAGAAGGCGCTGGAGGGGCTCGCGCAGGTCTACCGCCGCGCCCAGCAGTGGCAGGAGCTCGTCCAGGTGCTGCTCTCGCGGGCCGACCGCGCCGCGACCCCCGGCGAGGCGCGCGACCTCCGCGCCGCGGCCGCCGAGCTCCTCGAGACGAAGCTGAGCGACGCGGGCCGCGCGCGCGACCTGTACGAGCAGATCTTCGCCGAGGACCCCGGGCACGCGAGGACGTGCGACGCGCTGCTCAGGATCTACCGGCGCGCCGAGGACCACGCCGGCTACGCGAAGATCCTCGAGCGGCGCGCGGAGGCGCTGCGGGGCGAGGAGCGCGTCGAGGCGATGTGCAAGCTCGCCGAGCTCTACGAGGACCGGCTCGGCGATCTGAGCGAGGCGACGCGCCGCTACGAGGCGGCGCTCGAGCTCGATCCGACAAGCCTCACCGCCCTGCGCGGGCTCGACCGTATCTACAGCCGCGCCGGGCGCTACAAGGAGCTCCTCCGGAACCTGGAGCGGCAGATCGACGTCAGCGCCACGCCGCGCCAGAAGATCAACCTCCACGAGCGGATCGCGGGCCTCTACGACGAGGAGTTCCTCGACCACGCGAAGGCGGCCGAGGCCCTCGAGGCGATCCTCCGGATCGACGGCGCGCACGAGGGCTCGCTCGCCGCGCTCGGGCGGCACTACCGCGCCCTCGAGCGGTGGGAGGACGTGGTGGCGCTCTACGAGCGGCAGCTCGGCATCGTCGCCGACGACAAGCGCCGCGAGGAGATCCTGCTCGCGATGGGGCGCGTGCTGCTCGAGCAGATCGGCTCGCCCGAGCGCGCCCGCAAGGCGTACGAGCGGGTGCTCGCGATCGACCCGCACCACGCCGGCGCGCTCGAGTCGCTGGCGCACGTCCGGGCCGCGACAGGCGACGCGGCGGCGGCGCTCAGCGCCATCGAGTCGCTCGCGACGACGGCCAAGACCGCGGAGAGCCGGGCCGATCTCTGGATCCGGGCGGCGAAGATGCTCGAGGAGAAGGGCGACCGGGACGGGGCGATCGAGCGCTACAAGATGGCCCTCGACGCGCAGCCGCACAGCGCGGGCGCGAGCTCGGCGCTCCGCGCTGCCTACCTCGCCCGGGGCGACGCGACGAGCGCCGTCGAGCTCATCGCGCGCGAGGCCGAGGCCGCCGAGGGCAACCTCGCGAAGGCCCGGCTCTACGGCGAGATGGCGCTCCTGCTCCGGGAGCGCCTGAAGGACGACGCGCGCGCCGCGGAGTCGGCCACGCGGGCGGTCGACCTCGACCCGACCAGCGTGCTGGGGCTCATGATCTCGGGCGACCTCGCGTTCGAGGCGGGCCGCTTCCTCGAGGCGGCGCGGCACTACGAGTCGCTGGCGAACCGGGTCGACGCGCTCCCGAGGGAGCAGGGGCTCAAGCTGCTCTTCCGCTACGTCGACGCGCTCAGCAAGAACGGATCGAGCGGCAAGGCGATCGGCACCGTGCAGGCGCTGCTGGCGCTCGCGCCCGACGATCCGGCGGCGATCTCGCGCGCCGCGAAGGTCAACCTCGACGCGGGCCGGGCCAGGGAGGCCGCGGAGCTCTACGAGGGGCTCGTGGGGCGCTTCGGCGCCGGCCTCCCGGAGCAGGAGCGAGCGGACGCCCTGCTGCGGCTCGGCGAGGCGAGGCTCGCGGCCGGCGACCCGGGCGGCGCGGTCGAGCCGCTGAACGAGGCCGCCGATCTCCTCCCGGAGTCCCCTGCCCCGCTCGCCCTGCTCTCCAGGGTCTTCGAGGCCAAGGGGGACTGGGAAGAGGTCGTGCGCCTCAAGCACCGGCGGCTCGACGTGGTGGCCGGCGACGAGCGGAGCGCGCTCTTGCTCGAGATCGGCGACCTGCTGGCGACGCACCTGAGCGACCGGACGCGCGCCGCGAAGAGCTACGTGGCCGCGCTCGACGAGCGCCCGGACGACCGGAAGATCCTCACCAAGCTGATGCAGCTCTACAGCGAGGAGAAGGACTGGTCGAAGCTCATCGACATCGTCCTGAAGCTCGCGGCCAAGATCGACGACCGGCGGCAGAAGGCGAAGTACCTGCACACAGCGGCGATCGTGAGCGCGCGGCAGCTCGGCGATCTCGACCGGGCCGCCCGGTTCTACGACGAGGTGCTCGAGCTCGACCCGTCCCTGACCCGCGCGCTGGCGGAGGCGATCGAGCTCCGCGGCGAGAAGGGCGACCACGAGGACGTGGAGCGCCTGCTCAAGGTCGAGCTCGACCGGGCGACCGAGGAGAACGACACGGCGAAGATGCTCGAGACGTTCGACCGGCTGGGCGCCCTCTACAAGGACAAGCTCGGCTGGATGAGCGACGCGATCGACGCCTGCGAGGCGGCGCAGACGCTCGATCCGGACAACGACGAGCGGAACGAGCTCCTCGCGAGCCTCTACGCGAGCGACCCTGCGCAGTACCTGGACAAGGCGGTGGCGGCGCAGCTCCCGATCTTGCGGCGCAACCCGTACCGGCCGGACGCGTACCGGCTGCTGCGGAAGCTGTACACCGAGACGAAGCGGGCCGACGCCGCCTTCTGCCTTTGCCAGGCGCTCTGCTGCCTGAACGCGGCCGAGCCGGACGAGGAGCGCTTCTTCCGGCGCCTGCGCCCGGACAACGTCGCCGCCGCGCAGCAGCCGCTCGACGAGGAGGGGTGGACGACCGGGCTCACCCACCCGGACGCTGACCCGCTCCTGACCGCCATCTTCGGCGTCATCGAGCCGGCCGTGCTGAGGAAGAATGGGCAGCCCCTCGAGGAGCTCGGCTACCAGCTCGCCTACCAGATCGACCTCGCGCGCCACCCCTACCCGATGTCGCAGACGCTCAATTATGCCGCGGGCGTGCTCGGCCTGGAGCCCCCGCTGACGTTCCAGAACCCGAACGACGGCGGGGGCGTCTCGTTCCTCCACGCGCACGTGCCGGCGATCGTGCTCGGCGCGGCGGCGCTCCAGATGGAGCTGCCGACCCAGGCCGCGGCGTTCATCGCCGCCCGCCACCTCACCTACTACCGGCCGGGCATGTACCTCCGCCACCTGGTGCCGACGGGCACCGGCCTGCGCGCCTGGCTGTTCGCGGCGATCAAGCTGATTTCGCCCACGTTCCCGATCACGAAGGAGCTGGAGGGGCCGGTGATGGAGAACCTGTCGGTCCTCGACCCGATCATCGTCGGGCCGGCGCGCGACCAGCTCGCGAGCATCGTGACCAAGCTCCTCCAGGCCGGCGCCATCGACCTGAAGCGCTGGGTGTCCGGGATCGACCTGACCGCCGACCGCGCCGGGTTCCTCCTCGCCAACGATCTCGAGCTGGCGCAGGAGATGATCAAGGCGGCGGACGACGCGAGCGCCGCCGTGCCCCAGAAGGATCGGCTCAAGGAGCTCCTGCTCTACGCCGTCAGCGAGGAGTACTTCGCGGTCCGGCAGCGGCTCGGGATCAACGTCGACAGCTGAGCGCCGCGCGCTCGATCCCGGCCCGGAGCCCGCCCTCTCGCCCGCAGGGCTGCCCCGGCGGCGCGGCGCCGCCGCGGGCGCCGTCCGGCGGCGCGTGCTAGCTGGATCAGCCTCGATCCAGCCCCAGGGAAGTCGCTCTCGGCAGACTTCCGCACCGGACTGGTTGACGGATAAATCCCCAAATTGCTAGGCTGCGGGCCGGCATTAGGCCCCTTTGGATCGTATGTTAGCTCGCCGCAGCGTGGCAGCGGGCAGCCTGAGCGATTGTGTGAAAGCACGCCCATGGCGGCAAAGAAGACCCGAAAAACTTCGAAAAAAGACCGGAAGAGAGCGACCAAGGCGAGCGCGGCGAGCTCGAGGCGATCTGCCTCGACAGCGCGGACGCGGAAGGCGAAACCCGCCGCCCGATCGACCGCGCGCAAGCCGAAGCGGAAAGCCGTGGCCTCTCGTCCTGCTGCGCGACGTACCTCGGCCGTGAAGGCGGCAAAGCGCCGGAAAGCGACGACAAAACGGGCAACCACCCGCAAACCGGCGGCCCCGGCGCGGCGCAAGGCAACGCGCACACCGGCGCGGGCGACCCGCACGACCGCCAGGAAGAAATCGGCGGCCGCGAAGGCGAAGAAGTCGACGCGCGCCGCCGCGAAGCGGACCGGCGCGGCGAAGGCGAGGAAGACCGCCGCCAAGACGAAGGCGAGGTCGACGCGCGCCGCCGCCAAGCTGAGGACCACCAAGGCCAGGGCGAAGGCCAGGGCGACAAAGGTCAAGGCGAGGGCGGCGAAGGCCAGGGCGACGAAGGCCAAGGCGACGCGGGCGAAGACCGCGCGGGCCAGGGTCGCGAAGGCCAGGGTGACGCGGGCCAGGGCCGCGAAGCCGAAGCCGAGGGCGGCGAAGCCGAGGGCGGCCGCCGGGCGGGCGCGGAGCGCGAAGGCCGCGAAGAAGCGGGTCGTGCGGGCCAAGGCGACGAAGCCGAGGCTCGCGCGGGTCAAGGCGACGAAGCCGAGGCTCGCGCGGGTCAAGGCCGCGAAGCCGAGGCTTCTCCGGAGGAAGGTCGCCGCGCGCTCCGAGCGGGTGCTCGCGGCGCCGGCGGCCGAGCCCACGACGCTCCGGAAGAAGAAGAAGCTGAGGTCCGTCGAGGAGCCGAAGCTCAAGGAACGGCTGAAGCTCAGGGACGGAAGGGAGCAGGCCGCGCCGGTCGAGGCGGAGCGCCCGCGCCGGACGAGCGACAAGCCGCAGCGCGCCAGCGACAAGCCGCAGCGCGCCAGCGACAAGCCGCAGCGCGCCAGCGACAAGCCGCAGCGCGCCAGCGACAGGCCGCAGCGCGCCAGCGACAGGCCGCAGCGCGCCAGCGACAGGCCGCAGCGCGCCAGCGACAGGCCCGTTTCCGAGAGGAAGAGCGTGCGGCCGGGCGGGGCCAAGGGGAAGGGCGCGGCGGCGATCGAACGCCGGCCGGGTCGCGTCCCGCTCCGGGAGCCGCCGCGGGTCGTCACGCTACCGCTGCCGATGCTGCCGCCCCCGCGGCGGGCCACCATCGAGGAGCGCAGCGCGATCATCGAGCAGCGGCTGAACGCGCAAACGGAGGATTTCCGGAGGCGCTACATCGACAGCCTCGATATGTCGTGGATTTACCACGACAGCGCGCTCGAGGGCGTTGTCTACACGTTCGACGAGCTGCGCGCGGCGCTCAGCGGTCCGGCGCCGCTCGTGACGGACTCGAGCCTTCAGCCGACGTACGATGACATCCGGCGCCACAAGGAGGCCATTGCCTATGTGCGCGAGCAGGGCGAGAACAAGCGGGCGCCGGTCACCATCGACTGCGTGAAGAAGCTGTACCTGATCCTCCATCCGGAGGAGGGGGACATCAAGACGGTGAAATACCGCAAGGATATCCCCCAGCACCGGCTCTACTTCCACGAGTACGCGCCGCCGGACAAGATCGCCTACAAGGTGCGGCAGATCATCGACTGGCTGAACGACCCCGAGACGCGGAAGACGCGGAACGGCATCCGGATCGCGGCGCGCGCGCACTACGATCTGCTCCGGGTCTATCCGTTCCCGAACGACAGCGGCAAGGTCGCGAGGCTGTTCATGAACATGCTGCTGCTCCGCACCGGCCTGCCCCCGTCGATCATCCACTCGACCGAGCGGCAGCGCTACTACGAGGCGCTGAAGGGCTCGGCGACGACGGTGCTGCAGATGGTGCAGGAGTCGGTGGAGAACGCCCTCGCGAGCGTCGAGAAGCTCCTCGATGAGCATGAGACGCGGAAGCGCGCCTTCGTCAGCTGAGACATCGCAGCGCGGCCCCGCGCAGGGCGCGGCTCCCGCAGGGCGGAGCGCGCGCCGCCCGCCCGGGG
>NZ_JEMA01000481.1:184-2634 GCF_001589285.1 Sorangium cellulosum | reverse complement strand
CCCCGACGAGGCCGCGGAGGCGCAGGGCGCCGCGCTGCTCGCGCGGTTCCACGTCGGCGGGCGCGGGCTGCTCCCGAGCATCTCGGCGGCCACCTTCCACGCCGGCGTCAAGGTCGACGCCTGCCTCGCCCTCGCCGAGCTCGCGCTCATCGATTTCCCGGCCGCCGTGGAGCTGACCGAGGGGCGCGACGCGCTCAAGGTCGGGCCGGAGTTCACCGCTGTCGCGACGGCCTTCTACCGGCGGCTCATCCAGCTCGCCGCCGCGAGCGGCGAGGGCCGGCGCACGCGCGACCGGCTCGCCGAGATGGCCGCGCAGATCAGCGCCCTCATGCTGCAATCCGCGGGCTGGGACGAGGTGGCCCGCGACCTCGCGCGCGCGCTGCTCGGCCCCGGGCGTTGCATGGTGACGCCCGAGCGGCGCGAGGCGCTCCTCGGGTTCCTCGGGCCGAGCGTGGCCGAGCGCCTCTTCGTGCCCGAGAGCTTCTGGGCGGAGCGCGAGTGGCAGCCCCACCTGCCCGGCGAGCGCGAGCTCCTCGAGGACGAGCTCGAGCTCGATCCCCCGGAGACGCTCTCGGCGCTCGCGCGGCGCCGCGGCGACCTCGCGGGGCTGCCCCTGCTGCTCGCCCGCGCGGCGAACCCGCACACGACCATGGTCGCCCTCTGCCGGAGCCGGCTCCCGCCGGNACCATGGTCGCCCTCTGCCGGAGCCGGCTCCCGCCGGACCGCAGGGTCGCGGCGGCCGCCGCGTCGCGCCGGGCGCCGGGCGCGCCGCCGCTCGCTCCCACGTTCGCTCCCACGTTCCCTGAAGCGGCGGGGCGGCGGCCCCCCGGCCCGCTGCCGTGCCTCGGGACGCGCCGGCTGCTGCTCATCCGCGACGACAGCCCGGCGGTGCGGCGGCCCTCGGGCTGGAGCGACTGGTACGCGCTGCGCGCCGCCTTCGACCGCGCCTCCGGGGTGCGCGAGGCCGATCTCGAGCGCGATCTCATCGTCGGCGAACCCGTGGACGGGGCGGCCTGCGCCGCGCCCCAGCCCGGCGAAAGCACGTCCGGAGGCGAGCCATGACCCATATCTCGTACGGCCTTTTCTCGGAGCTGCTCCTCGTGCGGATCCACGGGCGCGCCGAGGCCTACCTGGAGGCGAGCCCCGCCGAGCGCCTCGCGCTCGTCGCCGCCTGCCGCAGCGAGGCCACGGTGCCCGACCTCGCGCAGCGCATCCTCTCGCGCACCATCTACGCGCAGGCGTCGTCGCGGATCGGCCCGCTCCGCGAGCTGCTCCAGAACGCGCTCGACGCCTCGCCCCCCGGCGCCCGCATCGACGTCCGCTCGACCGAGGACGGGCGCGAGATCTCGATCTCGGACCAGGGCCGCGGCATGACCCGGACCGAGCTGCTCACCGACCTGCTCGTCCCGTTCCGGAGCGGCAAGTCGGGCGAGCCCGACGCGATCGGCGAGCACGGGATCGGCTTCTTCTCCGCGCTGGAGATCGCGCCCTGGATCGAGGTGGTCACCGCGACCGCGTCGGGCGGCCACCGGCTGCTCGTCGCGCCGCTCGGCGTCGGGCCGCGCCACGAGGACTTCTCGTGGACGCTCCTGCCCCTCTCCCGCCCGTCCCCCTCGCCCGCGCCGCCGGCCGCGGGCGCTCCCCTCCCGCGCGCGCCGCTGCCGCCGCGCGCCTTCGATCCGCCGCGCCGCCCGGCGACGGGCACCACGGTGCGGCTCTCGCTCGCGCAGCCGATCTCGCGGCCGGCGCTCGCCGCGGAGGTCGCCGCCGCGGCGGGGCTGGTCGACCCGTCCGTCGCGCGCATCCACGTCGACGGGGCGCTCGTCAACACGGCGCGGGCGCGCCTGCGCCGCGCCGCGGAGGTGCCGCTCCGGCTCCCGCCGTCGGGCGAGCTCTGCGGCGCGCTCGAGCTCTTCGTTGGCCGGGGCGACGGCGTCGAGCCGCAGCTCACGATCACCCAGAGGGGGCTCACGGTGGCCGCGCGGATCGACCCCTTCCCCGGCCCCGAGCTCGGGCTGCACCGCGAGCTCGCGCGGGCGATCACCGCGGCCGGCTTCGGCCTTGTCGCGGAGCTGCCGCTCGGCGTGCCGCTGAACAAGGGTCGCTCCGCGGTCGCGGCGAGCGCGTCGGCGGCGGTCGAGGCGGCGCTCATCGCCGCGTTCGAGCGCTTCATCCTGCGCGACGCCCTGTACGACCGCGAGCTCCTGCGCGCTGTCGATCACCGGCTCTCGTCGGTGCTCGACCGGCTCGTCCACGGGGCGCTGCTCGGCGAGAGCATCACGATCGCCTCCGCCCAGGCGGTCGAGGAGCTCGATCCCCTGGCGCGCACGCCGACGGTGGCGGCCCCCGAGCAGGTCATCCGCTTCGCGGGCGGGCTGCTCGACGCGCCCCTCTTCCGGTCGATCGTCGTCGACGCCGGCCAGCGGTCGCACGGCGGGGGGTCGCCCCCG
>NZ_JEMA01000481.1:0-160 GCF_001589285.1 Sorangium cellulosum | reverse complement strand
CCCCCCCGCCGCTCGGCCAGCTCCACTGGCGGAGCGCGGCGCTCACGCTGCGCGAGCTGCTCACGGCCCACCGGGCCGGCCTGCTCCGCCCGCTCGAGGGCGCCCCGCCGGCGCCGTCGACCCACGCCCGGAGCACCGCCCGCTGGCCGCTGGGCGCCTG
>NZ_JEMA01000480.1 GCF_001589285.1 Sorangium cellulosum | reverse complement strand
TTCACCCGGGACCCTCTCGACAGGTAGTGCGGTCATTTGCCCAAATGACCGCGGTCGACGAGCAAAAGACCGCACCCGATCACGCGCTCAGTCCTCGGTGGTGGGCGGCTCGCCGAGATCGAACAGGTCGAGCTGAACCGGACGTCGCGGCGGGTCGGGTGGCGGAGGGGGAGCGGCCTGGACCGGGGGCGATGCCGGGGGCGGCTCCGGATGACGCGGCGGACGCTTCAACGCGGGCGTCGGCTCCGTCACCAGTCGGAGGAAGCCCCGGTTATTCGGGAGCGGCCGTNGTCGGAGGAAGCCCCGGTTATTCGGGAGCGGCCGTGCAGGCGCGGAGGGCTCGCGATGAGCGAGCGGCTGCGCTTCGGGGGCGCCTGCCTCCTCCTCGGCCGTGAGCGTCTCCAGGAGCTCGTCCAGCGACCACACGTGGTCGGTGATGCCGGCCTGCACCGCGGGCGTGACCCTGAGCGTCTTCACGACGTGACAGAGGTTGTAGTAGGCGTACACCAGCGCGACCGACGCGCGGTGGTGCTCGATGCGCTTGGAGAAGGCCAGGCACAAGCGCCGCATGCGCCCGTTCTGATGTCGCGTGGTGCCGTTCAGGCGCTCCACGTACGCGGTCGACGCCTTCTTCGCATCCGGCGCGCCGTAGATCGTCGTCTTCGTGATGAACGGGTCGCGCGGTGGCTCGTACCGGTGATCGTCGTCGCGGCGTCCACGGCTGCCGGAGCGGTAGTTCTTCACCGTCTGCATGTAGTCGATCGACGTGCCGAACGACCTGCCCACGGCGGGGATGTACGGCGCGAAGCCGTCTGAGGTCAGCTGCGGCATGACCAGCATGCGAGCCCGTAGGTCCTCGATGAAGGCGTCTGTCGTCGCCTGGTCGCGCTTGCCGACACGGTAGGCGATCACGAGCCTGGACAGCGTGTCCATCGCAACGAACGTGTACGCCTCGCCCACGTCGGGCGGGTCGGCCTTGGTCACGCGGGACTGCTTCTTCTGGACGTAGCCCCAGATCTCGTCGACCTGGACGAGGACGCATCGAAGGTCCCGCACCATCCGGTTGTGGAGCCGCTCCGCACCCTGCCCCAGGGCCAGCGCGAAGCGCCGGATGGTCTTCTGCTGGACGCCGGTCATGCGCTCGGTCGCGCGCACGCTGTTGCCGTCTACGAGCGCCGCGAGCACACGCAGGCGCTTCTCCGCCGGGAGCACGTTCGCCACGGACCCTTGCCTTTCCCCAGCGGAGGGCCCACGATCCGGTCTGCCAGGACGTCGGACGGGTCGCACCGCTCGGCTTCTGCCGCCCTGCTCCCAGTTCGCAGCTGAGAGCGGGGCGCTTTCGTCTAAGGTCCTCTGATTGTAGCTGTTTTTCCCGGGGAAAACCGCTCGGATCGGTGCGCGGCAGATGCCGACAGGACGAGGTATGTCGCAGCCGCCGTGCGCGTTTGCAGCCTATTTGAAGGGTCTTTCGCGCGATGGCGCGCGGGCGCCGTCGGAGCGCGCCGAGCCCGTGGTAGGGTCGCAGGATGCGCGTGCGGCTCATCTTGGAGAACGGCGGCCACACCCTGCCGAAGGTCGTGGAGCTCCCGCGGGTGCCTGCCGTCGGCTCGACGATCCAGGTTGACCGTGAGCGGCGCGTGGTGCTCCTGAAGACCGACGCGGGACGCTCCGGGGTGGACGTCTACCTGCGCGAGGACGCCGACGACCTGCTGATGCAGATCACCCCCGAGGCGCACCTGGCGTTCGTCGAGCTCATGAAGCGCGACGGGTGGGACGTCGAGGACGAGGAGGAGCTACGCGTGTGGCTCACGCACCGGATCAACCGACAGGACGGTGGTCCAGCTGATTACAGCTGATCGCTGTCCGGGGCGTCGTCCCCCTCTGCCGCCTTCGCGGCTTCTGCCAGGGATTCTGTCACGGCCAGAAGCGGCGCGACGGCAGCCGCAGCGGGACCATGGGTAGCGGCGATCTGGGCTAACTCCGGGCGAAGCAGACCGGAGGCCGACTGCGCCAGTAGATGATCCGGTATCCGTGGAGACTGCTGAGCGGCGCGCAACATCTCTAAATTGCTAGGCATTTTGGCGATGAGGCTCTGTATGGCCCTGATGTGATTCAGGCTGATCGGCATAGATGTCCCTTTGCTTCCGGCGGAAGCGCAAGTAGAAAACCCAATAATTACGATCACTTAGAGGACACACTGTCGTTCCCACGACCGCGCGACATTGTCAAGGCCGACGCGACGGCCCGGCGTTCTTTTCGCGCGGCGCGCCCTTGGCCCCCACCAGGCGCAGCGGACCGGGCTCTGGGGGCACGTCGACCTCAGCCAGCGTCGTCGATCACGCGGCAACGCTTCGATGGGGGAACAGTTCTGTACATGGTCACTCAATGGTCCGCTTGCTTTTCGGGCGACAATCTCCTTGACCTCCCAGCGGGCTTGCGTCCACGCTTCTACACAGAGGCGCGACGGTGCCGTGTCTCACGGCCGCCAACCGCGCACGCGGGGTGGACCAACAGGAGGATCAGATGTCGAACACCGGAATCAGCTACG
Source organism: Sorangium cellulosum (assembly GCF_001589285.1). GTDB lineage: Bacteria > Myxococcota_A > Polyangia > Polyangiales > Polyangiaceae > Sorangium > Sorangium cellulosum_G. The sequence continues at coordinate 9,005 of NZ_JEMA01000480.1, read as the reverse complement.
AGGAGCACGTGACGCGCGTCAGGTCGGAGGCCTCGCGAATACTCAACGCTGCGGGTGCAACGAACTTGGAAGAAGTCCCAAAGCCGCGCCACAGGCGCGACGTCGGCGACCGGCCCTTGTCGGCATCCGGAGCTTTCTTGGAGGATGCGCACGGCCGCGTGCAGGGATGGTTCTCTGTGACGTTCGATGGCCGGCGGATTCCCGTCACTGTGTTCCAGACGTTCGCGAGCCGCGGCACTTGGAACACGAGCATCTTGGGTGTGGACCGCAAAGATTACCCATCTGATCAGGACTTCCTTCAGCGGGTTCGGGAAGTGCTGAGGAGCGAGGCCCGCCGCGTGCCTGTCTAACGCCGCGTCCGGTTCTGTGCTGGCGGCTTACGCAAGCGCCCGCCGTGGCTCAGCCCAACCATGAGCCTCCGCCGTCAGAGCCGCCGCCAGCGCCGGGGCCAAGGCGCATGGTGCAGCTGAGCCTGTTCGCTCAGGTGGGGGTGGAGACAGACGACTCGTTGCCGCGCTAGGGAAGCCCCGTACAAAGTCAAGCAAATTCCACTTGATGGTCAAGCCGATCTGTGACATTGTCCGATCCACCAGGAGGGTGGTCGGCGCGTACACTGGACGCGTGAGCAGGTCACACGCCATGAACGAGACGGCCGGCGGCGATTTCTGGGAAACCTGGAGCTGCTCGCTTAGCATCGCGCCTTCGATGGCGCCGATCCCTGACCATCAGCCAAACGGCCTGCTCCCGCCGTTCCTTGGGCCTGACCCGACAACGCGGGCTCTCATGTCCCCGCACATGGCCACGCCAGAGGAATTCGTCGCGAAATTCGCGACAAGCGAAGCGCGCAGACGAATTCTGACGGGATACCTGAATCATAGGGAGGCGATTCGTCGCACTGGTCTAACGACCGGATTCCAGTGGCTAGCAGGCAGCTTCGCCGATAGGATGACACGGGAACCCAATGACATTGACATAGTCACGTTCTTTGTGTCCCCCAATGGATGGGACCAGTCTGCCGTCGTCCACGCTAACCCAACGGTGTTTCGCCCGCATTTATCAAAGGTAAAATACCAGTGCGACGCCTACTTTGTCTCGCTGAGCGCGTGGCCACGCGTGAACGCGTCACGGCTTCTTTCGGACCACGGATTCGGCGCATGGGCGCGACGTTATACCATTAGTGGTGGCGCGCCGAAGCACCGTAGACGACGGCACGCGCATCGACGCCGCGCCGAGGCGCCGTCACAAGACGACCCTGAGTTTCTTGTAAAAATATCGGCGTATTGGTTCGGTCTGTTTTCACACCAGAAGCTCACGTTCTGGTGGCGCGGCATCGTGTGCGTCCCGCTTGCCTCCCACGACAACGACGCAGCTGCTAGGGATATGCTCCAACTCATGGCGGAGCAAACATGAACCGCACGCATCAGCGACGGTTCCTGGAGGCTGACCTCGCGCAGGTGGAGGCGCTACTCGCGCGAATCCCCACAAGGCGCGTACTTGAACGCATCGGGCTCGAGTCGCGCAGAGACGAGATCATTGGCGAACTCAAGGCATTGGATAAGCCTGTCACATCAGCGAACGTGATCCTGTCGTTTGACGGTGAGCCAGTCGCGAATGCGCCCGGTATCGACTCAAAATTTGCCGGAGCAGCCCTGATGGGGTTTCAGGACCTCGTGGCAGCCCTAGATGCATCAAGAACTAGGGAGGTGCGTGACACTGGTCCAATTCCTGGAGAAAAGTCGTCGCGACTGCGCCTCGTAGGAACAGTTCACGGGTCATTCGGGTTCGAGTTGCAGGAGGTTGACAATCCGCTTTGGCCCAGCTCTCTCTACGAGAGCGTCAAGACGGCCACCGAACTCATTGCGGCCGCTGGTAGCGGCGACGAAGAATTTATGACGGCCGCTGCCGACGTTGAACCGCGAGCGCATGAAAAGCTGGTTGCTTTCCTGAAGATCGTTAAGTCGGCGCACGCGGTATGCAGGGTGGTGTCTGATAATGCAGAGGCGGCCCTTTTGGACGAGGCCAGCGTGGATGCCGCGGTGGAGCGGGCGAGCACAACTAGTGTCGAGGAGAACGAGAAGTATTACGAAGGAAAATTTCTAGGCGTAATGCTCGAGTCGCGGTGGTTTGAGCATGAAACAAACGCTCTCGGTGCAGTTATCACGGGTAAGGTACATGAGGACGTGGACAGGGCGAAGCTGACGTCATGGAACCGCGAGCTTACAGCCAAGACTTGCATCGCGGTCGTTCGCAGTAGGACAGTCTCTAGTAATGGCAAGTCGACCACCGCGTATACGCTGTTGGACCTCCGTAAACGCGGCGCGAACTCAGATGCGTCGTAGCATGTGGCATCGAGCGCGTTTAGGTTTGCTGACGGCGGAGTAGACGCCGTCCGCGAGCGAGTCGAGCCCGCGCGAGCCGCAGTCGCTTACTCGTCGCGTCGGAGGAAGAACCGCTCGATGGCATCGAGCACCTGCAACGCGCCGCGCGCCTCGGCGACGAGCTCCCTGTCGACGCGCGTCTTCGCGTTGATCTGGGCGTCGAGCACGGCGGTCCAGAGCTTCTCGCGGTTCCAGGGGCGGACGGGGAACGGGAGGAGCGCCAGCGCGGCCTCTGCGACGGCGCTCAAGTCGGCCTCGGTCAGCACGACGTCCGTCAGGATCGGGGTGGGCGGCTTCGGCAGCTTCTTGCGGGCGCGCCTCCGCTTGGCTCGGTCGTTCATCGCCGCCACCTCTTGAGCCGCAGGGCGAGCGCTTCGCGGGCGATGCGCAAGCGGCTGGCCGCGGTGTGCGGGTTGAGCCCGTGCTGCCGGGCGTACTCCGCCAGCGTCTCTGGCGCGTCGACGATGAGCAACGCCTCGGCTTGCCACGACGGCAGCTCTGCAAGCGCCGCCAGCACCTCGCGAGCCTGGAGTTGCGCTTCCAGGCTCGGTCCCATGGGCTCGCGGAGCAACCCGAGCGGCTGCGCATGGAGGACCGTGTGACGAACCCACGCGCTCGCGAAGTACTTCGCAGCCTGCCGCCAAGCGATTCCATGCAGCCAAGCGCGCATTGCCGCACGCGGTTCGACCCGGGGGTCCGGTCGGTAGCGCCCACCCTTCACAGCCATCCAAGCGCCCATGAGCACCGCCTGCTCCACGTCCGCGCGGTCGCGCTTCGGGATGCCGGCGAGCGTCGCGAGGACGATGCCGCGCTCGGCCATGATCGCCTCCATCTTCGGGCGCTTCCTGGGATGTCGTGCGGCAGGCGGGCTCTGCGCCCCCTTCCGCGGGCGCTTCACCCGCTCCTCCCGCAGCTTGGGCAGCGGTCAGCGACGACCACGCCGGGCGACAGGAGGCGCTCCACGGTCGTCTTGGCGACACGAGCGGCGAGCAGCACCAGCGCAGGCGACCCACGCTCGGCACCGCAGGCGACGCGGCACAGCGTGCGGGTGTTGACGCCGTCCATGGCCTCGGAGACTGCGCGCCAGGTGCCCAGGCGGGCCTTGATGCCGCGCAGGGCGGCGCGCAGCCGTCGGGTTTCGTCAGGGGTGAGGGAGAGGGATGGGCTTCGGTGGTACGAGCGGCGCGCGGACGCACCGCTCCCTTGCCCGATCTCGGGCGGGATCAGGTATAACTGCACTTGTTCGGCTCCGTGTAAGCGGATGTCGGACCATGCAGCCCGGGGTGCGACCAACACCCGCGGGCTGCGCCTACTTCCGGGGGAGCCTAACCGCTCATCGAAGGTCCGGGGTCAAATGACCGCACCGGATCTCAAAGGACCGCACTACCTCTCGACAGCCTCCGGGTTGAATTTCAATTCACCCGCCCCCCTCGACAGCCTCCGGGTCGATCCCCCGCCCCCCTCACAACCCCAGCCGCCGCAGCGGCAGCTCCCGCGCGCGCGTCTTCGTCAAGGCGAACACAGCGTTTGCGATCGCGGGCGCCACCGGCGGCACCCCCGGCTCCCCGACGCCGCCGGGCGGCGCGTCGCTCTTCACGATCTCCACGTGGATCCGCTGCGGCACCTCCGGGCTCCGCACCACCGGGTAGTCGCGGAAGTTCGTCTGCTCGACCGCGCCGCCCTTCACCGTGATGGCGCCGTGCAGCGCGACGCTCATCCCGAACACGACAGCGCCCTCCATCTGCGAGCGCACCCGATCCAGGTTGATCACCGTGCCCGGGTCCGCGACGAGCCACACCTCGTCGACCTTCACCTTGCCGAGCGCGTCCTTCGAGACCGCTGCGACCACCGCCACGTACGTGAGGAAGCTCCGGTGCGCGGCGAGCCCCACCGCACGCCCCGCCTTGCGCGCGGCGTCCCACCCCGAGAGCTCCGTCACCCGGTCGATCACGTGCCGCAGGCGGCCCACGTCGACCGGGTGCTGCTCGATCGGCGCCCCGTAGTTGGGGACCTTGTCCACGCCGAGCTCGGCCGGCGTCGCCCGGCGCGCCGGGCCGAGCACCTCGAGCAGCACCTCGCGCGGATCCGCCTGCCGCGCGTGCGCGATCTCGTCGATGAAGCTCTGCACAGCGAAGGCGTGGAAGATGTTGCAGACCGACCGGAGCCAGCCGATCCGGACGTGCGCCGGCGCGTCGCACGCCTCGACGCGGACGTTCGGGGCCGAAAGCGCCAGGTCGAGCACCCCTTGGCCGAGCTCGCCCTCGCTCGGCGTCTTCGCCTTCGCGTCGAACGTGGACGGGATCGGCGGGAACGCCGTCCGGTGCTGCCACGCCGTCACCTTGCCGGCCGCGTCGAGCCCCACCTTGAGCTGCTGCGCGCTCACGCTGTGGAAGTAGCCGCTCTGCACGTCGTCCTCGCGCGTCCACTGCACGCGCACCGGCGCGCCCATTTCCCGCGCGAGCAGGGCCGCCTCGGCGCAGTAGTCCGGCTTCGACTTCCGTCCGAAGCCGCCGCCGAGCAGCGTCACGTGCACCGTCACGTTCGCCTCGTCGAGGCCGAGCGCCCGCGCCACCTCGGTGCGCGCCGCCTGCGGGTTCTGCGTCGGCGCCCACACCTCGCACCCCTTCGCGTCGACCTTCGCCACCGCCGACGGCGGCTCCATCGCCGCGTGCGCCAGGTGCGGCACGTAGTACTCGGCCTCGATCGTGCGCGCCGCCGCCTTGAACGCCGCGTCCACGTCGCCGACCTTCCGCACGACCTTGCCCGGCGCGCGCACAGCCGACAGCAGCGCCTCGCGGTAGCTCGCCGAGTCGTACGCCGCGTTCGCGCCGTGATCCCACGTGACGTGCAGCGCCGCCCGGCCGCGCATCGCCGCCCACGTCGAGTCCGCCACGACCGCCACGCCGCCGAGCGGCTGGAACCCGACAGCGCCGCCCTTCGGCCCCGGCAGCTCCACGAGCTTCTTCACGCCCGGCACGGCCAGCGCGCGCGCGCCGTCGTACCGCACGACCTTGCCGCCCACGACCGGCGGGCGCGCGATCACCGCGGTGAGCATGCCCGGAAGCCGCACGTCCGCGCCGAACTGGGCCTTGCCCGTCACGATCGCCGGCCCGTCGAGCAACGGCAGCAGGCCGCCGACGCGCTTGAGCTCCGCGACAGGGCGGAGCGCGACAGTCTTCTCGTCGGGCACCGGGAGCTTCGCCGCGTCGGCCACGAGCTCGCGGAAGTCCAGCGAGCGCTTCGTCTTGGCGTGGTGGACCGCGTGCTGCTCGGCGACGCACTCGGCGGCGGGCACCCGCCACCTCTTCGCGGCGACCGCGACGAGCATCGCCCGCGCCGTCGCGCCCACGCGCCGCATCGGCTCGTAGCCGTTGCGCACGCTGCGCGATCCGTCGGTGTTCTGATCGCCGTAGGCCTTGTCGCCGTCGCCTTGCACGATCTTCACCCGCGCCATGTCGGCGCCGAGCTCGTCGGCGATCAGCACCGGCAGCGAGCTGCGGATCCCCTGCCCCATCTCCGACCGGTGGCAGACGATCGACGCCGTGCCGTCGGGCGCGAGGTGCAGGAACACCCCGGTCCGGAGCCCGGGCTCCGCCGGCGCGCCCGCGGGCGCGGCGGGCGCGGCCTCGGCATGCTCGGCGAGCCCGAGCGCGAGCCCGGAGACAGCGAGCCCGAGCCCCGCGAGGAAAGAGCGGCGGAGGAGGACGACGCGTTGCTGTTCCATCTTCACTCCGTGGGGAGGCCGGCGGCCTTGCGGACCGCCGCCCGGATGCGCGTGTACGTCCCGCACCGGCAGATGTTGCCGGCGAGCGACCTGTCGATGTCCTCGTTCGAGGGCCGCGGGTTCTTCCGCAGGAGCGCGGCAGCGCTCATGATCTGTCCCGACTGGCAGAAGCCGCACTGCGGGACGCCGAGCTCCACCCACGCGCGCTGGAGCGGGTGATCGCCGCCCGGGCTGAGCCCCTCGATGGTGGTGACCGAGCCGCCCGCGGCGCGCTTCACCGGCGTCACGCACGCGCGCACCGTCTCGCCGTCGAGGTGCACGACGCACGCCCCGCAGAGCGCCTGGCCGCAACCGTACTTCGTCCCCGTGAGGCCGAGCACGTCGCGCAGCACCCAGAGGAGCGGCATCTCGGGATCCACGTCGAGCTTCAGCTCGGCGCCGTTCACCTTCAGGATGATCATGGACGGGCCTCCTCGGGCGGGCACGCGGCGCCCGCCTTCACCCACGCATCGACGAGCGCGCCGAACTGCGCCTGCGTGCCGGGCGCCTTCGTGCGGCCGTGGCCGGGCGCCCACCCCCACGCCACGAGCGCGTCGCGCGCGGAGTGCTCGACGATCTGCGCGAGCGTCTTCTTGCCGTTGCGCGCCGGATCCTTGATCTGCGCGCAGATCGCGGCCGGCGACCTGCCGAGCCACGCCATCTCCGCCGGCGCGAGGTGCCAGCCGGGCGCGCCGGGCACGCGCGCGAGCTCGAGGTTCTGCACCTGGTGGCACGACGTGCACTCCATCGCTGCCACCCCGCGATCGCGCGGCCCGCGCTCGGCCGGCGGGCTGTGGCGCTCGCCGCTGTCGCCCTGGCGCGGGACGCCGTCGTGCGGATGGCAGTTCACGCAGCGCGGGTGCAAGAGCACCTTGCTCGCCTCGAGAAAGATCGAGGCCGCGCGCGCGTCGTTGTCCTGGATCGACGCGAACGCCTCCGGGCTGCGGAGCTCGCCCGGCGCGACGGGGGGAAGGACGACAGGCTTCGGCGCCTCCGCGGGACGGGCGTCGCACGCCGCGGCGAGGAGGCCGACGCCCGCCAGGAACCAGAGGTGGAGAGGCTGCATCGCGCGGCCTAGACTGCTGGCTTCGAGCGCGCAGCACAAGACCTTCGTCGCGCTCGCGCGCCGCAGACGCTCGCCCGCTCGCGCGGCGGCCTGAGCCGTGAAGCGCCCGCGATCGCCTCGATCCGACACGTCATCGGAGCGCGCGATCGCCGCGCCGCGCCGGTGTCCTCGACTCCGCGCTCGACCTCGCCGGGGTGCGCAGCGCTCCGCAGGATCGTTGACGTCGGCAATGGCACACGGGCGTGGCGCGTTGTCGTCGGCGGCGACGCCGCGCTCGAATGCATGTCCGTCGCCTCGCTCTCTCCACATCGCGAGCTCGGCGCTGCCAGCGGCTCCCCGCAGCGCGGATCGCGCCCGCAACCCGCGACGACAGCGGCCGTACGTGGGAGCAGCGCGCGCCGCGACGAGCGCCCGCCGCGGCCACCGTGCCTGTAGCGAACTGTCACGCGGGATCTGTGCAGCGCGGCCGCACGCCACGATGCGCCACGGCGACTCCAGCTCATGGCCGCCTATCCATCGAATCCGGACGCTGGCTCGCCGCATGCAAGCCGGCTCCGGCATGAGCAAGACGGTAGGAATGGGCGAGGCCACCCGGCTGTCGCCGCGCCTGATCGCCCCGGCTGAGGCAACCTGCCACACCGTGCCGTCGAGCTCGGAGCGCGGGCCCCTGCCGGGAATGCAGGTGGGCTCCCAGCTCCGGCTCATCCGCGCGCTCGGCCAGGGCGGGATGGGGAGCGTCTGGCTCGCCGAGCACACAGCGCTCAAGACCCAGGTCGCGGTGAAATTCCTCCGCGACATGTACGTCGATCACCCGCTCGCCGTCGTGCGCCTCCACCGCGAGGCCGAGGCGGCCGCCCGGATCCAGAGCCCGCACGTCGTGCGCGTGTTCGACGTCGGGTTCACCGATCAGGGTGTCCCCTACATCGTGATGGAGCACCTCGAAGGGCAGACGCTGCACGACCTCGTGGAGCGCCGCGGTCGGCTCTCGGTGAGCGAGGCGGTGTGCATCCTGCGCCAGCTCGGCGCGGCGCTGGCCAGGGCCCACGAGGCGGGCATCGTCCACCGCGACATCAAGCCCGAGAACATCTTCCTCGTGGAAGGCGAGCGGGAGCCCTTCGTGAAGGTGCTCGACTTCGGCATCGCCAAGAACACCGTCGAGGAGGCCGAGCGGCTCACCGTCACGGGCGCCATCATGGGGACCCCGCACTTCATGTCGCCGGAGCAGATGGCGGGCGGAGCGCGGGTCGGGCCGCACAGCGACCTCTGGGCCCTCGGCGTCGTGGCCTACTTCTGCCTGACCGGGAAGACCCCCTTCAACGGCGCCACCATCGCGGCTGTCGCGGTCGCCATCGACCGCGGGCCGCCCCCGCCGCCGTCCCGGCTCGCCCCGGGGCTCCCGCCCGCGATCGACGCCTGGGTCCTCTCGCTGCTCGAGCCGGACCCGGCGCGCCGCGCCCAGAGCGCCCGCGCCGTCCTCGACGCGCTCGACGCCGCCCTCGCCGCCCCGCAGGGCCCGCGGGCCGCCGGCGAGACCGAGATCATGCCGCCGCGCGAGGCGCTCGCCTCGGTCGAGGGCTTCTCGTCGCTCGTGACGACGCTGCTGCCGTTCGGCACGCTCGGCGACGGCTCGCCGCGGAAGCTGGCGCGCGCGCGCACCTGGGCCATGGCCGCGGCCGCCGTCATGGGCGTCAGCACGCTGGCCTGGGCGGGCGTCTCCGGCGTGGCCCGGACGGCGCCGGCGGCGCAGAGCACGACGCTCTCCATGATCGGGAGCGACCCCGCGGAGCCCGCGGCCCCC
>NZ_JEMA01000479.1 GCF_001589285.1 Sorangium cellulosum | reverse complement strand
GGGACGGCGGCCTCGCAGCCGGCGAGGAGGACGACGGCGAGCAGTCGATGCCAGGCGCGGAGCTTCATCGCCGCGGCTTATAACCCAGGCCGAGCGCGGCTCGAAGGCCGCAGGCGCAGCCGCGCGAGCGCGACCGGCCGTCCGGGGGCCGACGCGCGCCAGGGATCCGGGCCGGGTCCCGCGGCGCGCCCTGCTCCGTAATCCGTCACCGCTGTTCGGGTTTCTGCTGATCAGCCGTACCGCGCTCTGGCGAACGGGAGCGCGACGCGCCGTACAGGGCGCGTGGAGCATGGCGTCTTACCGAGGAGCCCGGGGACGCCTCTCGGCGCCGCGAAATGATCCGTGTTGGTCGTTGGCTTGGGGGCTTCGCCGCGCTTGGGTATGATCGGCCCCGGATGTTTCCGACGGAGCCCGCTCCCGAGACGATTGGGGCCTACAAGATCCTCCGGCGCCTGGCCGGCTCTGGGCCCACCAGCGTCTATCTCGGGCGGCTGGACGGCCCGCTCGGGTTTCGCCGCGTCTGCGTGCTGAAGCTCGTCCCGAATACAGCCGAGGGCGACCCGCGCTTCGCCGACGAGCTCGCGCGGGAGGCGTCGATCTGCGCGACGCTGAACCACCCGGCGATCGTGCGGATGTTCGACTTCTTCGAGCACTCCGGCCGGCTCGTGCTCGTGCTCGAGCACGTCGAGGGCGTGAGCCTCAATCGGCTGCTCCAGCACCTCTCGACGCGGCAGCAGAAGCTCGCGGACGCGGCGGTCTATTACCTCGTCCACTGCGTCGCCGGCGCGCTCGCGCACGCGCACGGGGCGACCGACGAGCACGGGAGCCCCACGCCGATCATCCACCGCAACCTGCACCCGGACAACATCGTGATCGGGTGGGACGGGCAGGTGCGCCTGACGGGCTTCGGCATCGGCAAGATCCTCGGGCGCACGCCGGACACGATCGCGGGCGTGGTCAAGGGGGCGCCGGGCTACATGGCGCCCGAGCAGTCGCGCGCCGAGCGCGTCACGGTCAAGGCCGACATCTATGGCGTGGGGCTGCTGCTCTGGTCGCTGCTCTCGGGGCGGCGGCCGTCGGGGGACGGGACGCGCCCGCCCCCGATCGCGTCGATCCGCCCCGAGATCCCGCGCCCGATCGTGGCGCTGCTCGACACGGCCCTGGCGCAGTCGCCGGACGACCGGAAGATCACCACCCAGGAGATCGAGCAGGCGCTCGCGAAGGTCGCGCGCCCCGAGAAGGGCAAGGCCGAGCTCGTGACCCGCGTGCAGTCCGCGCACGCGACGATCGAGATCGAGGACGCGGATCCCGAGGAGGACCGGCGGCCGACGATCCCGGTCAAGGGCAAGGGGGGGCAGACGGCGAGGCCCGCGGCCGACGCGGCAAAGCGGATCGCGAAGGATCTGTTCGCCAGGGATCAGGCGGGCAGGGACGCCGGCGCGGCGAGGCTGCGGCCCGGGGTCGGCGGCGCGCAGGCGAAGACGGCGCCTCCCACGGCGGCGGCGGCCGAGGCGCTGGCGGGGTCTGCGCGGCAGGGCGGCAAGGCGTCGGTCGGCGCGCCGGCGCCCGAGCCGATCACGATCCCGGTGCCGGCGGACCAGGGGCCGCCGCAGTCGAAGGGGGCCGACGGGCGGAAGCCCGCGCTGCCGGATCGCGAGACGTTCGGCCGGCTGTACGAGGCGTCGCGGCGCGCGGCGGAGCGCGACGCGGCGGCGGCCGAGGAGGTGCTGGCGGGGGGCGGGCTGGCGACGCTGCCCGAGGCCGAGCCGACGTTCGACGACGATGGCGCGACGAGCCCGGGCATGAGCGTTCCGTCGACCCGCTTCGGCCCGTCGACGTCGGTGATCCCGGAGGCGATCCGCTTCGGCCCGCCGCCGGCGCTCCCGGCGGATCTCGCGCCGCCGTACTTCGGTCCGCCGCCCCTGAAGCCGCCGTCCAACTCGCCGGTGACGCCGTCCGGCGTGACAGTGCCGATGGCGGCGACGGGCCTGACGCCGGCTGGCGTGACAGTGCCCGTCGGCGGCGGCGCGTCGGGGCTGACGCCGCCCGGGGGCGTGCCGTACCCGAGCACGGCGGTCCTGGGCGGCCCAGCGGCGGACTCGTCGCCGCCGACGGGCTCGCCGCTGCGGCGCCAGCGAGCGCCGGCGCTGCCGTGGCAGGCGCCGCGCTCGCTGTCGACGGCCGGGACGATCGCTGTGTCGGCGATCACGGCGACGGTGGTGGCGGCGCTCTGGATCTACGTCGCGCGGCGCGAGCGGCCTCCGCCGGTGGTTGTGACGCCGGTGGAGCAGGCCGTGGTGGCGCAGGCGCCGGTGGCCGAGCCGCTCGCGACGGCGGCGCCGGCGCCGAGCCTGTCGACGCCCGCGAAGCGGACGCCGGGGGGGAAGGCGCAGGCGGCGAAGGAGGCAGCGGCGGCGAAGGAGGCCGCGGCGAAGGAGGCCGCGGCGGCGAAGGAGGCGGCGGCGAAGGAGACCGCTGCGAAGGAGGCCGCTGCGAAAGAGGCGGCGGCGAAGGAGGCCGCTGCGAAAGAGGCGGCGGCGAAGGAGACCGCTGCGAAGGAGGCCGCTGCGAAAGAGGCCGCTGCCAAGGAGGCGGCTGCGAAGGAGGCCGCTGCGAAGGAAGCGGCGAGCGCGGCACGCGAGGGGGTCAACCCGGCCACGGTGCCGAAGGGGCACGGTGTGCTCAAGGTGGGGTTCCCCGAGCCGGGTAGCGTGTACGTGACCGGCAAGTACGCAGGGGCGGTGAACGAGCCGCTGGTCGTGCGCTGCGGCCGCTTCTTCGTGCGCGTCGGCCGGCCCGGGAAGACGAAATTCCCCGAGTGGGCCAGCGCGGGTGTGACAGCGCAGGTGCCCTGCCAGGCGGCGACGACGATCGATATCAAGCCGACGGCCGCACCGAAGGCGCGGTCGAAGAAGCGGTAGCTTCACCTGTCGAGCGGTAGCCTCACCGCCCGCGTCCTGGTTTTACCTGCCGAGCGGTAGCTTCACCGGCCGAGCCGGTCGAGCCTGTCCTCTGCGGCGTCGAGGCGGCCCGCGCTGTCGGCCGCTTTTTGCTGTGCCTCCGCGGCCTTGCGCTCGGCCTCGTCCGCGCGCTTCCTCGCCGCCCGGGCGACCTCCTCGGCCTTCTCTGCGGCGCGGCCCATCCTGGCGGCTTCCCTGGTCAGGCGATCCGCCTCCCTGGCGGCGCGTCCGGCCTCACGGCTCGCTCGATCCCGCTCCCGCTCCGCCGCGGCGAGCTGTGCCTTCTGCTCGCGCTGCTCCGCCGCGAGCCGCTCCTTTCGCGCGCGCCGCTCTGCCGCGAGCTGCGCCTTCTTCTCTCGCTCTCCGGCCTCGATCCGCGCCTTCTTCTCTCGCTCTTCGGCCGCGCGCCGGGCCTCTTGCGAGCGCTCCTTTGCGGAGCGCTGCTTCTCGCGCTCTTTTGCGGAGCGCTCGTCCTCTTGCGCGCGCTCCTTTGCGGAGCGCTGGTCCTTGCGGTTGCGCTCCTCGGTCGCGCTCCGCTGCTTCTCCGGCGCCTTCCTGGCCTCACGCCGCTTTGGCGGCGGCTCCGCCTTCCTGGTCTTGCGCCCGCGGTCTGCCTTTTCCTCTTCATCGGCCCCGGCGGGCCTCTCGGACGGCCGCCCGCGCAGCAGCCCGAGCATATCCGACAGATCCCCCGGCTCGATCTCCCCGGATACCCGCCCTCGCGCGAGCAGCTCCAGATCCGATGCGCTCGCGGTGGGGGTCGCAAGCAGCGAGTCCCGCAGGCGATCCATCGGATTGCCCTTCTCGCTGTAACCCCCCTCCGCGAAGAGCGCAGGCGCCGCGCGCAGGAGCTCATTGACGATCGCGCGGTGGCCCTGGCTCGCCTCCCTCAGCTCCTGCGCGCCGCCCGGCGCGAGCGCCCCCTGCTGGGCCTCGCGCAGCCGCTCGCCCGCGTCGAGCAGGGCCTCCATGCGCTGCGGGTAGCGGCGCGCGAGCTGGTTCAAGGTCCAGGCCGCCGCCGTCGGCCGCCGCAGCGCCTTCACGCGCGCCGCAGCGGCCTTGTCCCCGGCCTGCCGCAGGCGCTTCGCCAGGTCGTCGCGGGCTCGCGTGAAGTCGCCGAGCGGCTTCTTGTAGAGGTCGTCGACCTCGTCCTCGTCGACGACGGCAGCGGCAGGAGGACCACCGCCGCGCGTTCCCTTGGTTCGAGAGGCCATTCCCGCGCGAGCTCAGCCGAGCTCGCGCGAGCTTACTCCGCCCGCGTGGGGCGTCACAAGCCGCGGCTCGGCGATAGCGCGTCGGGCGGCGCTCCGGCGCGCCGGCGGCTCGACGATCCCGGGCGACGCGCCGCCTCCGGAC
>NZ_JEMA01000478.1 GCF_001589285.1 Sorangium cellulosum | reverse complement strand
GTGGCGTCGCTGGACGAGGCCTCCGCGCCGCCCTCCGCCGCCTCACCGGCGGCGTCCGNGAGGCCTCCGCGCCGCCCTCCGCCGCCTCACCGGCGGCGTCCGTCGCCGCCTGGCGCGGCGCGCGCTCGCCGCCGGGCTCCGCGCGCTCCGGCTGCCCCTCCTCGTTGTCCGCTGTGTTTTGCTCGACCATGGGCCTGCTCCATAGCGTTGTCCGGGGCGCCGCGAAACCGGATCCCTCGCCCGCTCGGATCGAGATCGAGGCCGAGGCGCGCTCGGCTCATGCCCATCATGGACGCGCGTGCTCGCGCGCGAGCGCCTGGAAGCCCTCCTCCACGCGCTCGAGCCGATCCTCCCTCGCGCCGCGGGCGATGGGAGCGGAAGAACGTCCGCCGCGGAGCTCAGAGAGCTGCTGCGAAGGGGGACGGGATCAGGAGGGACCGCGCGATGGATCTCCCGTTCCGGGAGCACGGGCCGAGGGGGCTGGAGAAGGTGCGATCCAACCATGAGCGGGAGCTCGCCGCCCGCTGATCTCTCGTGCTTCCTGCGAGCGACAGTGAGCCCCGGAACCGCCCTGGCCTTCAGCGCGCGCCGGCGACCGCGCGCCACCAGGGGGTCGGCGCGTCGACGTGCTCGGGCTCGATGGCCGCCCCGATCTGCGGCGTCACGACGCGCGCGCCGCGCTCGGCCGCCAGGGAGAGCAGCGTCTCGGCCGGCTCGTCCCAGTCGTGGAGGGCGAGGTTGAAGGTGCCCCAGTGGACCGGCAGCAGCGTGCCGCCGCCGAGCATCTGGAACGCGGTCAGCGCGTTCTCGGGGCCGAGGTGGATCGCCCCCCACGCGGGGTGGTACGCGCCTACCTCGAGCATCACCAGGTCGAACGGGCCGTGTCTCCTGCCGATGTCCGCGAACTCGGGGGTCAGCCCGGTGTCGCCGGAGAAGAAGACCTTGCGCCGCCCTGCCTCGATGACCCAGGAAGCCCAGAGCGTCTTGTTGCCGCTCGTCGGCCCGCGACCCGAGAAGTGCTGCGCCGGCGTCGCGGTGAAGCGAAGGCCGCCCACCTCCGCGCGCTCATGCCAGTCGAGCTCGGTGATCCGCGCGGGGTCGACGCCCAGCGCCTCGAGGTGCGCCCCCACGCCGAGCCCCGTGACGATCGGGACGCGCATGCGGGCCAGCGCCTCGATGGTGGGCGCGCAGAGGTGATCGAAGTGGTCGTGCGACAGCAGGACGGCGTCGAGCGGCGGCAGCTCCTCGAGCGCCGCCGGGACGGGGTGGAAGCGCGCCGGGCCTGCGAACGAGACGGGGGAGGCGCGCTCGCCGAACACCGGATCGGTGAGGACGCGGCGGCCGTCGATCTCGATCAGCACGGTGCTGTGGCCGAGCCACGTGACCCGCAGGCCTGTCGCGCTCCGTCGCGCCCATGTCTCGTGAGGCCGCGCGAGCGGCAGCGGACCGGGCGGCGCCCGCCGGCCGCGACGGAAGAAGTACTCGCCGATCACGGGCAGCGTACCGCCCTTCATCGCCGGGCCGGCGCCAGACGGGTTCTCGAACCTGCCGCCCCTGAACTGAGCGGACGCGCGCGCCCGCTCGATCCGGAGCCCCTTGCGACGCTGGGAATCGTTCATGAGGGGACGACCTCCTGCCGGGCGCGGCGCCTGGCGAGCCAGAGTCCGAACGTGACGGTGACAAGAGCGGCGCCCATGCCGACCCACGCCGACGGAGGGGCGTCGCGCAGGGCGTTGAAGAGCCGTTGACCGAAGTACGCAGTGGCCAGCAAGGGGAGGGTATAGCCGGCCAGCGAGCCCCAGAAATGGGTGGAGAAGCGCACCCCGGAGACGCCGAAGAACACGTGGAGCATCGGCGGCATCCAGAGCACGAGGCGGAGCATGAACACAGTGAAGAACGCCCGCCGCCTGAGCGCCTCGTCATAGGCGCGGAAGCGCGCCGGCACCCGCTTCGATACCCAGTCGCGGGCGACGAAGCGAGCGAAGGAGAAGCCAACGACGCTCGCCGCCATGGTGCCGGCCATCGAGAGCGCGAACGCCACCGGCCAGGGCCAGATGAGCGGCGCGGCCAGGATGAACACCGTACCCGGCACGCCGAACGGCTGGAGCGCGGCGTACGCCGCCACGAACGCGACATACCCCCACGGCCCGAGCTCCACGAGCGCCTGCTTGACCTGCGCGGGCTCGCCGAAGATCTCGAGCAGACCCGCGCGCTGGGCCACGGCGAGGAGCGCGATCACCGCGGCGACGGCGCCGATCTTCGCGCCCCGGAGGGCGCCGCCGGCCGCCGCCGAGCCGGTCATGGGCGCGGGCGACGAGGTCCCGGCCGGCTCGCCGGGGGAAGCGGCCGCGCCGCCGGGCGGGAGCGCGACTTCGGGCAGAGGATCCGGCGGGCGCACGACACGAGCTTTACGACCAGTGACCAGTTTGTCAAGTGGCGAGTTGACAGGATGGACCTGTTATGTCAAATCTGGTCACCGTGCACGAAACGAGCGCCGCCGACAGGCCCGCCGACGAGCGCCGCCGCAAGCTGATGGACGCGGCGCTGACGGTGTTCCTGCGCTTCGGCTTCCGGAAGACGTCGATGGACGAGGTCGCGCGCGCCGCGAACGTCTCGCGACAGGGCCTCTACCTCCACTTCGCCACGAAGGAGGAGCTCTTTCGCGCGTCGGTGGCGTACTTCCTCGACTCCTCCCTGGCCGCGGTGACGACCGCGCTCGCCGCCGCGGAGCGCCCCCTGGAGGAGCGGCTCGTGGCCGCGTTCGACACGTGGACCGGCCGGTTCGTGGGCGCGTTCGGGGCCGACGCGGCGGATCTCGCGGCCGTCACGAAGGATCTCGTGGGCCCTCTGGCCTCCGAGCGTGAGGGGCAGTTCGTCGAGGCCGTGGAGGACGCCCTGCGCGCCTCCGGGCTCGTGGCCGCCTACACGCCGGCGGGCGTCACCGGGCGCCAGCTCGCGGACACCCTGTACGCCTCGGCGCGCGGCCTGAAGCACAGCGCCGCGACGCGCGAGGACTTCGTCGAGGCCATGTCCGTCGCCGTGCGGGTGATTTGCCTGCCGCAGCAGCAAGGGCGAGAAAAGCGGGCGAAGCCAGGGCGGCCACGCTGAGCCGCCGCGTTCACTCCGCGGCCTGCGCCTCGACGTCCGCGCAGCAGCGGAAGCCGACCTCGTAGCCGTAGTCGTCTTCCTTGTGGAAGGTCGTCATCGGACGGCACTGGCTCCGGATCGGACCCCACCAGCCGCCCTTGAGCCCGCTGCGGTAGGGGGCCTTCTGATCGGTGCGCACCACCCACTCGTTGGCGTTGCCGTTCAGATCGAAGACGCCTGCCCACGAGGCGCACGCCGCGCGTGAGCCGGCCGGCTCGCGGCCGTCCAGGCGCGAAAGCTCGGCGGCGCACCGCTCGTTCTGCTGGCACGCCTGGTAGTGGAGCAGCCGCTGCGAGTGGTCCGGAAAGCGGTAGTCGCGGTCCTGATTGCACGTCTCGGCGTTCCGCTCGTAGCCGTAAACGTAAGGCAACATCTCGGGGCCCTCGCAGGCGAAGTTGAACTCGGCCTCGGTGCACAGCCGCTTGCCCTGCGCCTCGCACATGTCGGCGGCCTGCTCCCACGAGGTCAGCGTGCGCGGCAGCTCGCCCGGGACGTTCGGGTACTCGTACCGGTCCATACAGTACGAGAGACTCTCGGTCTTCTTGGCGACGCACCGCGACGGCTCACGGAAGCGCAGGCACCGCGCGGCCACGCCCGGCTCGCCGTGGCGCTTCGTCCATTCGGGGTGGTACTCGAGGCATTCTTGCACCACCGCGGGGCAATACTCGCCCTCCACCCGCACCATCCCGCCGGGGCAGCCCTCGGTCGCGCCGGGCAGGTCGACAGGCGCGTCGGTCGCACCGGGCTCGGTGACCGGCGCCTCGGTCGCACCGGGCTCGGTGACCGGCGCCTCGGTCGCGCCGGGCTCGGTGACCGGTGCCTCGGTCGCGCCGGGCTCGGTGACCGGCGCCTCGGTCGCCGTGGGGTCGTCCAGCGTGGGATCGGCCAGCGGCCCGCCGTTCTCCGCCTGCGACGACGCGACCTGCTGAGGGCCGGTCCTCTCGCCCGGAACCTCGCGTATCTCGACGGTCCGGGGGTCGCCTTCTTCCGTGTCCGACTGGCTGCCGCAGCTCGAGGCCGCAACGCCAAACAGCGTGATTAGTACCGTGAATCCCAGGGTTCGCACGTTAACCTCTTCCCACGTTGACCTACATCGGCATACATGCGTGGGCCAAGAACTGAACCGAGCTCGCCTTGATCGTCCCGCGAGCGTCGGGAGCTGATTGGAGCGATTGCAAGATCTCGGCCCAATGCCGCGTCCGGTGACGTCGGGACATAAGGCTGCTTTTCGAGGCGTCGTCCCGGCCACGTGGCCGCCGACTGGCCACCATGGCCGGCCAGCGCGCGGCCGCCTCGGTGCGCCGCCACGCGCGCGAAATGCGCGCGAGCCCTGCGTCTTTGTGCGCGGCTGGGTGGCCGGGGCTCGTCGCGCGGCGTGCGTTCATGCGCTGCGCCAGCGAGCCGGAGCTCGACGCGCTGCGCGGCGCGGAGGACCGAGCGGCGGCTGGACTGATGCGCTGTGGGTCGGGTTCTCGCCCGGGAGCTGATCGCCCTGCCGCGCCGGCGTGGCCGGTCGGCCACGCCCCGGCGGCTCGGGGTTCCGGCAAGCCGGCCTGGCGCTCAGCCCTGGCCGGCTTGCCCCGCCATCCGGCTACTCGCCCAGGTAGGGGACGAGGTTGACGCTCTCGCGGTCGATCTGGTGAATCCCGTAGCGACCGGCCGCGAAGATGACCTCTTCCCCGCTGACAACGAACCGCTCGGGCCAGCCCCAGAGGGGGAAGAACGCCTGCGCCTTCGGCGCCTCGGGCTGCTCGAGGGAGATCGCCAGCGCGCCGCCGGGCACCTCGAAGAAGGCGCGCATGTCGGCGGTGTTGCGCAGCGACGCCCACGACGCCATGCGGACGGTCGAGAGCATCTCGAACTCGGGGACCGCGGGGTCCTCGTTCTCCGTCTCCGGCGGCGGAGGCGGCGCCTCCCCGGCGGCCCACGGCCCGAGCGTCGTCAGCTTCTGGTTGGGATCCCAGCCGTAGTACCACCCGTAGGCCGGCTGCCAGATCAGGCCGTGGGTCAGGACGGGCAGCCCGCGCCCGTCGATGGAGATCGTGTTGACCCGGCGGTTCGGGAAGCGCTGGTACTCCTTCAAGTACGCGAGCCCCTCGTGCAGCTCGAGCCGCGCGATCGCCGTCTCGATGAACTGGTCGCCCCACACCCGGTCACTCGAGTAGATCGACGTGCCCTGGATCGCGAGGATCTCGCCGGGCACGTTGATCCCCGGATCGATCGCGGGCTGCGACGGATCGGTCAGGTTGAGGTGCGTGAGGAAGTACTGCGTGTGCGGGCGCGGGTCGTCCGGCGCCCCCATCGAGCGCTTGATGTTGAAGTAGAGCTCGCCGTTGTCGTTGAGCACGTTGACCGTCTCGCTGTCGTCCGGCAGCGCGACGGCCGGCGCGAGGGTCGGGTTGTCCGGGTCGGAGAGATCGACCACGTTGATCTCGATCTGCGCCCAGCTCCGGCGCGGCACGTACTCGTAGCAGTACGTCGAGGTGACGTTCGGGATGTCGTTCCGACCGATCTCGATCGGCGTGCAGGTCGTGTCGGCGCCGGCGTGGTCGGTGCACTCGGCGAACCCGCCGTTGCAGTACTCGTCGACGCCGATCTTGCGGCACATCCGCTCTCCGGCGACGTACGTGCAGCCCTCCTGCCCGAAGCAGCCCGGCTGGCCGATCGCGCTCGTCCGGCAGCCCCAGCCGACCCCGAGGTCCTCGCTGTGGCCAATGACGCGCAGGAAGGCGAGGGCGTCGCGCGCGGGGTGCACGGTCGAGAACCACCTCGATCCGGCGCTGTAGGTGGCGATCGAGGGCAGGTCGCTCGTGTCGAGCGTGCCCGCGGGCCGCGGCGCCGTCGGATCGGACAGGTCGAGCACCTCGACGTGCGTCACCTTGCCGACCCAGTTCTCGAAGGTGGTGGTGAGGGACACGAGCAGGTCCCCTACCTGGTAGATCTGGGCGTTGATCGGCAGCTCGAAGCTGGCCACCGGCTCCACGAGCTGGGTGAGCCCCGTGCTCGGGACGACCTCCGCCTTGAGCGTCCGGCTCTCGGGCGGGTTCCAGTAGAGATCGTAAGGCACCTTGATGCGCACGCGGTGATCGCCGAACGCGAGGACGCGCACGTAGTCCGGGGCGAGCTCGAGCCGCCCGAGCTTGTCCGGGGTGTCGAGCGCGTCCTGATCGTAGAGGGAGAGCTCCTCGTCGGACACGTTCGCCGTGACCTCGTCTCCCGCGCGGAACGTGCGGCGCACGGGGGTGCCGTGCTCCATCACGCCGCGGCGGGTCAACGTGGTGCCCGAGAAGGTGAAGATCTGCACGCCGGAGAACGGCCGCCAGTAGTTGTCGACGTTCCTGCTCGCGGAGAACGGGAGGAGCACGAGGCCCGTCTCGGCCTCTCCTGTCGGCGCCACCGCGTCCACGGCGTTGTCGAGCACGGTGAACGCGCGGTGGTCCCAGTCGGCCTCGGACCAGCTCCAGCCCTCGGCGCCGCTGTCGACGTTCGCGCGCGCGAGCAGGGGCGTCGGGTTGGTGAGGTCGGTGATGTCGTAGAGGCTGGCCGCGAGCTGGCGGCCGTTCGCGTCGTCCACGCCGATCCCGATGAGGCGGGTCGCGCCGAGGACGGGGCGGAAGAAGTTGTTCCACCCGGACACGATGAACTCGCTCTGCTCGGTGACGTTCCCGTCCGGATCGATGGAGAAGGCGTGGAACGGGTCCTGCTGCCTGTACGTGACCGCGAAGGCCCGGTCGTCGAGGAAGACGGCGCCATAGAGCGACTGCTCGGCGCCGAAGTCCTCGCTGTCGATCGGCGTGGGGTTCTCGGGGTCGGTCGCGTCCCACGTCTCGAGGTAGCTGGGCGTTCCGTCGGACCACCTCGGACCGGAGAAGACGCGCAGCATGTTGTCGCGGAAGTCCATGTGGAACTGGGAGCGCACATAGCCCGCCGCGTTGACGCTGCCGCGCTCCACCATGGACCCGTCGCGGCTCGAGATGTCGATGATCGAGATCTCGCTGGGCTCCCCCGACCAGCCGAAGTTGTTGCGCGCCACGAGGAGCACGTCCGCCTCGGCGTGGATGGCGGTCACCGTGTCCCCGAGCTCGATCTCGTTGCGCTCGATCAGCGCGTCGACGCCGACATCGAAGCTCCTGACCAGGGTCTTGTTGACCCACTGGAAATGTCCGGGGGTGATCTCGACGAGCTCCGATCCGTTCGAGGCGACGTAGAGCGAGCTCGCTGTCTCGCCGCGGGCGAGGCGGCTGGTCGTGATGGCCCCCGTGACGGGGTATTGCGACAGGAGCTTCGGCGCGGTGCGATCGGTGATGTCGATGAACAGGACCGTTGCGCCCGTCCGCCGCTCCACGGTGAGGCCGTCGGCCTTGAGCTGGTAGCCGGCCCAGTCGTTCAGGAGCACGACAGCGCGATCGCCGACGACGTACATCTCGACCGGGGTGCCGGCGATCTGCATCTGGCCGAGGAACTTCGGGCTCGACGGGTCCTGGATGTCGATGACCTGGAGGCCGCGCCAGGGGTTGAGGTTGAGGAGCTGCCCGTTGCCGAGGACGCGGTAGATGTCGCCCTCCTCGAGCTCGCGGCCGGCCTCTTCCTCCTCCTCTTCTTCTTCCTCCTCCTCCTCTTCTTCTTCCTCCTCCTCGCCGAGGTAG
This sequence comes from Sorangium cellulosum, assembly GCF_001589285.1. Classification (GTDB taxonomy): domain Bacteria; phylum Myxococcota_A; class Polyangia; order Polyangiales; family Polyangiaceae; genus Sorangium; species Sorangium cellulosum_G. Next base: position 83 of record NZ_JEMA01000478.1, on the reverse strand, counting down.
CCCTCGGTGAAGGGATCGTCGGCCGACACGAACTCGGTTGGCCCCTCGGGCGTCTCTGGATCGGGGTCGGGGTCGGGGTCGGG
>NZ_JEMA01000477.1 GCF_001589285.1 Sorangium cellulosum | reverse complement strand
ACGCCGCCTCGCGGGAGCGTCGCGCGCACGACGCAGGGGCCCCCGCCCGGAGCGATGCAGGAGGCACGGCTGCGGCGCCCGCCGAGGCGAAGGCCGCCCCTGCCGCCGGAGCGCCCAGCGCCTCCCGCAAGGCGTCCCGACAGCCGCAGCGCGCCGAGGCGCAAGGCGCGGCGCCGGCTCCGCCGCCTCCCCAGGAACCGGAGACGACGGCGGCCCCCGAGCCGCGCCGGCAGACCGCGTGGGTGCCTCCGCCGAGCGCCGCGTTCCCGAAAAAGAAGAAGCCGGCGCTCACCGCCAAGGAGGCGATGAAGGCCAAGGTCCAGGCGCGGTCCGGCAAGAAGGCAGCGAGGCCCGCGCCGGACCGGGCGGCGGAGCGCACCGTGGAGCAAGGCGCAGACACAGCCCGCGACGCCGCGAACAACAAGCCTNCGCACCGTGGAGCAAGGCGCAGACACAGCCCGCGACGCCGCGAACAACAAGCCTCGCGACGCCGCGAACAGCAAGCCTTCCGCCTCCGCGAGCAAGCCCCGCGACGCCGCGAACAGCAAGCCTTCCGCCTCCGCGAGCAAGCGCCGCGACGCTGCCGCGGCGGCGCCCGCCGACGCCGCGCCCAGGTCCACGCGCCGCAGCCAGGAGCAGGCGACGGCGAGCGCTCCGGCCAAGAAACCCGGGCTGCTCCGCCGGCTGCTCGGCCTGTTCCGGCGATCCGGATAGCCGCGCCGCCGTCCTCCCCATCCAGATCACGGGCCTCTCGCGCCCCGGCGCCTTCCGCCCGGTACACAACGGCTCCGACTCCCGTGCACGCCGCTCACGACATCTGGTTGTGCTCGCTCCGCGGCGCCCGCGCAGATTCAGGAACTGCCCGGTAGGCCTCCTCTGCGGCAGGCCTCATCCTGCCTCGCGGGAGGCGCCCGCATGAACAAGACTGCCGTCAACAAGCTGAACGACCTCATCCAGCTCGACGCCGACGCGGTGCTCGCGTACCAGCAGGCGCTCGACGCCTGCGAGGTCTCCGAGATCCGCCGGAAGCTCAAGGGCTTCCAGGACGACCACCAGCAGCACATCAACGATCTCGCCGAGATCGTCCGCGCGGGCGGCGAGGAGCCGAAGATCAAGCGCGATCTGAAGGGGTTCTTGATCGAGGGGTTCACCGCGATCGCGAGCCGAGGCGACCGGAGCGCGCTCCTCTCGATGCTCGGCAACGAGGAGCTGTCGAATCACATGTACGAAGCCGCGCTCAAGCTGGAGCTCCCGGGCGAGGCGCGCGCCGTCGTCGAGCGCAATCGCGGAGACGAGGCCCGACACCTCGCGTGGATCAAGGAAGCGATCGCCGCGCGGCTCTGGGAGACGAAGGAGGGCGCGGCCGCCGTCGAGCAGGGCGAGCACCGCAAGTAGCGCGCGCCCGGGCGGCCGTCGCGCTGGCCAGGCACGGGGCTCGTCCGCGCCCCGACCGCCGCGGCGCCATCAGAGCCGGCGCACCCGGATCGCGTGCGGATCGGCCCGCTCCACGCCGGAGCCATCCTTGTTGGTGATCGGCGTGATGGCCTTGAGCTTGCCGCTGCGCCCGTGCGCGGTCACGTGGATGACCCCGACGCCGGGCGTGCTGCCCACCGACGCGTGCGGGTCGCCGCTCAGCGGCGTCGGACCGCGCAAGGTCACGAAGATGCGGTTGCCCGAGGGCGACATGTCCATCAGGTCGGGCGCGGGATCGCTCGAGTACGGGCCCTTCAGGTCGACCGTCCCCGTACGCGCGTTCGTCGCGACGTCGAACACCTCGGCCACGCCCCGTATCCGATCCAGCACCCAGACGGAGCCGGCGTGCTTCGTCAGCAGCGTGCCGTGGGCGTCCCTGTCGGGCGAGGCGTCGGTGAACACCACCTCGGGCGGCGGGGTGTTGGCCGCGTTGGTCGCCGCGTAGCCGGTGAGCGGGAACCGGTACAGGTCGAACTGGTCCAGGTTCGCCGCCGTCCCCCCGCCGGAGTCGATGAACATCGAGCCTCCGGCCTCGACGCCGCCGCAGCCGTTGCCGTGCACCGTGGTCGCATCGTACTCGCCCACGATCTGTATCGGCGTCGCCGTGGGGTCGACGACGAACAGGCCGCCTCCGCGCAGCGTGATGAAGCCGTAGGTGCCGGAGGCGTCGATGATCGGGCAGATGGGCGCGTTGTCGGGCCGGATGTGCGGGAACTGGCAGGGATCCCCGCTGGGCGCGATGCACCTCGTCAGGTCGAGCGTCGCGTCGTGATCCCACGCGAACGTGCCAGCGGCGTAGTCCGTCGCGATGCGCTCGAGCAGCTTGCCGTTCTGGTTGGCGACGAGGATGTACGAGTCGTCCGGCGCCGGCACCGCGGCGTGGGCCTGCCGCGCCCCGTCCGCGCCCGGCGAGGAGCGGAGGCACGCGACAGGCGCGCGGGTCTCGGCGTCGAAGATCGCGACATGGCCGCTGGCCACGAAGGACAGCACCGCGTGGGTGTGCGCGGCGTTGAAGAAGAGCATGTGCGGCCGCACCGGATTGGCGCCGGTCTGCGCGAAGCACAGCGTCGCCGTCTCGCCCCCGAGGTCGATGACCTCCGCGGCGGCCGGATTCACCCCGGAGGCGCCCATGAGGCCCTGGCCATTGTAAATGTACACAGTGCCGCCGTACGTCAGTCCGTTCGTGTTGGACTGATCGACGGCCCAGACCTCGAATGACTTTTCCTCGGTGGCCGCCCCGAGCTCGCTCTCCGTGGCGGCCTCGCTGGCCGCGAGCCCTGTCGAGCCGTCCGGGTCGACACAGGCCGATAGCAGACAAAGACCGACAGCCGCCCCCAGAAAGGGGCCGAGTGACATCCTCATGGCGCGCTCTCCCAGCATTGGTGAAGGCCGAAGCCTCTCGTCGACCTGGCCGCGGACGACCGCGGCCAGCATCGGGCACCTGGTTTCGAGCATTACATGGCGCACAGTTACGCCGCAAGGGCGGCCTGGCTTGAACGCGCGGCGTCGCCGCGGTCGCGGTCAGCGGCGTCGCGCTGGCGCTGGGCCTCCTCGCTCCTCAGGCCCTGATTCCTCTGGCCCTGATTCCTCTGGCCCTGACTCCTCGTGATTCCTCGCCCTGGTGAAGCGCTCGATCGCCATGCCGGCCGCCATGGCCGCGACGACGGCGACGACGGCGCGCGAGCCGGTCGCGAGCGAGACGAGCGCCGGCCCGGGGCAATACCCCGCGAGGCCCCAGCCGACGCCGAACAGCGCGGCCCCGGCGAAGAGGCGCGCGTCGAGGCCGGTGCGGGCCGGGACGTCCATGCGGTCGGCCAGCAGGGGAAAGCGCGGCGCGCTGGCGGCCCCGGCGCGCTTTCGACCCTCCTGCCAGCGAAGGACGCGGTAGGCGAGGAAGTGCACCGAGATCGCGCCCACCATCACGAACGCGAGGCTCGGGTCCCAGTCGCCGGCCACGTCGAGGAAGCCGATGACCCTGGACGGCTGGGTCATGCCGGAGACGCCGAGCCCCACGGCGAACAGCGCGCCGGCGAGCAGCGCGAGCGCGACTTGCCTCATCGCGCCGCCCCGAGCACATGCAGGCTGACGTAGACGGTGAGGGCCGCGGTCGCCATGAACGTCATCGTGGCGCAGAGCGACCGGACCGACAGGCGGCTCAGGCCGCAGACTCCATGGCCGCTCGTGCACCCGTTGCCGAGCCGCGCGCCGTAACCGACGAGCAGCCCCGCGACGACAACGAGGCCGAGCGAGCGAGCGCCGTCGACGGACGGGAAGGCGCCGCGGTGCGCGGCCGCGAGCGCGAGGCCGCCGAGGAGGAGGCCAGCCAGGAAGGCCGCGCGCCAGGCGGCGTCTCCAGGGCTCCGGGACGGAAACAGGAGCCCTCCGAGCACGCCGCTGACGCCGGCGACTCTCCCGTTGAAGAGGAGGAGCAGGGACGCGGCGAGTCCGATGAGGACGCCGCCGACGAGCGGGCCTGTCGCGGTGAATTCATGCATGATGAGACCTCTCCGAGGGCGACCCGCCAGCATAGCAACGCGCAGCGGCGCGCGGCGCTCGGCGCGCGTCTCCCGTGAGCGCGCGGCGCAAACGCTCGCCTGGCGCGCCGGCCGACAGCGAGGGTGGGGGTGAGAGCGGACATGTCGCACACGGCGCCGGCGCGGGTGGGATCGGGGGCGAGATTGTGCCGGAGGGCCAGGGGGCTGGTGTATACTCATCGGTCGATGGCCCAAGCAGGCTGGGAAGCGGCGGAACCGGCTTCGTGGCGCAGGATTCCGCGCATCGGGGACATCATCGGCGGCAAGTACCGCGTCGAGCGGGTGATCGGGCGCGGTGGCATGGGCCTCGTCGTCGCGGCGCACCACGTGTCGCTGCGCCACCGGGTCGCGCTGAAGTTCCTGCTCCCCGAGGGGCGCACCACCCCCGGCGCCGTCGAGCGCTTCTTCCGCGAGGCGCAGGCCGCGGCCGCCATCGCCAGCGAGCACATCGCGCGCGTCATCGACGTGGGGCACACCGACGAGGAGCTGCCGTACTTCGTGATGGAGTACCTGGACGGCATCGACCTCGAGGCGCTCCTGGAGACGCGCGGCCCCCTGCCCGCGGAGCAGGCGGTGAGCTACGTGATCGAGGCCTGCGAGGCCCTCGCCGAGGCGCACGCGCTCGGGATCGTCCACCGCGACCTCAAGCCCGGCAACCTCTTCCTCGCGAGCAGCAAGGACGGCTCGGCCGTGATCAAGGTGCTCGATTTCGGCATCTCGAAGGCGTCGGACGCCGGCGTCCTCGGCGCGAACGCCAAGCTGACAGCGTCGTCGGTGGTGCTCGGCTCGCCCCGCTACATGTCGCCGGAGCACATCCGCAGCACCCGGACGGTGGACGCCCGCAGCGACATCTGGGCGCTCGGCATGACGCTCTACCAGCTCGTGACCGGGCGGCTGCCGTTCGAGACCGAGTCCGTGTCGGCGCTCTTTGTGAGCATCGTGACCGACCCTCCCGTGCCGCCGCGCGCGCACCGGCCCGAGATCCCGATCGAGCTCGAGTACGTCATCCTGATGTGCCTGGAGAAGAACCCGGACCGCCGGCCCCAGACGGTCGCGGAGCTTGTCGCGCTGCTCGAGCCGCTGGGGTCGGAGCCCGCGCGCCGGAAGGCGGCCCGCATCCTGCGCAGGGCCATGGGGGGCGAGACAGCGGACGCGCTGCCGTCGCCGGGCCGCCCGAGGGCCGTCGACGAGGACGCCCAGACGCTGACCGGACCGCGCGACGCCGCGCCTGCGTCCCGGTGCGTCGCGCTCGAGCGGCCGAGCAGGCCCACGCCGTCGTCGCCGCCCACGCAGGCGTCCGCGG
>NZ_JEMA01000476.1 GCF_001589285.1 Sorangium cellulosum | reverse complement strand
TGCGCCGCCCGCGCCGCCGCCGCTCGTGGCCTGGGGGTCTGCGCCGGCATCATCTCCGCAGGCGACAAGCGACAAGGTGGCCGAGGTGAAGGCGAGCAACATCAGGTATCGGGTGCACATGATGGCTGAGCCTACATGAACGAGGCGCTCGTCCGGAGGAATGCCACCGTCGGAAAGCTGCCTTCATAGCCCGGTCGCGCAGCCAGCGCTGCGCCGGCCGCGGAGCGCCTGGCAGAAATCCATTGCCATTTCATCGTATTATGGACTAATGTATCGCAAATATGCATCGGCGGTAGCATATCAGAGCAATAGATAATGCGTGGCCGCGCGATGCGACGCTTGCGCTGGCTCCTGCGCTGCGGCAAGTGGAGGCGAAGAAGGGACGCTGCTCGGCGAAGTCGGCGCCTCTCGAGCCGCGATCCGCGGTGCGCGCGTCCGTCGTTCACCCATTGAAGCGGCGCTGCGGAGCGCAAGGGCAGCGCAAGCGTAGTCCCCCGTCGGCGCGACGCGGCGATCTACGGATGTAGTGACGGAGAGGATCGACGCAGCTCGGAGCCGCGACGCACGCATCCCGTGTGCGCGAGCGCCTGAGCCGGCGCTTTCCTCATTTCGAAGAAGAAGGTTGGTTCATGACGTTGGGTTCGAAGAAGATCAAGCTCAGAAGTCTCGCTGGGGTGCTCGCTGGTTGTATCGGTCTGGTCGCCGCTCAGGCGTCGGCAGGCGTGGTCGTGGGTAAGCCCGCGCCGCACGGCAACACGGCGTACCCCGAAGCCGGGACGACCATGGCACGGGCAGGGACCTTCACGCTGGTGGGCGCGCTCCAGGAGCACGTGAAGATCAGCGGGGAGGCAGAGCCCACGTTCCCCAGCACGATGCAGGGCGCCGTCTACTTGATGAACGGGACGAGCGCCACGCCCGAGCGCGTATACCAGTTCCCTGGAGTCGCCCAGTTCAACCTCCAGGCCGGGAGCCAGCTCGCCATCTCGAATCGCTTCCTTGCGTTCGCGACGCGAGGCACGAATGTCCCCGTCTCTCCCCAAGCGAACTCCGTTTTCATCGCCCGGAAGAGCAACGGCTCCTGGGCGGAGTGCCCCCTGGTCAGCGGTCAGCGAAACTGCAACGGCGCGGTGCGCGAGAACGGACAGAACATCAGCCGCGCGCTCACCCGCATCCCGCTCACCTACCCCGCGAGCAGCAGCTTCAAAGACATCGCGCTCGCCCTGTCCGACGACTACCTCGTGATCGGCTACAAGCGACACAGCGTGCTCGAGATCTACCGCCACGACGCCTCGAGCGACACGTGGGTCCTCGAGCTCTCGCTCGACGAGCCGGACGAGCGCTTCACCGGCGCCGCTGTCGCGATCGACGGCGACCTGGTCGCGGTCGGATCGCCGTGGTCCGACGGTGGCGAGGCCGGGGCCGAGCTCGGCTCGGTCCGCGTCTTCCGCAGGAATGCCGGCGACAGCACCTGGAGCTCCGTGGCCATCGCGAGCGGCTATTTCTCGACCGGCGCCTTCGGGCGGAGCCTCGCCATGGCTTCCGGGAACCTGGCTGTCACGTCCGGCGCGACATTCCTCGTCAACGGCGTCATGCCGCAGCAGCACCTCTCGTTTTACCGGGTGGCGGCCGACGGCTCGATCTCTGCGCACCAATCTCTGGGGACTGCCTACCCCCACGTGCACCTGGCGCTTCACGGCGACACGCTGGCCAGCACGGTCAGCGGGGGAGACGAGGGCCTTTCGCTCTACAAGCGCGATGCCGCGTCGGGGCAGTGGGCATACGAGAACGGTCTGATTCGCGACTTCTACAAGAGCGTCAACAGCTCCAACGTCGGGTACGGCGGCATCGATCCCATCGGCCTCGTAGGTGATGACCTGGCGCTCGGCTGGCGCGCCTTTTCGGGCCTGCTGGGCGGCGTGGTCCACGAGAAGGTCAGCCTGATCGACGCTTGCCGCGATCCTCTCAACCTCGTGAGCAACTGCTCGTTCGATAACGTGACCAACACCGCGCTCGCGGGAAACCAGAGCAGCAGCGGCTGGCAGGTCCTCAGCTGGAACGGCGCCTCGGCGTGGGCGGACTTCAACGGCCGCCAGATGCGCATCAACGTGCAGCAGCCCGGCTCCGACATGTGGCACATCCAGGCTCGCACCACGGTCAACTTGCCGCAGGCGGGGCGCTACCTGCTGACATTCCGCGCCAAGGCGGACGACGTGCGCACGTTCGTGGTGAACCTGGGGCGCAACGGCAACGGCGACAACAACTGGGCGAGCTACGGTCGCGTGACCGCGGCGGCGGGCCCCGCGTGGGTCATCTACTCGTTCGAGCTCCCGAACGTCCCGCAGGACTCCGCGGCGCTCCTCGACTTCAACGTCGGCAACGCAGGGACCGCGGCCGTCACCGTGGACAGCGTGAAGCTCGTTCGTCTGGCGCAGTAAGCACGTCGCGCAGGTCGCTGAAGAGGGGCCAGCGAACGCTGGTCCCTGTTCGGGTCCTGAGCAGGCTGCCCCCGCGCGTCGCCTGGCGATGACGCGCGGGCGGCGTCAAGCGGCTAACGCTTCGATCCGGCGGCGTCGAAGCGCGGGACCTCCGGGAGCTCCGGGGCCTCGAGCCCCGCGAACGGATCGCGCCAGGCGTCGAGCTGCCACAGGCGCGCGTGCCAGGCCGCGACGTGCGGGTAGTCCGCCAGCGGCAGCCCGGCGAGATCCGCGAACGGAAGCACCGACGCCACGCGAAAGTCCGCATACGAAACCGCGCTCCCGACGAGCCAGTCCCTGCCGCTCAGGACCTGATCGAGCAGCGTCGCCGCTCCGGCAAACCCCGAGAGCCCCTCCGCCACGAGGTCGTCGCGGATGGGACCGAGCCCGTAGCGCTGCTTCGTCACGCGCTCGAAGTGGACCTTGTCGCACGCGGAGACGAAGGTGTGCGTGCCCCAGCTCAACCAGCGGATCATCTCCGGTTGCGCGGCGCCCGTACGCCAGAAGTCCGAGCCCGTGAGCTGCGAAAGGCGGCACGCGATCGCGTCCGTCTCCCAGAGCGACTCGTTCCCCTCGACGAGGATGGGCAGGCGCAGGTTCGGATTCAGCGCTCGAAACTTCTCCTGCTGTGACGGGTCGAGAGGAGCCGCGTGGACGCATTCAACGGGTGCGTCGAGGTGGCGCGCCACGGCGACGGCGACCCGTGGATTCAAGTTTCGGCTGAAGTAGAGTTTCATGGATCGTCCTCTCCTGCGAGCTGCCTCGATGCGACGATGAGGTGCCGGCGCCGGACAGCTCGACAGCGAGGCACGCGGAGCGTCGAGCAGAAGGGCCCGGGCGCGGCCCGCACGGCGCTCCGCCTAGCCGAGCAGCGCCTCGAGCACGCCCTTCGCCCGGAGATCGCGGAAGCTGTGGGTCGGGGCGCAGGCCTCGAGCTCCGCGAGGGTGTAGGTGCCGGTGGCCACGGCGATCGACTCGGCGCCGATCGCCCGGGCGGCCGCGACGTCCTTGGGGGTGTCGCCGATGACGACGACGCGGCACGCCTCGAGCGGCGCCTCGAGCACCGCCGCGCCACGCGCCGCGCCGATGCGCAGGAGCTCGTCGCGGCGCTCGTGATCGCAGCCGAAGCCGCCGAACGCGAACCGCTCGTAGATGCCGACGCGCGTGAGCTTCGCCTCCGCCCCGGCGCGGACGTTCCCCGTGCCGAGGCCGACGGCGCACCCCGCTCGCCGGGCGGCGGCGTCGAGCGCCTCGAGGACGCCGTGGTGCACCCGGGTGCCGTCCGCGAGCGACATCTCCTCCGCGAGGACCTCGACGTAGATCGCGAGCAGCGCGTCGATCGCGGGCTCGGTGACCTCGCGCCCGAGCGCCGCGAGCCCCGCCCGGATGATGGCCCTGTCGGTCATGCCGGCGAACGAGAACCCCTCGCACGCGTCGCTCCGGCCCGCAACCCGGGCGAACGCGCGCTCCATGGCGCGCCGTCCCGCGCCGCCGGTGGAGAGCAGGGTGCCGTCGATATCCCAGAGAAGGACGGTGGGACGCATGTCCCCATGGTAGATGCGGCGCCGGCGGAGGGCGAGCGCGGAAGCTCGGCGCGCGGGGCGCACGGCACCCGGACACGGCCGCGCCGCCCGGACAGGGGGAGCGCTCGCCCGGATACGGCGCGCGCCGCCTGGACACGTCGCGCGCCGCCCGGACAGGGGGAGCGCTCGCCCGGACACGGCGCGCGCCGCCCGGACAGGGGGGCTGGCCACCCGGACCGCGGCCTGACGCGCGCGGTCCCGGTGCGGCCGCTCCTCCGGCGCGGGCGCCACGGCGCAGGTCCGGATGACCCGAATGCCCCGCAGGAGACCCGGCGCGTATCGGCCGACGCCGAGGCGGACGCCTCATCGTTCCTGCCAGGAGGGCGCGTCTCCCATCTCGGATGCAAGGACCTGGAGAATTGCGGCGCGCTCGACGTAATGCATCTGGCTCGCGCGACATGTTCCTTCGTGAGCGCATGTTCCTGGCGCAACCGCGCGGCGATCTCTGATAAGGGAGGCTGTCGAGGGTGGGAGATCGCGTGGGCGAGCTCTCGATCCATGTGTTCGACCCGGAGCCCGGGGACGCCGGGCCTCCGGGCGCCGCGCAGGGCGCCCTCGTTGCGCGAGGTGGCGTCCCCGGAGACAAGGCCATGCGACGCTCGCTGCACATCCCGATCACCGCAGTCCTGCTGCTGCTCTCGTGCCCGGCGCCGGCGAAGGCAGCGCCGCTCCCGCGGCGCCCGCCGCCGACGGGGCCGGAGCAGGAGATGCTCGACGAGGCGAAGCGGCTCGTGGACCAGGGGCGAATCGCGGACGCGCGCGACATCCACCTGACGCTGTGGCGGCTCACGAGGAGCGCCTCCGACGCGTTCCGGGTGGGGATGCTGTCGTTCAGGTTGCGCGAATTCCCGATGGCGCTGGAGTTCCTCTCCATCTACTTCGAGATGGTCGGCACCCCCGAGGCGCCCAGGATCTGGGTCCCGCCGGGCTTCAAGGAGAGCTACGAGCTGGCGCGCGCCAACTTCGCGGAGGCGCGGCGGCACGTCGGGGCGATCGAGGTGCGCGTGAGCGAGCCCGGCGCCGCCGTGCTGGTGGACGGGCGGCAGCTCGGCGTCTCCCCGCTCCCTCGCCCGGCCTACGTCGCTCCCGGCCAGCACCGCGTGGGCGCGCAGCTCGCCGGGCAGCGCGTCGAGGAGCCGGTCGCCGTCGACGCGGGCGGCGAGCGGACCGTGTGGCTCGTGCTCCGGCGCGCCGACACCGAGGCGCCTGCGCGTCCCCCGACGGGCAAGGCGGCCGCTCCGTCGAGCGCGGCGCCGCCTCGGCCTGCGCGCGATCCGGCGCTCCGGTGGTGGACCGTGGGCGGGCTCGCGGCCGCGTCGGTCGCCCTCGGCGTCGCCGGGGGCGTCGCTGTCGCGGAGGCCAACGACGCGGCCGGCGAGCGGGACGCCGCCTTCGTCCGGGCGCGCTGGGAGGTCTTCCGTTGCCGGCCGGGGCTCCCGGCCTGCGACGCCCACGCCGCGGCCGACGGGCGGGCGAGGACCTTCACGGTCCTGGCTGCCGGCGCCTTCGTCGGGGCCGGCCTGGCGGCCGGCGGCGCCGCGGCCGCGGGGTTCCTGCTCGCGCCGGAGGCGAAGGTCCGCGTGGGGGCCCTGGGGACCGCCCCCGGCGCGGTGCTCTCCTTCGGGTGGTAGCGCCCGACCTCGTACGGGCCTCCTTCCGAGGGCGGCGCCAAGTTCATTTTCTGAGACCGGTGATCCACTTCGTCTGAGAAATTCGGCGTGTTCGACGTAATGTTGTCTGCGCTCGTATCTGGACGCCTGCTTCGGATTTCCCCAGTCCGCTGCGCGGGGACGCCTGATATCGTGGCGCGCATGTGGAAGCGGCACCTGTGTGCCTCCTGCGCGGCGCTCCTGGCAAGTGTGCTTTGGGCAGCCTGCAGCGGTGACCCCTACGTCGATGTGGAGCAGGGACCTCCGTGCGACTCGACCGCGGAATGCGATTCCGAAAGGACCGGAACGCAATGCATCGACGGGCGCTGCCGGTGTCCGGGGCCCGAGGAGGAGAGCTGCTGTGAGCCTGGCGCCAGGGAGGAGGAGGGGGATCTCTGCGAGCGGGCGTGTCGGTCCATCAGGGAGTGCAACGCGACGCGCTGCGAGACGGCCCGGGACTGTCCGGCGCCCGTAGACGCCCGGTGTGGCGAAGCCGTGTGCGTCGTCGGCGTCTGCAGGTTGGCCTTGCCGGAGCAGCTTCAGAACCAGCGGCGTGGGGACTGCACGACCCTCCGGTGCGACGAATCAGGGCAGCTGGTCGCCGAACCTGACGACAGCGACATATTCAATGACGGCAACGAGTGTACGGTCGACGCGTGCGCGCATGGGGTCAGCGTGCACCATCCGAAAGAGGCGGGAGACGCTGAAGAGGGCTCCGGGTACTGCGACGGTGAAGGGCATCGGGTTGGATGCATCCGCGACGAGGACTGCGGGACCCCTTCTTTCGCCTGCTCGACATCTGGCAGGTGCGTCCTCGAGTGGTGCGACAATGGCGTCTTTGATGATGCCTCGGGCGAGACGGCTCGGGACTGCGGTGGACCGTGCGAGCCGTGCAGGGCAGGACAACCGTGCGCCGTCAACAGCGACTGCATCGAGGGCGTGTGCGGCCCGGACAGGCTGTGCGACCACGCAGACTGCGACGATCGCATCCAGAACGGATCTGAGACCGACGTCGACTGCGGCGCGCCGTCGTGTCCTGCCTGCGATTCCGGGCTGCGGTGCCACGCTCACGCGTCCTGCAAGAGCGGTGTGTGCACGGACGGCACGTGCGTTGACCCGGCGTGCGATGATGGGGTGAAGAACGGTGATGAGGCAGGTATTGACTGCGGCGCGAGGTGTCTCATCGCCTGCCCGCTGATCATCTCAGGCAAAGAGACATGAAAAGATCCACCACGATCATGAGCAGGCACATTCTTGCCATCGGCGCGTCGATGTCTGTGGCTGCGTTCTGGATCGCGTGCTCGGGGGACGTCCCGGTGCCTCCGCCGGAGCGCCCCGAGTGCGTCACCGATGACGACTGCGACCACCCGCCGGACCCCGAGTGTGGCACGCTGGCGTGCATCGAGGGCAAGTGCCAGCGGGAGGTATGGGAGTATAGTGGCCAGTATCCCGGGGACTGCATGACGATGGCGTGCGACGGGGACGGGTACAAGGTCGTCGTGCCCGCGCCGGACGACGTGCCGGAAGATGGCAACCCTTGCACGGATGATCTCTGCGATGGCACGAAATCGCTCAGGTTAGCGACCCGGCGAGGTCCGGCTCCTGATGGTTCGGGGCTGTGCGATGGATCGAGACGGCTGGTCGAATGCCTGTCGGACGCCGACTGCGGGGATCCGTCCACGTACTGCTCCCCGAACAGCAAATGCGTGCCGATTCTCTGCGATAACGGGGAACTCGACGCCGACGTCGGTGAGTCCTATGTCGACTGCGGTGGTCTCTGCGATCCGTGTATTCCGACTTTTCCGTGCAACACGGGGGAGGACTGCTTTACGGGCGTGTGCGGCTTCGACGAGCGGTGCAGCCGTGCCACATGCAGCGACGGAGTGCAGAACGCGAACGAGGCCGACGTTGACTGCGGATCCAACTGCCGTCCCTGCGCCGCTGGAGACAAGTGCAGAGAAGCATCGGAGTGCTTGACGAAGGTGTGCTTCATGGGCAGGTGCCAGTCGCCGAGGTGCGACGATGACCGCCAGAACGGCAGGGAAGTAGGTAGAGACTGCGGTGGCGACTGTCCCCCTTGTCCGGAGGGTGGCCTCCGCTGAGCGGGAGCGGCAGCGCCGCCGTTCCTTGTTACGGGGCTCGGATCGAGGAGGACGTCATGAACAACATCGTGAGATCGGCCGCGCTCGCCGCCTTGGGCCTCTCCGGCGCAGGGTGCTCGGGGCCGGACGAGCACCGGCCGCTCGGGGAGAACGATGCCGTTCGCATCGACATCTACGGGCTCGACACGCCCTTCGTCCAGGATGGCGTCACGTACCGGGGCGAGGTGATGGGCTATCTCTGGAAGACGGACAACATCAATGCGTTTGGTATCCGGAAGCACGACGACGGGGAATACCTCGCCGATAGGTTCGTCGTGGGCAACGGTCTTGAGGAGACGCGGCTCCGTTGCATCCTCTACCACGACAGTTATCCGGAGGACGACCTCATCGCCACCATGTGCAGCGGCGATCTCACGCAGGCGGAGCCCGGTCGCGCGATCCACGCCCGGTTCAACGACTTCGACGGCTGGGAGGTCGTGATGCCCGAGCGCTCAGAGCTCACGTCTCCCGAGCAGGACAGCGAGTTCAGACTCAGCTCCGGCGAGGATCTGGTGCTGGCGTGGGAGCCGCTGGGCACGGACGACCGGATGAGCTGGTCGCTCGGGCCTGTCAGCTTCGACGACCCGGGGCCTTGCGTTGACGAGGTATCCTGGTCTCGCTCCGGCGGGTTCACAGACGACACCGGCTCGTTTGTCATTCCCAGGGACTCGTATCCCACGGGTCTTCCCCTCGAGGGGTGCCAGGCCTCGCTTCGGTTCGACCGCGGCCGCCTCGGGACCGTCGACCCTGCCATCCGGAGGGGCTCGATCTTCGCTCGCCAGTACCACACGATACCGATCACGCTGAAGCCGTAGCTCGTCCTGCTGGGCGGGCCTGCGCATCGGGGGTGTCGTGTGGCCCCCCGGCCAAGGGCTGCCTTCACAGCCGCGTGAGCCGGCCCTCTTCGAGCAGCACCCAGGGGGCTGAAGGCGCGTACGCCTCGGTCCCGGCGATGGGCAACGTTGGCGCATCCGCGAGCTGATCGAGCCCCGTGTCCCGGAGCCGGAGCCCACGCTCGGTGAGGCGGTAGACCTCGGAGAGCATCGGGTAGCCAGCATCAGGCGGCCTTGGGCCAGGCGCGCGCTCCATGGCCGCGCTCGAATCATGTCCTGCCCAGTGCTCGAGCCGGCGTGGGAGGAGCAGATCACCCGTGCAGGAAAGGAGATGCCACAGGTTCATTTGCGTCTCCGATTCGTGGGCGACCAAGGCTAACGGGGTTTTCCACTCCTTCGAGAGGAGGGCAAAGATTAGCTCGTCGAATCGGCTGAGGCGTAGGGATCCTTCCGTGGTCCTTGCTGGAAAAAAGCGAGAGAGGAGCGCCCACAGGGGGGCAAGCTCTGGAAAGCCTTGAACGCCGCGGACGCAGCTCTCGACGAACGGCGCTGGATCTTCATCGACGTACATGTCCCAGAGGCTAACGGCACGATCGTAGCGCTCGCGCGGCCAAGGGCGTGCCTCCTCGATGCGCTCGAGGAGAACCTCGTCAGGATGATCAGACACCGATTCGGAGCAGGTAAACGGACGCGTCAGTACCTCGCGGCTCGCTGCGCTTGACAGTGGAACTGGATCGAATTCGAGCACCAGGACGTCGTGGTGTGCGATCCCAAGACGGCGCAACCAGCTACATGTCCTCCAGAGGTTCACGCGCTCGTGGAGGCTCGCCGACACCCACAGCACGATGGGGAGCTCCCAGCGGACATCCGGCGAATACAGTTTGTCCCATGGCTCGGTAGAGCTCCACCACATCTGACGTGCCCGAGCATGTTCCAGAGCATCTCGACGGCTCGGGCCGACGACAAGGCGGTCGGACACACGCACGACATGGGTCGCGCCGAGCTGCGACAGGTGTTCCATGGTGAGCCCGTCAAAGGCGACATGGGTCGCTCCGAGAATGTTGGCGCGTCTCGTCATGTTCAATAAAACCCGCAGCTGTAGCACTGTCTAAATTTGTAGTCGCCGCCCTTCAGGCAATTCTCCTGGCATATGGCACAGAGCGTTATCCCCTCGTCAACGAAGCGCGAGCAGGGCCAAGGCCTGCTCTGGCAGTCGACGTACATGTCGCATATCGGTGCAGGTCTTGGTCGGCGTGCACCCTGCCATCAGCTCGAACGAGTCGCTGCCCACTTCTTCGCCTTCGCCCTCGTCGCCATCTCTGAGGTAATCTCCCGCTCCCACAGACTCCGTCGGGTATCCAGCACCCGCGCTTCCCGGCTCCGCAGTGTCGCAGGTGTAGGACAGATCGCACGCCGACGCGAGCATCACCGCGAGCCCGCCGCACAGCACGCGCGCGCCTGCCTTCAGCTTCAAGCCAGGTTTCATGCAGCCCCCTTCCGGACGCGCGCATCGTTCTCGCGGCGGGGAGGCGGCGTCAGCAGGTGGCCTGAACCGTGATTCTGTCCGCGTGGTATCTCGCTCGTGGTTCGAGCGGGACCGGCTACCTCGCGGGGGTCGAGGCGTGCGTCGGCCAGCTCGGCCCGGCCGCCGTCCATCGGTCCACCCAGTACAAGGACCGACGGTCAACGATTCTCGCGAGCTCCGGCGGGCTCGACAGCACGTTCGCGACTCCCCGAGCACCTTCCCAGGCACTCTCTCGCCGGGTAAGTCTCGCGCTCATGCCCAGGAAGCAGACGACCAACCACTACGACCGCTGGCACGAGCAGGCCAAGGCCGCTGCGCAGACGGAGAACCCCCTCAAGGTGCCCTACGATATCGCCCTCAAGGAGGCAGGTCAGGTCGCCGCATTCTTTAGCAAGTACTGGCAGCCTGCCGGCGCGCTGCCGGGCCTGAGGCGCGTCAAGGCGCGCTTGCCCGAGAGCACCGGAGAGGAGATCGTCTCCCTGGTGTACGCGGTTCAGGAGGCGCAAACGAAGCTGCTCTTGCTCATCGATCCCGTCGTCGTCGACCACGGCGAGCGCGCGCGCTTCGTCCTCGACGAGATTGAGTCCGCCCTCGAGTTCCTCCTCGACGACGGCGTGGACGAGCCCGCCGACGCGCAGCTCGCGGCCGTCCAGGAGTTCCACGCCGACATCGGGCAGCGCTCCAGCTCGCTGCACCAGGCGCTGAGCGACTATGCGACGCTCGCGGAGTCGCTGAAGGACCGGCTCGTGGAGGTGGACGAGGACTTCGACGTCGCGCTCATCGCCGAGGCGAAGGAGCTCGCCCGCGCGCTTGCCGCGGCGCCGGCTGCGCGGCCGGCCACGGAGTCCGAGGTCAAGGCGGCGACCCGGATCCGCAACGGTCTCCTCAGGCTGCTCCAGGAGAAGATCGCGCTGGTGCGGAAGGCCGCAGCGCGGGTGTTCCAGCGGAATCCGGAGGTGCTGCGGGAGGTGACGAGCAGCTACGAGCGCCGCCGCCGCGCCGCCGCGCGCCGCGCCAAGGCCACCCGCGACGCGGCGAAACCCGAGACCGCGCCCGCCAAGGGCCCCGCCGAGAGCCCTCTTCTCGGCTGAAGCGCCGCGCGCCCCCGAAGCGGCGCGCCCTTCCGAAGCGGCGCGCCCTTCCGGAGCGGCGCCCCCCGAAATGCGGCGTGTTGCCCGCGTCACGCGGCCAGGCCGGCCCGCGAAGCACGCGCGCTCGTCCGGAAGTTGCGCTAAGCCTCCAACCCGATGGCGCTCCAACCGATCCGCGTCGCCGCGCTCGCCCTCGTGGCGGCGCTCCTCGTCCTTGGATCTCCGGCCTGCAAGAAGGGCGAGGAGGCCTCGCCCGAGCAGGGGCGGAGACCGGGGAAGCAGGGGATGAGCTTCCCCGTCGAGGTCATGCCCGTCGCCGCGGAGCGCGTCGAGTACGCCATCCCCGCCGTCGGCACGGTCGAGGCGTTCGAGCAGGTTCAGCTCACAGCGCGCGTCGCCGGCGTCGTCGAGGCGGTGCGGTTCATGGAGGGCGACGAGGTCAAGGCGGGGCAGGTGCTCGTCGAGATCGACCCGGCCCGGTACAACCTCGCCGTCCGCGCGGCGCGCGCGACGCTCGACCGCATGACAGCCACGCAGGCCGAGGCGTCCGCCGGGCTCGAGCGGCGCGAGGCCGAGGGCTCCGAGGGCGTGTTCAGCAAGGAAGACGTCGCGTCCTGGCGCTCGAGGGCGGCGACAACCGCCGCGCAGGTCGCCGAGGCGAAGGTCGCCGTCGACCAGGCGCTCCTCAACCTGCGCGACGCCTACGTGCGCGCGCCCATCGAGGGGAAGATCCAGACGCGCACCGTGCAGACCGGCCAGCACGTGGCGGTCGGCGCCGTGCTCGCGACGCTCCTCCGCCGCGACCCGCTCCTGCTCCGCTTCCAGATCGCCGCCGCCGAGGCCTCGCGCGTCAGCCCCGGCATGGAGGCGCGCTTCCTGGTGAAGGGCGACGCGCGCACCTACAGCGCGAAGCTGACGCACGTCGCCGACGCGGCCGATCCCGCGACGCGCATGGTCGCCGTGACAGGCGAGGTGCAGGGCGAGGGCAAGGAGCTGCTCCGCGCCGGCACCTTCGCCGAGGTGACCGTGCCCGTCGGCGCGAGCGGCGACGCGCCGGTGATCCCGCAGACAGCGGTGCGGCCGAGCGAGCGCGGGTTCCTCGCCTACGTCGTCGACGGCACCACCGCGCGCGAGCGCGTGCTCTCGCTGGGGCTGCGCACGCGGGACGGGCGCGTCGAGGTCAAGTCGGGGCTCTCCGTGGGCGAGCGCCTCGTTGTGCGCGGCGCGGAGGCGCTGCGCGAGGGGGCGCAGGTCCGCGTCGCGCCGCCCGGGAGCACGCCCGGAGGCCAGCCCGCGGGGCGCGCCGTCGAGGG
>NZ_JEMA01000475.1 GCF_001589285.1 Sorangium cellulosum | reverse complement strand
CGGCGGCCTCGGCGGCGCCGCCGCGCGCCAGGACGTCGGCACGAAGATCAAGGTCATCCCTCACGTCAACGACTCGGACCAGGTGCGGCTGGAGCTCACCGAGGAGATCTCCGACGCCGGCGCCCCCCTCGAGGGCGCGCTCGGCGCGATCCCCATCAACAAGCGCACAGCGAGCACCACCCTCGTCGTCCGGGACCAGCAGACCGTGGTGATCGGCGGCCTCGTGCGCGACGGCACGACGACCTCGGAGACGAAGATCCCGGTGCTCGGCGACATCCCGGTGCTCGGGTTCCTCTTCCGGCAGCGGGTCAGGACCAAGACGAAGACGAACCTGCTCCTCGTGCTGACGCCCTACGTCATCCGCGATCAGGAGGACCTCCGGGCCATCTTCGAGCGCAAGATGCAGGAGCGGCAGGAGTTCATCGACCGCTATTTCGTCTTCAGCGACAGCGCCGCGTGGGAGCCGCCGCGCGACTTCGGCCGGTCGAACGGGCTCGTCGAGGACATCCGGCAGTCGATCCTGACCGAGGAGGAGCGCGCGCGGCTCGAGGAGGAGGCGCGGCCGAAGGTGCCGCGGGAGCACACGCCGGTGGAGCCGGTGGGGCTGCCGGTCTTCGGCGGCAAGAGCGCCGGCGGGCCGATGGCCCCTGGTATGGAGATGGACGGCGACGCGCCCCCGCCCCCGCCGCCGAACGGGGCCGCGCCGCCGGCGCGGCCCTCGCGGCGACCGATCGGCGGGCGGCAGATGGAGCGCGTCGAATGAGCACGCAGCAGTATCTCGGCGAGATCCTGGTCCGCCGGGGCGTCGTCCCCGCGGAGCGGCTCGCGCCGCTCTACGACACAGTCCGCGAGCGCGGTCAGCCGCTCGCGGACCTCATCGTCTCGTCCAACATCGCCGACGAGGCGAGCATCGCGAAGGCGCTCGCGGAGGAGTGCGAGGTCGGCTTCCTCCAGCGCATCGACATCGACGCGGTGCCGCTCGAGCTCGCGAGCCGGGTGCCGATCACCTACGCCAAGCAGCACAAGATCCTGCCGCTCGCCGAGCACGACGGGGTCGTCTACTGCGCGACCGCCGACCCCCTCGACACGACCGCGATCGACGACGTGCGGGCGCTGTTCGGCAAGCCGGTCGAGATCGCCGTCGCGACGAGCGACGCCGTGCTGAACGCGATCAACCGCATCTGGGAGAAGAAGGAGGACGGCGGGGCGAAGCTCGAGGGCGAGGCGGCGCTCGAGGAGGACAACCTCGTCGACATCATCGACTCGGACGACGACGCCCCGATCATCGCCTGGGTCAACGGCCTGTTCGCGCAGGCCGTCCGCGAGCGCGCGAGCGACATCCACATCGAGCCCGAGGAGCGCGACGTCGTCGTCCGCTACCGGATCGACGGCGAGCTCTACGTCGCGAAGCGCGCCTCGAAGCAGTTCATGGCGCCGATCATCGCGCGCGTGAAGATCATGGCGTCGCTGAACATCGCCGAGAAGCGGCTCCCGCAGGACGGCCGCATCACCCTCAAGATCGCGGGCAAGAGCGTCGACATCCGCGTCTCCACGGTGCCGACGAGCCGCGGCTTCGAGCGGATCGTGATGCGCATCCTGCACAAGGCCTCGGTCCTGCTCGGGCTCGACGACCTCGGCTTCGCGCCGCGCGAGTACGCCCTGATGGACGGGCTCATCCAGCGGCCGGACGGCATCATCCTCGTCACCGGCCCGACAGGCAGCGGCAAGACGACCACGCTCTACGCCTGCCTCAACCGGATCAACGAGCCGAGCCGGAACATCCTCACGGCCGAGGACCCGGTCGAGTACGAGATCGGCGGCATTCACCAGATCCACGTCCACCCCGGGATCGGGCTCACCTTCGCCTCGGCGCTCCGCGCCTTCCTCCGGCAGGACCCGGACGTGATCATGGTCGGCGAGATCCGCGACAAGGAGACGGCCGAGATCGCCATCCACGCGTCGCTCACCGGCCACCTCGTGCTCTCGACCATCCACACGAACGACGCGGCCGGCGCCGTGACGCGCCTCGTCGAGATGGAGATCGAGCCGTTCCTCGTGCGGAGCAGCGTGATCGGCATCCTCGCCCAGCGCCTCGTGCGCCTGCTCTGCCCGACCTGCAAGGTCGCCTACCGCCCCTCCGACTACGAGCTCCAGCAGCTCGGCCTCGACCAGGACCGGCTCGCCTGGAAGGCCCGGCGGAAGTTCTCCAACCGGTACGGCGTGCACGGACAGAAATACGACTACATCGGGCAGGACATCGACCGGGCCGTGTTCTACAAACCCGGGGGCTGCGACGCCTGCAACCAGAAGGGCTTCATCGGCCGGCGGGGCATCTACGAGCTGATGATCATCGACGACGCGGTGGGCCCGCTCATCCTGAAGAGCGCGGACGCGCAGACCATCAAGCGGGTCGCCATCTCCCAGGGGATGGATACGCTCCGTGACGACGGGGCGCGCAAGGTGCTCCAGGGCACCACCACCGTCGAGGAGGTGCTCGCGGCGACCCAGGAAGACGTCATCGTCGACGAGTAGGGAAGGCCGTGGCGGTATTCGAATACAAAGGCATCCTCGTCGGCACCGGCAAGCCGGTCAAAGGGGTCCGCGACGCGGAGAACGCGAAGGCCCTGCGCGCCGCCCTGCGCAAGGACGGCATCATGCTCACCGGCGCGACCGAGGAGCAGGCCGCGAAGGCGAAGGCGAAGCGCGACATCAAGATCCTCGCCTTCGCGGGCCGCCCCTCGACGTCCGAGGTCGCCGTGATGACCCGCCAGCTCGCGACGCTCATCGGCGCCGGCATCCCGCTCTTCGAGTCGCTCAACGCGCTCATCGAGCAGGTCGAGAAGGAGTCGCTGAAGAAGGTGCTCACGCAGGTGCGCGAGCAGGTGCGCGAGGGCACGAGCTTCGCGAAGGCCCTGGAGGCGCACCCCTCCGTCTTCCCGCCCCTCTACGTGAGCATGGTGCGCGCCGGCGAGGCCTCCGGCACGCTCGAGGGCGTGCTGACCCGCCTGACCACCTTCATGGAGAACCAGGCGAAGCTCGTGGGCAAGGTGACCGCGGCGCTCGCCTATCCGGCGCTGATGGCGCTCATCGGCATCGGGCTCATCTCCGTGCTCATGATCGCGGTCGTGCCGAACGTGACGGGCATCTTCGCGTCGATGGACCAGGCGCTGCCCTGGTACACCGCGGCGCTCATCGGCACGTCGGAGTTCGCCGCGAGCTACTGGTGGCTCGTGCTGATCGCGCTCGCCGGCGCGATCTACGGGTTCCGCCGCTGGGTGCGGACGCCGAAGGGGCGCCTCCGGTGGGACACGTTCGTGCTGCAGGCGCCGATCTTCGGCAAGCTCATCCAGATGCTCTCCATCGCGCGCTTCGCCCGGACGCTCGCGACGCTGCTCTCGTCGGGCGTCGCGCTCCTCAGCGCCATGGACATCGTGCGGAGCGTGCTCGGCAACGCCGCCCTGGAGAAGGTCGTCATCGACGCCATCGGGTCGATCCGCGAGGGCCAGAGCATCGCCGATCCGCTGAAGCGCAGCGGGCGGTTCCCGCCGATGGTCACCCACATGATCGCCATCGGCGAGAAGAGCGGGCAGCTCGAGTCGATGCTGGAGAACGTCGCCAACGCCTATGACGCCGCCGTGGAGACCCGCGTCCAGGTGCTCACCAGCCTGCTCGAGCCGCTCATGATCGTCATCATGGGCGGCGCTGTCGCGTTCATCGCGATCTCGATCCTCATGCCGCTCATCCAGATGTCGAGCTTCGTCGGGTAGGTGGCTCATGGGACGCCGCAGGCAGCGAGAGAGCACGATCTTCTTCCCCTGGGAGCGCGCCGGCGGGCTGTTCCGGCGGAGCGGCGTGGCGCGCGCGAAGCCCTTCGCCGCCGGCCTCGCGATGGCGGTCCTGCTGCTGCTGCTCGGCGCGCGCGAGCGGCGGCTCGTGGGAATTCGGTCGACCCGCGCCACGTTGTCCGTCGTCCACGGGGCGATCACGCTGTACCGCGCCGATCACGAGCGGCGGTGCCCGGGCTCCCTGGAAGAGCTGAAGCGCGAGGGATATCTCGCGATCGACCTGGTCGACGCGTGGGGCAGGCCGCTCCGGCTCACCTGCCCTGGCAGGAGGGATCCGGAGGGATACGATCTGATGAGCGACGGACCGGACGGCGAAATCGGCGGACTTGACAGGGTGGAGTGAGAGATGGAGACGAACAGAGCAAGCAGCGCAAGAAGGATTCGACGGCTGGGCCGGAAGCTCTCGCGGGGCGTGACCCTGGTCGAGGTGCTGATCGTGGTGACGATCATGGCGATCATCGCCGGCGGCGCCACGCTCGTGGTGTGGCCGAAGCTCAAGCAGTCGCGCGTCAAGAGCGCCTATACCGGGGCGACGATCATCAAGAGCGCCGCGGAGCAGTACCAGCAGCTCGGCGCGGGCAGCGACGGGTGCCCGACAATCCAGACGCTGGTGAGCGCGAAGCAGATCGACGGCAACAAGACGGACGATCCCTGGGGCCAGCCGTACAAGATCAAGTGCGACGAGGCCACCAACGAGGTTCATGTCGTCTCGTCCGGCAACGACCGGAAAGAGAACACCCCGGACGACATCCGGGACGACATGAAGCAGTCGGAGCTCAACAAGATCGCGGAGATGTAACGCCGCGCTGGACGTAGGAGCGCTCATGACACGCCGTCGCACGAGGGGACTCACGCTTGTCGAGGTGCTGATCACCGTCACGGTGATCGCGCTCATCAGCGGCTCCGTCATGCTCGGCATGGGCGCGGTCACGAGCGCGCGGCTGAAGCGGAGCGCCGCGCTGCTCGCGGGCGCCGTCCGGGTCGCCTACGCGCACGCGAACGCGAAGTCGAAGCCGGTGCGGCTGGTCTTCGATTTCGAGGAGCGGATGATCGTGCTCGAGGAGTCCACGGGCGAGCTCTTCGTCGAGAGGAACGACCGGACCGGCGGGGCCGCCGCGGCCACCGAGGCCGAGCGGGCGGCGGTGGCGGAGGCCGAGGCGATCCTGAAGGGGCCGCGCGCGCCGCGGCCCTCGTTCGCGCCGGCGAAGGCATACGGCTTCAACCCCGAGAAGGACAGGGCCGGCAAGGAGCTCTCGAGCGGCGTCCGCTTCCTCCAGGTGGAGACGGCGCACCAGGACGAGCCCGCGACGGAGGGGCGGGCCTATCTCTATTTCTGGCCCGGCGGCCAGACCGAGCGCGCCGCGATCCAGCTCAGCCTGGGCGGCGCGGAGACCGAGGACTCGGTGATGACGGTGCTCGTCTCGCCGCTGACCGGCAAGACGGAGCTCAAGAAGGGCAAGGCGAGCATGCCGAGGCCGCGCGACGACGCCGAGGAGTCGGAGCGCGAGGACACGGGGTTCTGATGCGCGCCCGCGGCTTCACCCTGCTCGAGGTCATGGTGGCGGTCGCCATCCTCGGCCTCGGCCTCACGGCGATCCTGTCGGCGCAGGCCGGCGCCTTCTCGGCCGCGGCGCACGCGAGGAGCATCAGCTTCGCGAATGGGCTCGCGCGCTGCAAGATGACCGAGATCGAGGAGCGGCTCGCCAGGGACGGCCTGCCGGCGCTCGACGAGATCGACAGCGGGCCGTGCTGCGAGGGCGACGAGTCGCCCAACGTGAAGTGCGAGTGGCGCATCGAGAAGCCCGAGATGCCCGAGCCCAACTACGGCGACCTGGACCTCGACACCGGCCTGGAGGGGCTCGGGTTCAAGCCGGGCGAGCCGAGCGGCACCGCCCCGCCGAGCGGCGAGCTCGGCGACCTCGCGCAGTCGTTCGCCGGCGGCGGCGCGGGGGGCGGCAGTGCGGCGGGCGGGGTCGCGGGGCTCCTGCAGCCGTTCATCGACATGCTCGCGCCGACGCTCCAGCCCATCTTCGAGGCGAGCGCGCGGCGGGTGACGGTCAAGCTGACCTGGAAACAAGGGGCGCGGGAGCACGCGCTCGAGCTCGTGCAGTGGGTCACGATCCCCCAGATGGGCCAGCCCGAGCAGGGCGCCGAGGGCAGCGGACAGGGGGGAGGAACATGACGGCGCGACGCGCGAGCGCCCTCGCGGGGCGCCGGCGCCGCCGGCGCGCAGGCGGCATCACGCTCCTCGAGGTCCTCGTCTCGGTGGGGATCCTCGCCCTCATCGGGACGCTCATCTACGGGGCCTTCGACGGCATGAGCCGGGCGCGCTCGGGCATCTCCCGGATGAGCGACCGCTACCACCAGGGCCGCGGCGCGATCGCGCGCATCTCGCGCGAGCTCCAGGCGGCCTTTCTGTCCCGGCACCAGCCGGCCGACAAGAACGTCGCGGTGCGGCTCACCGCCTTCACGGGCGAGGACGCGTCGCCGGCCGATCGCATCGATTTCACCGCGTTCGCGCACCGGAGGCTCCTCAGGAACGTCCACGAGTCGGACCAGTGCGAGATCGGCTATTTCGGCTCGCGCGACCCCGAGCGCGACAAGCTCGATCTCGTGCGGCGCGAGGCGAAGACCATCGATACCGAGCCCACGAGGGGCGGGATCGTCAACGTGCTCGCCGAGGACATCGAGAGCTTCAACATCCAGTACCTCGATCCCATCACCGGGGAGTGGACCGACTCGTGGGACTCGACGCAGCCGGCGGCGCAGCCCGACCGGCTCCCCGCGCAGGTGTGGGTGACGCTGGTCCTGAACGGCGGGCCGGGCGGGGAGCCCATCAAGTTCGAGACGAAGGTGCCTATCCCGATGCAGGTGCCCATCGCCTTCGGGAACACGACGCCATGAGCCGCCCCGGGCGCCATCACGCCGGGAGGCGCGCCTCCCACCCCGCGGCGGGCGGGCGCGCGCGCCGCCGCCTGCGGGCGCGGGGCGACCGGCGGGGCGTGGCGCTGGTCATGGTGCTCGGCGCGATCACGGTGCTCACCGTGTTCCTGACCGAGCTCCAGGAGGAGACCTCCACCGAGCTCTCGGCGGCGCTCGCCGATCGCGACGCGCTCCGGGCCGAGTACTACGCGAAGAGCGCCGTGAACCTGTCGCGGATGCTGATCGCCGCCGAGCCGAGCGTGAGCACGGCGCTCGGGCCGATGCTCGGGATGATGGGCATGAAGAACATCCAGGTGCCGGTCTGGAAGTTCACCGACATGTTCCTCGGCCCCTTCAACGCGCAGCTCGTCGAGCCCGGCGTGGAGCCGCCGCCCGCGCCTGCGGGCGAGGGCAGCGCGGCGGGCAAGAACCTGGGGCTCACCGGCGGCGGCCGCTTCGAGCTCAAGGTCGTCGACGAGGGCTCGAAGATCAACATCAACCGCGCTGCGGACGATGTAGCCGTCTCGGACCAGCTCATCGTCGGAGGCCAGCTCTCCGGCCTCATCGCCCCCGAGCAATACAATCCGCTCTTCGAGGAGCGCGACGGTGACGGCCAGTTCTCTGACCGCATGACCATCTGCAGCGCGCTCGTCGACTGGGCCGATCCAGGCGACCAGACATTCAACTGCGATTTCAAGATGGAAGCACCGAGCTCCACCGGGGCCGAGGACAGCTTCTACCAGACGGTCGGCCTCCCGTATCTGCGCAAGAACGCCCCGTACGACTCGGTCGAAGAGCTACGGCTCGTCCGGGGCATGAGCGACGACTTCTGGGCGACATTCGTCGATCCCGAGCCGAGCAACCCCGACAAGAGGGTCCTTACCGTCTGGGGGAGCCGCAAGCAAAAGACGAACGTGATCTCCGCGAGCGCGCAGACGCTCTGGGCGCTGACGTGCAACGACAACGTGGTGGATCGTCCGGCCACGCCGCTCTGCACCGATCCGAACCAGATGGCGTCGTTCCTGACCGTGACGTCGCTCGTGCAGAGCCTGACCGGGGGGCTCCTCTTTCCCACCGTGAAGGAGTTCGAGATCGCGATGACGCAGAAAGAGGACAAATCCTCGGTGCTCGGAACGATGATCGGGCAGCAGCTCAAGGCGATGGGCGTCGAGCCCGTCAAGTTCAGGGCGAAGCCCTCGAGTTTTCTCGGCAACAGGAGCAGCTTCTTGAGCATCTACGCCGATGGCATCGTCCCGGGGAACAAGCGCGAGACGCGCGTGCGCATCCACGCGGTCGTCGATCTCACGGGGGCAGGAAAGCTCGAGGAGGTCAAGCCGGACCCGAACGAGCTCAGCCGTCCCGGCTCCAATGGGGCCGTCTCCCCCGCGACGCCGGATGCGTACGAACAACAGGTCCGGTCGAACCCCGCCGGGACGATCGTCTACTATCGCATCGAATAGGACACCCCTCCGGGAAGAAGCGCGGATATGCACAGGCTGCTCGGGATAGATGCTGGAAAATCCGTGGTGCGGGCGGTGCTCATCCGCACCGCCTACAGGAGGGTCTTCGTCGAGGCGCTCGGCGAGGTGGCCGTCACGGACGGCCTCTCCGAGGCCGAGGCGATCCGCGCCGCGGTGGGGCTCCACCGCCCCGACGGCGCGGCGATCGCGCTCTCCGGGGAGCGGTCGTTCTACCGCCGCCTCGACCTGCCCGCGGCCGCGCAGAAGGAGGTCGAGAACATCCTCGGCTTCGAGCTCGAGGCCACGGTGCCGTTCGAGATGGAGGACGCGGTCTTCGACTACCGCATGCTGAAGCGGCCGCACGGCGTCGAGACGCTGCCCGTCTTCGCCGCGGTCGCGCGCGCGGACGACGTGCGCGAGCGCATCGCCGTCGTGAAGGAGGCGCTCGGCTTCGAGCCGGAGCGCGTCGCGCTCGGGGCGGTGGCGCTCGCCAACCTCGAGGCCGTCATGCCGGAGCTCGCCGCGCCGCCCACCACCGGCGCGAGCGGGCCGATCGCGATCCTCGACCTCGATTACCTCACCTCCGAGATCGTGATCCTCTCCGGCGGAGAGCCCGTCTTCGCCCGCACGCTGTCGCGGGGGACGGCCGGCCTCCCCGGGACGGCGCCGGCGCTCGCGCGCGAGCTCCGGCAGACCCTCGCGGCGTGGCGCAACCTCGGCGGCGAGCCGCTCGCGGGGCTGTACCTCGTCGGCGGCGGCGCGACGGCGCAGGGCGCGGAGCTGTTCCTGTCGACCCAGCTCGGCCTCACCATCCTGCCGCTGCCTACCCCTCGCCTCGAAGGGCTCACGCCCGAGCAGGCCGCGGCGCTGCCCCGCTTCGCCAAGGCGCTCGGCCTCGCGCTCGGGCTCACGCCGAAGACCAAGGGGTTCAACCTCAGGAAGGGCGCGCTCGAGGCCGAGCGCAGCTACCCGTTCCTGCGCGAGAAGATCCCGATCCTCGCCGGCCTCGGCACCGTCATCGCGCTGAGCTTCGGGTTCTCCGTCGTGGCGGAGATGCGCACCCTCGACGCGGAGCGGGAGCTCCTGCTCGCCTCGCTCGCGACCGCGTCCCGCGACGTGCTCGGCGAGGAGACGAGCGACCCCGTGAAGGCCCGCGAGCTGCTCGACCAGGGCCCCGGCGCGGCCGACGAGGACCCCATGCCCCGCGTCGACGCCTTCGACGTCATGGTGCAGCTCTCGAAGGCGGTGCCGAAGGAGATCGTTCACGACGTCCTCGAGCTCGACGTGAACCGCGGCCACACGACCATCCAGGGCGTGGTCCCGTCGGTGTCCGACGCGCAGATCATCGCGGATCACATGAAGGAACACCGCTGCTTCCGCGACGTGAAGATCGCGCGGACGAGCCAGTTCACCGAGGGCAGGCACAAGTACGTCCTCGAGCTGGATCTCAAGTGCGAGGACAAGAAGAAGAAGAAGACCGGCGCCGCTGATGCGGTGGACAGCGCCGCCGCGGGCGCGGCGGACAAACCGGAGGGATCGCGATGACGCTCCGCGAGCGACTCGACAAGCTGGAGCCGCGCGAGCGCCGGCTCCTCACCATCCTCCTCGGCTTCGTGGCCGTGTGCGTGCTCCTGCTCGTGCCGATCGGGCTCGCGAGCGTCGCCTCCAGCAAGCGCACCGAGAACCAGGAGATGCGCGATCTGCTGCAGTCGATCTACGAGGCCTCCGGGAAGGTCAACGAGCGAAAGGCGCAGCGGGACGCCCTGCTCGCGCGCTACGCGCGGCCCGCGCCGCCCCTCGCCGGCTTCATCGAGGACGCGGCGAAGCAGCAGGGGCTCACCGCGGCCGAGTCGCAGGATCGCCCCGACGTCCCGCACGGGAAGAAGTACACCGAGCGCGTCACGGTGGTGAAGATGCACCGGATCGGGATGCTCGGGCTCGCCAAGATGCTCGAGCGCGTCGAGAGCTCGGGCCACCCGGTCGCGGTGACGCGGCTGAACATCAAGCCGCGCGCCGGGGAGCCGGACTCCTACGAGGTGGAGCTCGGCATCTCCGCGTTCGACCGGAAGGGCGATCCCCAGCCGGCGAGCCCCGCGCCGACCGCGGCCCCCGCCGGCGACGTCGAGGAGGAAGAGCTGTGAAAGAGCGCCTCCTCAAGATCGCGAAATGGGCCGTCTATCCGCTCTTTTACCTCTTCTGTCTGGGGCTCTTCGGCTACCTCACGTTCCCCTATGACCGGCTCAAGGACCGGCTGATCGCCGAGTTCGACCGCGCGCAGCAGAAGCGGGGCTCCGGCCCGGCGCAGCGCCTCGAGATCGACGAGCTCGACGCCTACTGGTTCACGGGGGTGGAGATGCGGGGCGTGCGCCTCATCCTGCCGCCGAACGAGGTCGGATCGAGCAGCAGGACGAGCGCCGCCGCCTTCACCTCGGGCGACGCCGCGAAGGACGGCGCGCCGAAGCCGAGCGTCGTCGAGATCGACGAGGCGCACGCCCGGATGAAGATCCTCCCCCTCCTGATCGGGCGGATGCGGGTCTCGTTCTGGGCGAGCGTTTTCGGCGGCGAGGTCGAGGGCGTGGTCCCGATGGGCAAATCGGGCGGCGACATGCACGTCGAGGTCTCGGACGTGGAGCTCGCCAAGGTGGGTCCGCTCGGGGACATCCTCGGCCTGCCCATCGCCGGCACGCTGAGCGCGACCCTCGAGCTCGACGCGCCGGAGGGCAAGTTCAACAAGGCGAACGGCACGCTCGAGGTCTCGGCCAAGGAGGTCTCGGTCGGCGACGGCAAGACGAAGATCCAGGGGCTCATCGCGCTCCCGGAGGCCAAGCTGGGCGAGCTCGTCCTGTCGGCGGAGGCGAAGGAGGGCGTCCTCAAGATCACGAAGATGACGGCGAACGGCTCGGACCTCGAGCTCGACGGCGACGGCAAGGTCAACATGCGCGAGCCGTGGAACAACTCCACGGCGGATCTCTACGTCCGCTTCAAGTTCACCGACGCCTACCGGTCGAAGAACGATCTCACGAAGTCGCTGCTCGGCGCGCCGGGCTCGAACATGCCCGGGCTGATCGAGATGCAGCAGCCCAAGATGAAGCGGTCGAAGCGCGCCGACGGCTTCTACGGCTGGCACATTCACGGCGCGCTGAAGCGGCCGCGGTTCGATCCGCACGCCGCGGACTCGCCGGCGGCGCGCGGCCGCAGCAAGCCAGGCGACTCGCCGGGGTCGAGCCCGACCACGACAGCGCGGAAGCCCTCCGGGTTGACCCAGTCGCCCGGCGCCTCGGAGCCCGCCGCGCGGGACAGCGACGACCAGGGGAGCCCACCCCCACCGCCGCCCATCCAGCCCCCGCCGTCGACCGAGGACGAGTCGCCCGAGCCGCGGTCGCGACCGACGCCGTCTCCGCCCGCCGAGGGCGAAGGCGCGCCTCCGGTCGAGTAGCGCCTCACCTCACGCTCCGAGGACTCGTCCATGCGGGACCCCAGCCGGCAGCAGAACCGGCGCATTCTGCTGATCGACGACAACGCGGCCATCCACGACGATTTCCGGAGGATACTCCGGTGCGACGCGGAGACCTCGGCCTTCGATCGCCTCGAGTCGGCGCTGCTCCGCGAGCCGCCCGGCCGGGCGCCCGTGCGGTTCGAGCTCACGTCCGCGACCCAGGGGGCGGAGGGGCTGGAGAAGGTCCGGGAGGCGCTGCAGCGCGGCGCCCCGTACGCCCTCGTCTTCGTGGACGCGCGCATGCCGCCGGGGTGGGGCGGCCTCGAGACGCTCTCCCGCATCTGGAAGGAAGACTGCGCCATCCAGGCCGTCATCTGCTCGGCGTACTCGGATTATTCATGGGAGGAGATCTCCGCGCGGTTCGGCCACACGGACAACCTGCTCATCCTCGCGAAGCCGTTCGACCCGAGCGAGGTCCGGCAGATGGCCATCGCGCTCACCGAGAAGTGGAACCAGCGCCGCGCCCTCGCCGAGGCCAACTACAACGTGTCGGCGCAGTACACGGTGACCAGGATCCTCGTCGAGGCGACCACGCTGTCGGAGGGCGCCCTCGCCCTCCTCGGCGCGCTCGGGGAGACGCTCGGCTTCCGGTTCGGCGCCCTGTGGCTCGGCGACGACGAGAGCGACGGGCTGCGCTGCGAGCACACGTGGAGCGCCGCGCCCGACGACGCGGCCGCGCTCGAGGCGGCGACGCGGGGCGCCCGGTTCGCCCGCGACGCGGGGCTTCCCGGCCGCGCGCACGCGCAGGGTGAGCCGAGCTGGTTCGTCGACCTCGACGCCGTCGAGGACGACCCGCGCGCGCAGGCGGCGCGTGGAGCCGGCCTCCGCTTCGCGGTCGAGCTCCCCATCGCGGTCCGCGCCGACGCGCAGGTCGCGGCCGTGCTGGAGCTCATGGACGCCGAGCCGCGCGAGCCCGACCCGAGGCTGCTCGACGTGCTGCTCGCCATCGCCGCCAAGGCCGGTCACTTCATCGGCAGCAAGCGCGTCGAGGCCGCCCTGCGCCGGAGCGAGGCGAACAACCGCGCGCTCCTCGACGCCATCCCCGACACGATCCTCCGGATCAGCAGCGACGGCACCTGCCTGGGCTTCAAGGCGTCCAGGGAGTCGCGGCCGACGCTCCGCGCCGAGGACTTCTTGCACCGGCATGTCTCCGACGTGTTCCCTGCCCGCGTGGCCGAGCAGATCAGCGAGCGCGTGGCGCGCGCGCTCACCGACGAGGCGACGCACGTCTTCGAGTACCAGGAGCAGCAGAGCGACGGCACGCGCGAGTACGAGGTCCGGATCGCGGGCAGGGACCAGGCCGAGGCGGTCGTGATCGTGCGCGACATCACCGAGCGCAAGCGCGCCGAGGCGGAGGCCGAGGCGCGGCGCGCCCGGGAGGAGGCCCTCCGGGCGCAGAACGAAATCCTCGCGGCGCTGTCGACCCCGCTCATCCCCATCAGCGACGACATCGTCGTGATGCCGCTCGTCGGCGCGCTCGACGCGCAGCGGGTGCGCCGGGTGCAGGAGACGCTGGTGCGCGGCGTCGCGTCCCGCCGCGCGCACGCCGCGATCCTCGACATCACCGGGGTGCCGCAGATCGACGGCCAGTGCGCCGACGAGCTCCTGCGCGCCGCCGTCGCGGTGCGCCTGCTCGGGTCGGAGGTGATCATCACGGGCCTGCGCCCCGACGTCGCCAGGACGCTCGTCGAGCTCGGCGTCGACATGAGCGGGATCGCCACGCACAACACCCTGCAAAACGGCATCGCCTCCGCGATGACCTCCGCGGCCGCCCGCGGCAAGCGCGGGCGGCGCCGCGCGAGGCGCAGGTAGCGGCGGCGGGCGCGGGGCGATCGGGCGCGCTCAGCGATCCTTGTCGGCTCGCGCGGCGTGCGCGGCGTGCCTGTCGAGGGCGGCGAGGACGCGGTCGTAGTCGGGCGGCAGCTCGACCGGCGGGTTGGCGTGCCGGCTCGTCACGTCCGGGAGCGCGCGCTCGTGGTATTTCACCTTGAATTCCGTGAACTTGAGGCCGTTCGCCGTCGAGACAACGACGACCCGCTGGCGCTTCTCCACGAGGCCCTTCTTCACGAGCTTCTCCAGCGCGGCGAGGGCGACCGCCGTGTGCGGGCAGGTGTACATCCCGGTGCGGTCGGCGCGCGCCGCCGCGTCGCAGAGCTCGTCCTCGGTCACCTCCTCCGCGACCCCGTTCATCGCCTGGAGCGCCATCATCGCCCGCGGCGCGCTCACCGGGTTGCCGATCTGGATCGCGCTCGCCAGCGTCTCTCCCGCCTTCATCGGCACGACCTCGCTCCGCCCCTCGGACCACGCCCGGTAGAGCGGGTTGGCCCGCGCCGCCTGCGCCACGCACAGCCGCGGGAAGCGCGTCGTCAGGCCGAGGTCCTTCAGCATCTTGAAGCCCGCGTAGAGGGCGTAGGCGTTGCCGAGGTTGCCGCTCGGCAGGACGACCCAGTCGGGCAGCGTCCAGTCGAACTGCTGCACGATCTCGATGGCCACGGTCTTCTGGCCCTCGAGGCGCAGCGCGTTCATCGAGTTCGCCAGGTAGACAACGCCGTCGGCCGAGAGGCGCTGCACGATGGCCATGCAGCCGTCGAAGTCGGTGTCGAGCGACAGGACCAGCGCCCCCGACGCGATCGGCTGGACGAGCTGCGCCATCGACACCTTGCCCCGCGGCAGCAGCACGACGACGGGCAGGCCGGCCGCGGCGCCGTACGCGGCGAGCGAGGCCGAGGTGTCCCCCGTCGACGCGCACGCGATCGCCCGCACCTCGAGGCCCTCGCGGATCGCCTTGTTCACCACCGAGACGAGCACCGTCATCCCGAGGTCCTTGAACGACCCCGTATGGCTGTTGCCGCAGAGCTTGACCCAGACCTCATCCAGCCCGAGCGAGCGGCCGTAGCGGTCCGCCCAGAACAGGTTGGTGCCGCCCTCGTCCATCGACACGATCGCCTCGTCCGGCACCTCGGGCGCGACCCACTCCCGCTTGCCCCACACCCCGGAGCCGTAGGGCCACACCGTGCGCTTGTAGCGCTCGTCGAAGAGCTTCATCCACGTGGCGGGGCTCCGGTCCCGGAGCGCGTCGATGTCGTGGGCGACGTCGAGCAGGCCGCCGCAGGTGGGGCATCGATACAGGGGCTGCGTCAGCGGGTAGCTCCCGGGACAGCCGGTCAGACATCGGAATGCAGCAGTGTAGGCCATGGCAATACGGATCTCCTGGGTGGCGGGAAGCGCCCGCGGGAGGTGGTGTTGATCAGTCGAAGCGTGGGGCTTCCATCCCGAGCCGCCTATAGAAGTAGATCGCCGCGTTCCTGGCAAACGATCCCTGCGGAACATAGACGTCGTTCGGCTCCGGGAGCGGCTCTTCCGCCGAGAGCGGCCCGTCGCGGTCGCCGGCCAGCCGCTCGAGGTCCTCGACGAACGCCTCCATCGAGGGATAGCGGTTCTCGGGGTGCTTCCGGATCGCCTTCAGGATCACGGCCTCGAGCGGCGGGTCGATGCCGCGGCGCTTCTCCGAGGGGCGGGGCGGCGGGGTCACGAGCTGCCGGGCGAGGAGCTCCGCCTGCTCCGAGCGCGGGAACGGGAGCTCGCCGGTGAAGGTCCGGAACATGACCACGCCGAGCCCGTAGACGTCGGTGCGGGCGTCGGGCCTGTCGCTCACGACCTGCTCGGGCGCCATGTACTCGAGGGTGCCCACCGCGGTGCCGGTCGCGGTGATGTGGTCCGCGGCCTGCATCTTCGCCAGGCCGAAGTCGAGCACCTTGACCGCGTACGGGTCGCCCTGCGCGCCCACGAGGTAGATGTTGTCCGGCTTCACGTCGCGGTGGATGATCCCGGCGCGGTGCGCGGCGGCGAGCCCGGACGCGGCCTGCGACAGCACCGGGATGGCGAGGTCGGCGTCCATGCGGCGCTCGCGCCGGAGCCAGTCGCCGAGCGACTCGCCGAAGAGGTACTCCATGACGAGGTAGGGGGCGCCGTCGACGTCGCGCGTGCCGGCGTCGAGCACCCGGACGATGTTCGGGTGCCCGATGATGGCGGCGCTCTGCGCCTCGCGCACGAACCGCTCGCGCGTCCGCTCCGCCCGGGCGGCGAACGCCTCCAGGACCTTGATCGCGACGGGCTGCCCTGTCTCGAGCTCCACGGCGAGGTAGACGCGCGCCATCGCCCCCTTGCCGAGGTAGCCGCGCACCTCGTAGCGCTGCCCGAGGACGGCGCCCCGCAGCCGGGTCGGCTTGAACCGGAACAGCTCGATGCGCCGCGCCTCGGCGAGCTCCGCGCCGTCGTAGGGGCAGAACCGATGGCCCGCGTCGTACTCCCGGTGGCAGCGCGCGCAGAACATGGCCCCGCATCGAATAGCGCCCCGCGCTCCGGACACGCAAGCCCGGCCTGTGCTGGCCTGGCGGCATCTCCCCGCACGATCCGGTAAGATTCCGGCCGTGCCTCTCGCCATCGCGCTCCCCGAGCTGAAGCGCCTCGCGCAGGGCGCGGTCCTCGTTTCCCGGCGGTGGACGGCGCCCCGTGTCATCCACGGTCCGACCCACGCGAACGGCGGGGTCGAGGTGACGTGGGTCGAGAGGGGCAGTATCGACTTCCAGCTCGGCAAGGGCGCCCTCGCCGGGGCGCAGGGCGCGTGCGTCGTGGTTCCGCCCGGGATCGAGCACACGCCGCAGGCGCGGAGCGTGGCGTGCCACATGCTCACCGTGCGCCCGGAGGTCCTCGCGGAGGCCGCCGACGCCCTCGGCCCGACCGCGCGCGTGCCCGGCGAGGCGGTCGTCCTCGGCGCGGACGAGCGCATCGCCTCGCTGATGCGCCTCATCGTGCGGGAGGTCGAGGGCGGGCTCGCCCCCGAGGATCCCGGCCTGTCCGCGCTGCTCGACGCGCTCGCGTTCGGGCTCGTGCGGCCCGCCTCGCCCGCGGTCGCGCCGGCGCGCGTCGACCGGCGGATCCGCCGGGCGCTCAAGGCGATCGAGGCCGGGTACGAGCGCCCGCTCAGCGTCGATGACCTCGCCGCCGCGGCCGGCATGACGCGGTTTCCGTTCCTGCGCGCCTTCCGCGCCCAGGTCGGCGAGAGCCCGTACCAGCACCTCCTCGCCGTGCGCCTGCAGCACGCGGCCGACCGGCTCCGCCGGTCGAACGGCACGGTCCTCGAGATCGCGCTCGCGTGCGGCTTCCGCGAGCCAGGGCGGTTCGCTCGCCTGTTCCGCGCGCGCTACGGCTGCACGCCGCGCGCGTACCGCGCCGACAGGTAGCCGCCCGCCGCGCGCGCACCGCGCGCTCGTTCGAATCGAGCACGAATCGACGGATCCGGGATCTTTCCGCCGAGACACCCGTGGCGCGCGGACCCAGCGTAGGGCCCATGAAAACCGGAAATCATCCGCCGGCGCGCGAGGAGCGCGTCGCGGTCCTCGTGGTCGGCGGCGGCCTCGTCGGGCTCTCGACCGCCCTGTTCCTCGCGCGGCGCGGCGTGCGCCCGCTGGTGCTCGAAAAGCACGCGGGCACCGCCATCCACCCGCGCGCCCGCGGCTTCAACCCGCGCACCATCGAGCTGCTCCGCGCGGCCGGCTTGGGCGAGGAGATCGAGCGCGAGGGGCTCCGCCTCTTCGCGGCGGACTCCGTCGGCGAGGCGGTCCCCGTGGGCATGCTGAAGGCGGTGACGCTGGCCGGCCCCGTCCTCGCGTGGGAGCCGATCGACCGGGCGGCGAGGGGCGCGGATCTCAGCCCCTGCCCGACCGTCGCCCTCGGGCAGGACCGCCTCGAGCCGATCCTCCTGCGCGGCGCGCGGGCGCAGGGCGCAGAGGTGCGGTTCCGCCACCGGGTCGTCGCGTTCGAGCAAGGCGAGGGCGGCGTCACGGCCGAGGTCGACGACCTGTCGACGGGCGAGCGGTACCGCGTCCGCGCCGAGTACCTCGTCGGCGCCGACGGCGCGCAGAGCCCGGTGCGCGAGGCGCTCGGCATCTCCCGCAGCGGCCGGGGCTCGCTCGGGCACGCCATCTCCACCCTGTTCGACGCCGACCTGTCGCCCTTGCAGCAGCAGCACCGGTTCATCGTCGCGACGGTCACGCACCCCGAGGGGGCCGGCATCATCGTCGGCACGGACGTGAAGGACCGCTGGATCTACGGCACGCACTACGACCCGGCGCAGGAGACCCCCGACGCTTTCACGGAGGAGCGCTGGATCCGGCGCATCCGCGCCGCGGCGGGCGTCCCGGATCTCGCGGTCACCATCGGGGGGACCTTCCCCTGGGAGGTGGCCGAGCGGGTCGCGGACCGGTTCAGCGCGGGGCGGGTCTTCCTCGCCGGCGACGCGGTCCACCAGATGCCGCCGACCGGCGGGCACGGCGCCAACACCGGGATCCAGGACGCGGCCAACCTCGCCTGGAAGCTCGCCGCCGTGGTCCGCGGCCACGCCGGCCCCGGCCTGCTCGCCACGTACGACGCCGAGCGCCGCCCGGTGGGCGTCGCCACCGCCAACCAGGCGGCCCTGCTGGCGCTGCGGATGCGGCTCGACGCGCCGGGGAGCGACGCGGCGCCCGACGTACAGGGCGAGATCCTGGACTT
Organism: Sorangium cellulosum; assembly: GCF_001589285.1. Lineage (GTDB taxonomy): Bacteria > Myxococcota_A > Polyangia > Polyangiales > Polyangiaceae > Sorangium > Sorangium cellulosum_G. Next base: position 3,249 of record NZ_JEMA01000475.1, on the reverse strand, counting down.
CACCGCGGTGGTCTACGGCCACCGCTACGGCTTCGACGACCCCATGCCGCGCGCGTTCGCGCTCACCGGCGAGCCCGGCACGCGCGCGCCGCACGTCTGGCTCGCGCGCGGCGACCGGAACGCCTCGACGATCGACCTGTTCGGCGACGGATTCGCCCTGCTCGCCGGCGATCCCGCCTGGGAGCGCGCCGCCGAGGAGGTCGCGGCGCGCGCCGGGCTCCCGCTGCGCGCGCACCGCGTGGACGGCTTCCAGGCCGCGTACGGCGTCGGCGCGACCGGCGCCTCGCTGGTCCGCCCGGACGGGTTCGTCGCCGCGCGCTGGCCCGACGCCGGCGGCGACCTCACGCGCGCGCTCGCCGAGGCGCTCGACGCGGCCTTGCACCGCTGATCGAGCGGCTCGAGCCCGACGCGCGCTCGACGCGGCCTTCATCGCGGCGCGAGCCCCTCGCGCCGACCTCGCCGATCGAGCCCCCACACGCCGGGGAGAGCCCCGGTCCGCAGCGGCCCCGCGCCGCGCTCACGCCGCCTGGCGCGGCGAGCGGCCCGTCAGCTTCGTGTACGCGTGATAGCCCAGCCAGCGGAGCGGCTCGGGCGGGACGCCACCGAGGGGGGCCATGTAGAAGGGCAGCTCCCGCCACCGGGCGTGGTCGCCCGCGTAGAGGTCGCAGAGCACGCGGCCCGCGAGGTTGGCCAGGGTCACGCCGTGGCCGCTGTACCCGAGGGCGTAGTAGACGTTCCGGTGCTCGCCGCGCACCCCCATGCTGCAGAGGCGGCTCATCGTGATGCCGAGCGTCCCCGTCCAGCGGTGCGCGATCCGCAGCCGCTCGGCGGCCGGGAAATAGCCGATCATCCGGCGCCGGATCGCCTCGAACGCCGGCCCCGCCGAGCCGGGTGAGCCCGGGTAGGAGGTCCGGTTCCCGTAGAGATAGGCGTACGCCGCGTTGCTGCCCCCGCCGAACACGATCTCGCCGGCGGGGGTCATGCTGGCGTACGCGATCCGGTCGTGATCGTCGCTGAAGCCGGCGACCTGCCCCCAGCCGAGCGCGGCGCGCGCCTCGGCGTCGAGCGGCTCGGTCGCGATCACGTGGGAGTGCAGCGGGAAGACGCCGGTCTTGAAGTAGCCGAGCCGCGGCGTGTAGCCGTTCGTCGCGAGCACGATGGCCGCGGCCCGGACGACCCCGCCCGGGGTCGTCAGCTCGATCGTGCGCCCCTCGCGGATCCGGAGCACCGGCGTGTCCTCGTGGAGGGCGACCCCCCTGGCCAGGAGCAGCGGGCGCAGGCTGCGCAGCAGGTCGACCCCGTTGAGCTGCCCCTCGGTCGCGTCCAGCACGGCCCCGGCCGCCCCGCGGACACCGAGCCGCTGCGCCAGCGCCGCGCTGTCCAGGTACTGTAGCGGAATGCCCCAGCCAGCGAGCTGCTCCACCCGCGCGTGGGCCAGCTCGGCCCGCCGCGCGTCGGTGAGCACCTCCATGCAGCCGTCGCGGCGGTAGCGCACCGGGAGGCCGTGCTCCTGGATGAGGCCGACGATCCCGTCGATCCCCTCGCGCGTCGCCTCGTGGACGCGGCGCGTGAGCTCCGGATCACGGTAACTCACCCCGTTGATCCAGTTCAGCATCATGCCTCCGTTGCGGCCGCTCGCACCGTTCGCGAGGTGACGCGCCTCGAGGATCATGACGCGGAGGCTCGGAAATCTACGGATTAGATGGTATGCCGTGGAGACTCCGGTGAACCCGCCCCCGATGATGGCCACGTCCGCCACGGCGTCCTCGCGCAGCGGCGGGACGGGCTCATAGGCCGGGGCCGCGTCGCTCCACACCGAGCGAGCGGAATCGATGTCCGTACGCGTGTCGACGAGCGTTTCGCGAGCCACGATGATTACCTATCAGATGAACGCTCCGTCTGACACCATGGACCCCGGGAGCCATCCTTGAAGAAGCGCGTCCGGCTCTGCATGAAGGATCTCTTCCACCAGGACGTGGTGGAGATGATCGAGCGCGAAACCCGCAGATACCAGATCTGGTCCATCGAGGACCCTTCCGACCCGGATTTCGACGCGGCGTATCAGATCCTCTGGGACAGCTTCGGTCCTCATGGCGAGATGGAGCGCAAGGAGGCCATCGAGGCCTTCCTGCGCGACGACCCGTACGCGCCCGAGCCGTCGGGCACATACATGCGCTACTTCCTGCTCGTCGCGCGGGACTCGGACGGGAAGGTGCGCGGCGTCCGCGACGGCACCGTGCTCGTCAATCCGGCGTACGCCCCGGATCTCTGCGTCATCTACCTCGCCCATATCTTCATGATCCCGGAGGCGCGCGGTACGGTGCTGTCGTACTGGCTGCGCATCGCGCCGGTCGAGCTCGCCATGCAGTACCTGGCCGACCTCCACGCGATGGGGAAGATCACGCTCCCCGCGCCGGCGTCGCCGGGCAAGTACTTCGGGATGAACATGGATCTCGCGGCCGAGGTCGAGTTCTTCACGCCGGAAGAGCGCCTGTCGTGGCAGCGCATCCTGTTCTACGGCCGCGGCGGCTTCGACGCGATCAACCCGCGCCATTTTCCCTACAGGCAACCGGACTTCCGCGACCCGGAGGAGATCCGCGCGACGGGCGACCAGCCTTCTCCGTTCATGGTCCTCGTCCGGCGCATGGGCCGCGAGCGGCAGGCGCAGCTGCCGATCGACGAGGCGAGGGCGCTCATGCGGCTGCTCTACGACGATTTCGCGGATCACTGCGCGCCGCACCTGCTCGAGAGCAGCCTCCAGCTCGTCCTCGACCGGCTGGAGGAGCGGGCGAAGCGGAAGAGCTTCGTCGAGCTCCTGCCCCTGCCGACCGGGCCCAGGGACCTGCACCGGCTGAAGCCGCTCTTCCGGTACAACGTGTACACGAAGTACTACCCGCACAGCCCCGACATCCGCGGCTACCTGAACAGCGGCATCCGCGAGCGGCTCGCGAACCCGCGCTACCTCGACGAGGAGCTCGCCCGCATCGCGCGGGAGCTGGAGAGCCGGCCGCCGTTCGTCTACGGGAGCCGGGACAAGAGCGCGACATGGGAGGGCACGCCGGTGACGCCCGGGTCGGAGCCGCCGCCGCCCGAGGGGATCGACGCGGGCGAGATCCCCCGCGAGCTAGCCGTGACGCCGTCGGCCGCGACGGCCGCGCCGCCGTCGACCGCGCCGCCGCCGTCGACCGCGACCGCGGCGATGCCGTCGTCGACCGTGACGGCCGCGACGCCGCCGCCGGCCGTGGCACC
>NZ_JEMA01000474.1 GCF_001589285.1 Sorangium cellulosum | reverse complement strand
GACCCTGTCGGCCTCGCGGCGCAGCCGGTCGGCGAGGGCGTCGGCGACGCGCACCAGCTCGGCGTACTCGTCGGGCTTCGCGCGGCTCGCCGCGGGCGGCTCGTCGCGCGCGGTGAGCGACGGCCGCCGCCCCGCGCCGGGCGAGGCGGGCGCGTCCTTGCCGAGGTCGAAGAGCGAGGCGGTGTGGATGGCCGCCGCCGCGGCGCGGGCGCTCCCCTTCGACTGGAGGGCGCGCAGCAGCGCCTTGAAGGCGGCGTCCCGGCGCTCGCGCGCCTCGGTGAGGTCGGCCTCCGTGGGCACGGCGCCGGCGCGCTGGAGGGCGTCGATCTCGCGCGCGCTCTCGCGCAGGCGCGCCNGCGCTGGAGGGCGTCGATCTCGCGCGCGCTCTCGCGCAGGCGCGCCTCGATCTCCGCGGCGCGCTCGCCGAGCCGCTCCCGCTCGCGGGCGAGGGCGCCCCACTGCGCGGCCGCCTGGTCGACCGTCTCGGGCAGCGGGACGGGCAGGGCGCTCGCCTCGGCGGCGGACAGCGGCCGCTGCG
>NZ_JEMA01000473.1 GCF_001589285.1 Sorangium cellulosum | reverse complement strand
TTCAACCCGGAGGCTGTCGAGAGACTACCGCCCCGGGGCCATCCGGCATGGCAGCGGGTATTGACACCCTGGCCGGTTCCGCGACCATCGCTTCATGGCACGCACAGCTCCGGTTCCGAACATCCCGGCCATCCCGGGGATGAACCCCGGTGTCTTCATCATGGGCGGCGGCGCCGGCGGCGGAGGACGCGGCGGGCGCGGCGGCAACGGGGGCGGCGGAGATCAGGGCGCGGGGGGCAATAGCGGCGGCAACGGCGCCCAGGGCGGTGGCCGCAACGCCGGGAGCTGCGGCCAGNACGGCGCCCAGGGCGGTGGCCGCAACGCCGGGAGCTGCGGCCAGGGCAGCGGCGGCGGCTGCCCCAACCCGACGCACGGGGGCGGAGGAGGAACGCAGGCCGGACACCCCATCGATCCGGTCACGGGCCGCGTCTACACCCTTGCCGTCACCGACATGGCGCTTCCGGGAGCCTTTCCGCTCGTGATCGAGCGCGCCTACAGCTCCGCGCAGCGCGACCTCGATTACGGCCTCGGCCACGGCTGGAACCACTCGCTCGGCTGGCGCATCATCGAGCTTCGCCGCCGCAGGGTGCGCGTCGTCACGGCCACAGCGCTCGCGTGCGAGGGCCGCTGCCCCGACGAGGGCGAGACCGTGAAGCTCCCCGTCGGGCTGCTGACGCGGACCCGTGACGGCTACTTCCTCAAGGCCGACGACGGCATCACGCGGCTCTTCGAGCATGCCTTTGCCATCGACAACGAGCTCCGCCTCAGCGCGCTCCTGGACCGCAACGGCAACCAGGCCCGGCTCTTCTACGAGAACGGGACCGGTCCGCTCCAGTTCGTGAACGACAGCGTGGGCCGGCTGCTCCGCGTGCGGCGGCACCGCGACGGCCGCATCGCAGCGTTCGAGGTGAAGAACGCGTCCGCGAGGGGCGCCTGGACGTCCTTCCGCACGTACGAGTACGACGATCGCGGAGATCTCGTGGCCGCGCGCGACGCGCTGGGGCACGCGATGACCTTCGCGTACGACGCAGACCACCGGCTCGTGCTGGAGCGCTGGCCCACGGGCCTCGAGGTGCACTACCGCCACGACAACCACGGTCGCTGCGTGGAGACGTGGTGCAACGATCCCGACGAGCGCGCGCTCCTGGCCGAGAGCGTGCCCGAGACGCTCGCGGACGGCAGCCGCGCCAAGGGGTTCCTGCACGCGAAGATCGAGTACGGCGCGGGCGAGAACAACGTCATCACGTCGCGCGCCCTGCGAAGGGTCGAGGCCAACGCCTTCGGCAAGGCGGACCGGATCGTCTGGGCGGGGCAGGTGCACGACAACGCCTTCGACGAGTCGGGCGAGCTCGTCGGATACCGCGACGGGCTCGGGCGCGCATGGAGGATGGGCGAGGCCGGCGGCGTGTACCGCGTCGTCGACCCGCTGGGGCGGGCGACGGAGTACGTGTACGACGAACGCGGGAACGTCGTGACCACGCGCGGCCCCGACGGCCTCGAGACGCAGCACGCGCGCGATCCGAACGGCAACCTGATCTACCTCTCGGACGCGATGGGGCTGGTCGCGAGCTTCCGCTACGACGAGCGCGGCTGCCTGGTCCACGCCGAGACCGAAGGCGGCGGCGAGACGTCGATGAGGTACGACGCGCTCTGCAATCGCGTCGAGATCGTCGAGCCGGACGGCGGCACGCGCGCGCTGCGCTACGACTTCCTCGGGCGGCTCGTGGAGATGCGGGACGAGAAGGACGGGGTCCACCGGTGGATCTACGACGCGATGGGGCGCGTGGTGGAGCACTGCTCGCCGCTCGGCGCCCGCACGTTCATGAGCTACGACGAGGCCGGCCGCTTCAACGGCGAGCGCGACGCGGACGGCCGCTGGTACCGGCTGGTGTACGCGGGTCTCCGCGAGGTGATCGCGGTCGAGCGGAGCGACGGCTCGCGCGTGTCGTACGCCTACGATCGCGAGCTCGACATGGTGCGCATCGTCAACGAGGAGGGCGACGTGCACACCATCGAGCGGGATCTCGAGGGGCGGATCCTCTCCGAGCGCACCTTCGACGGCCGCACGCTGCGGTACAGGAACGACCGGGCCGGGCGGCTGTCGAGGATCACCTTCGACGACGGCGAGTTCGTCGAGCTTGCCTACGACGATCTCGATCGCATCATCGGGCGTGCCTTCTCCGACGACACGTTCCACAAGCTGGAGTACGACGAGCGCGGGCGCGTCCTGCTCTTCGAGACGGAGGCGGTCCGCACGCAATACGCGTACGACGCGCGAGGGCGCTGCGTCCGCGAGGACACCGAGCTGGTGAACGAGCCATCGTCCGCGACGTCCATCCGCCACCTCTACGACGCCGGCCTGAATCGCACGGCGGTGATCGTCCCGGGTGCCTTCGCGATCGCCACGCCGCGCGACGCCGCGGGGCGGTGCTCCGCGCTCGTCTTCTCGGATGCCGGGGGAGCGCACCAGCCGATCGCGACGTTCGCGTACGACCCGGCGAGCGTCGAGGTGGGGCGCCTCTTCGCGGGCGGGGGCGGGATCGAGCTCACGAGGGACGCGCATGGCAACGTCGTCCGCTCGGCCGTCATCGGCCGTGGCGCCGCGGTCGTCCGCCCGGGCGAGCCCACGTGGGTCGGCAAGCTCGGCGGCCTGGAGACCCTGCGGTTCGACTATGGGTGGTCGCCGGCCAACGAACTCCAGGTGCTCGCCGATCGCGATCGCGGGGCGCAGTCGTTCGCGTACGACGCGCGCGGCCGTATCGCGCAGAAGCGGCACGAGCGGCGGGCCGGGGCCGAGGACTACGTGCTCTCGCCGCGCGGCGACGTGCGCTGGATCGACGGCCGCGCGCAGTCCCACCTGGGCGGCGGGCGGCTCGTGACCACGAACGGCGCGACCCTCACGTACGACGCGCGCGGCCGGCTCGTGAAGAAGGTGGATGGCGCCGCGGTGACCACCTACGCCTGGAGCGTGCTCGGCCTGCTCTCGGGCGTGACGTTGCCCGACGGCACCCGGCTCGAGTTCGTGTACGACGGGTTCGCGCGGCGCCTGGAGAAGCGCGTCGTGCGGCGAGGCGCGGCGCTCGTGAGGCACCGCTACCGCTGGGATGGCGAGGACCACCTGGAGGAGACGGTGGAGCGCGAGGCGAGCACCCCCGGCGCGGCCACGCCGTTCACGCTGGTGGAGCGTCGGCGCTACGCGTACGCGCCGGGCTCGCCGGCGCCGATCGCGCAGGCGATCGACACCGAGGCCGGCCCGGGCGCGTGGAAGTACCTCGTGCACAGGGACGGGGCGCCTGTGCCGTTGGCGCTCGTGGGCGCCGACGGGACGGTCGACCAGGTCTTCGAGACCGGGGCGTACGGCCGGGTCATTGTGGGCGATGCCGCCGCCACGCTGAGCCGGTTCCCGGGGCACTGGTACGAGCCGGAGACGGGGCTCCACTACAACCGATGGCGGTATTTCGATCCGGCGAGCGCGACGTACCTGAGCCCGGAGCCGCTGGGGCTCGAGGGAGGGCTCGAAGCGTACGGGTATGTGAACGGGCGGCCGCTCGTCTGGATGGATCGCGATGGCCTCGCGCGGAGCGTGACAACACTCACCGATCGCAATGGAAACGCGATCGGGACGGGCACGTCCTCCCGCGAGGCGGACCTGCACCCTGCCGTGGCGGCGGCGCTGCCGATCCGGAACGCGCGCGGCGGGGATACGGACGCCGCCTCCTGCTCGGAGCCAGCGGCGCTCTCGTCGCACCTCCGGAGCTGGGAGAGTCGCAACCCCGGGCAGAGCTGCGACCCGGGCACGCCGCAGGGACGACAGAACCTCAGCAGGGCGCTCTCGGAGATTGGTGGCATCTCGAGCCGAGCGGGAACGAAGGATCTGGCGGCGTGCCCGAACTGCTCGCAGACGATCCCCCGGCTCTGGGCGCTCGCCGATCCGCGCCCGCCGTCACCCACGGTCGCGGGGGGCCGTGCCTCGACGAGGGATGCTACCAATGTGCCGGGTGGGCTCCAGAACCCAGAGGGACCGCGCGTCGTGAACCCGGCCGGCGCACCGGGGCCAATCACGCTTCCAGCTTCGCCGCTCGCACAGAGCATGAACGACCCCGCCATGAGGGCCGCCAATGAGGACGCATATCGACGAGCCGGGGGGACGGGCTCAGTGGCGGGGCTCAATCCAGGGGTCTTCGACAACTCGTCCGGGACCTGGGGGCCACGCCCATGAGCATCACAGAGCGCGACGATCTACCGAGCGCCCCCGGAATCGAGGACCTGGGACCGCTGGGCTCGCTCGCACCGCACGACGGAGCGGTGGTGCGCATTCCACGCTCCGGAAACCCGTTCGAGCCGCGACCTCCAGTGCCAGCCGATGATCCTGCCGCCCTCCGCGACGCGGCGCGGCTGGTGTCCGAGGGGCTCGTCCTCCGCCAGCGCCACCATCACGGGGCGCAGGCCTCGCTCATGACCGGGTGGGTCGAGGGCGCGCTTGGGCCGCCGCGCGTGGTTCGCTCGCTCGGGCCTTCGGAGCAGCTGCTGTGGTTCGAGGGCGCCATCGTCCTGCTGCTGGCCGACGCATTGACCGTGGCGTGCGCGACCAGCGAACGGCTCCGGGCGTTGCTCGCACACCCCCTGCCGCCCGGGCTCTCGCCCGCGCCAGCGAGGTACTCCTATATCCCGCTCGCCGGTCTTCCGCAGCCCGGAGCGCTGCTCGGGTCGATGGACCACTTGGATCGGTACTTCCCGGAGGCGTTCGAGCTTCACGAGACGGAGGGCGGCTGCTGGGTCCGCGGGGTGCTCCAGGGCGCTTTCGAGACGCAGCTCCAGATGAAGCCCGGCGGCTGTATCGTCACGGTTCCGCGTCATGCCGATAAGCTCGCGCGAGCCACCTCGTTCGGCGAGTGGCAGCCGGGTTTGCGAGATCAGGATGGCCTGCGCGCCCAGCTCGAGAGATACCGGGCATCGGCGTCGCTCACGAATGCGGTGCTCGCCGTGGACGAGCTCGCGGGCGGGTTCCGTGGGCAACGGGGGATCTCGATCGTTGCCCCGTGGGCGGCGAGCGTGATCCGTGAACGGACCTCCTCCGGCATCTGGTCTGCGCCAGTTCACCCTTACAACGGAGCCTGGTTCATTGGCTGGATCGAGAACACGGCGGTGCGCACGGGCATCTACGTGGACGAGGCGGGCGGGGTGTGGGCCTCATGGCAGGAGCCAGACGACGACGAGGTGCAAGTGCGCCTGGTGGGCACGAGCGTCGAGCGCTGGTTCGAACGTCATATCTACCTCCTCGAGAACGGTTATGCGTCGGAGGCGACGTGCCGTTCGGAAGAGGCGCTGCCGCCCGGGCTCAGTCTCCGCGAAGACCTCTCCGACGCGGCCGCGCAGGTCTTCGTGGATGGAGATGCCGTGTGGCTCGTCGAGGAGTGCGGCATTCAGCGAATGTCCCGTCACGTGTCCAGTATATCGGACGTGCTAGCAATTGCAGGACGTTTTGGGTAATAAAATCAACGACCCCGCAATGGGCCCGACTTGAAGACCCGATTCAGCGATCCCCTCCTCGGAACAATCGAGAAGGCCATGTTCAATCCCGAGCTCCGATCCATCTGCGGAACCAAACAGCTCACGGCGTCGCGCGAGAGAGATATCGACAACCCCGATACGCTAGCGTCCGTGACGGAGGAAGGCAGGATGTGGGCCTATGGGTTCGGCTGGGACGAGTGGGAGCGAACGAGCGACTCCGTGCGTGTGTTCGTCACCCGCGTCGCGCTGTGGGGACACCGCAAAGAAGTGTCGATTCATGTCTCACGGTCGTCGCACGACCGTGAGCTCGCCCGGGCGCTCGGCCTGGAAGATGTTGAAGAGGCCAGCGACTCCACTGGCACCTTCTACGCTGGCGACGCGGCACTCGTGTTCAAGCGTAGGCTACAGGGCCTAACCGTGACGCGCATGCGGGAGCTTCGCCCCGAGGCGGTGCTCGCCTGGGACGACGTCACCTCGCCTGCCTGAGGGCCGCGTGTCCGTGGACGCGAACTGGTCGCGGATGGACGCTTGTTGGGCCCAGGCGACGCGATGTCAGCAGCGGCTCGAGGAAGTTGTGGGCTCATCGCAGAGGCTTCATGCTCGACTTCGCCGCGCTCCCCGGCATCCCGTCCACGGACCGCGAACGGCTCCGCTCGCGTTTCGCGGCGTGGAACGACAGCTATCTCGCTTGCACGGGCGCCCCCACCGTCGCTCGCGACGAGATCCTCGACGCCGTACGCGCGCGGGGCGGTGACGTGCCGCCTGCCCCGGAGTCGTGTGGCTCCTTCAGGTGGTACGAGGGCTCGGTGCTGGTCACCGAGAGCCGGGACACGTGGTGCCTTTATGCGCGGAGCGCCGAGCAGTTCGTCCCCTGGCTCCGGGCTTTCGGTGAGCGGCAGCCTCGCAAGCCGATCTGGTTCCCTGCCTACTGGCGGTGCTCGCCGAGAGCGAGCCGCTGGAAGGCGAGGGGCTGCTGTTCGATGATCGGGAGCCGGGCGTCGAGGGGGCCTTCCTGGTGCGCAACGGCAGCGCGGCAGTCCGCTACCGCCTCCCTGGCGGGGGGATGTCGCAGGGGCTCGACAAACGAGCGACAGCGCGCCTGCACACCCCGTGGCAGTCGTCGTTCGACGGCGTGCGCACGGTCCCGGCATTCGTGGTCATCAACGACGAGGGCTGCCCCGCTTTCCTCGAATGGCTGCATGCGCAGGGACCGTCATCGCGCCTCGTCGGTGCCGTCTCGGACGCGCTCGGCATCGGGCGTGGCATCCGGCGGTTCGATCGGACCGCCATGTGTGGTCCCGTCCTCTGCCACGCAGAGTTCTTCGCGGGCGCCGCTTCCGCACAGGCGTTCGAATCGCCGCTCCTCCGCTCCGGTGACCCCTGGCTTCCGGCGGGTGAGCCGTCGCGCCTGCTCGTCGGCTACTGGGACATCGGGACATCGGACGCGTTCCTCTACCTCGGTGAGGACGGCCGCATCTACCGCTACACGTTCGAGGACGACCTGTGGTCCGTCTCCGCGTCGAGCTACGCGGCCTACGTTGAGCGTATCCTTCGTTTCGACGCGAGGGTTGTGGCCACGCACGCGTCAGACCTCCCGATCCTCTCGCTCTGCGAACGCCTCGGGCTCGTCGTCGACCCGATCGGAACCGATGACTGGGCGACCCTGGCCGTCTCCAGCGACCTCGTGGCGTTCCAGCGGCCTGGTGAGCGAGCGTTCTTGAAATGCTTCACCCCCCAGGCCGAGGCAAGGGCGCGCGCGCTCCTCTCGGGGTAGGTCGCCCGCCGGAGCGGCCCCCGACCCTCGGCGCGCCGGCGCCGAGGGGCACGCGGTGAGAGTCTGCGCTCCGCAGCTCGCGTTGCCCGCGTTGCCGGGCGAGATCGCGCTGGAGCCGGTGGAGATCGCGCCCGCGGGGGACAGGGCCCCGGGACGCGCCGCCGCTACGAGGTCCCCGCCTTTCCCTGCTGGTAGATGTCCTTGACGTTGATCTCCATGAACGTGTCCGGCTTCCCGAGCGGCGTGAAGCCGTACTGCCGGTAGAGCCCGTGCGCGTCCGCGGTGGCGAGCAGCGTCCGCCGCAGCCGGAGCGGGCCGAGCGCGTCGGTGACGTGGGCGATCAGCGCCTTGCCGTACCCCTTTCGTTGCTCCGCCTCGACGATGAACACGTCGGCCAGGTACGCGAACGTCGCCTGGTCGGTGATCAGCCGGGCGAAGCCGATCTGCGCGCCCGCCTTGTAGACGCCGAAGCAGAGCGAGCCCTCGATCGCTCTCTCGACCACGTCCCGGGGGATGCCTTTGCTCCAGTAGGTCGTGGCGAGGACGGCGTGGATCAGCTCGCGATCGAGGCGTGATTTGTCCGACGAGATGACGATATCTTCGTTTGCGTGGTGGTCCACTCCGCCGCTCCTCCGTTGCGCGTGCAGGCTGCGGGGCCGGTCCCTCGCGGCCTCGTCAGCGATCTCTACCGCCGTCGCCTCGCGGCAGGCAATCCGAGGCCTCGGCCGGCGTCAAGGAGAGTCCGCCGGGCGGGCTGTGCTGCGCGCGCCCGTGGACGACGCCCTCGCCGGCGTGCGAGGTTGCCCGCGAGCACCAGGGAAGAAGCATGCTCACGCTCCTCGGGGTCGCGGTCGTGGTCGTCGGCTTCGTCGCCCGGATCCATCCGCTCCTGGTCGTCGCGGCGGCGGCCATCGTGACCAGCCTCTCGGTGGGGATGAGCCCGATCCAGGCGATCTCCGCCCTGGGCAAGGCCTTCAACGACAACCGCTATGTCAGCCTGGTCTGGCTGATTCTGCCGGTCATCGGCCTCCTGGAGCGTTCAGGCCTCCAGGAGCGGGCGCGCGCGCTGGTAGCGCGGGTGAAGACCGCCACGACCGGGCGGCTCCTGCTGGCGTATTTCATGATACGGCAGCTCAGCGCGGCCCTCGGCCTGACCTCGCTGGGCGGCCACGCGCAGATGGTCCGCCCGCTGATCGCGCCCATGGCCGAGGGCGCGGCGGAGAACCGGTACGGGCCGCTGCCGGACAGGACGCGCTGGCTGATCCGCGCCTCCGCGGCGGCGGCCGACAACGTGGCGCTGTTCTTCGGAGAGGACATCTTCCTCGCCATCTCGTCGATCCTGCTCATCAAGGGGTTTCTCGAGCAGAACGGGATCCTTGTCGAGCCGCTCCAGGTGTCGATCTGGGCCATCCCCACGGCGGTCCTGGCGCTCCTCATCCACGGGACACGGCTCCTCCTGCTCGACCGGCGGCTCCGGCGCGAGCTCGCCCGCGTCTCCCACGCAGCCCACGCAGCCCACGAAGATGCCGGGGACGCGCGCGAATGATCACGCTCGATTTCGGCTATGCCGCGGGAGGGCTGTTCTTCGCGGCGTCGGCGCTCCTGGGCGCGGCCGACAGCGAGAACCAGAAGCGCTGGAAGAACGCCCTGTTCTGGGGCCTCCTGGCGACGAGCTTCCTCTTCGGCCCGCGCCTCGGGGATCTCGGCAACGGGGTGCTCGTGATCGCGCTCGTGCTCCTGGCCGGCCTCGGGGGCCTGGGGCAGGGTCGCCCCGCCACGACGACGCGCGAGGAGCGGCTCGCCAGCGCCGAGCGGCGCGGAGACCGCCTCTTCGTCCCGGCGCTGATCGTCCCGGCGACCGCCCTCCTGGGCACGCTGGTCCTCCGGCGGATCGAGATCCTCGGGACCCCGCTGCTCGACCCGGGGCAGGCCACGCTGATCTCGCTCGCCCTCGGCGTGGTGCTGGCGCTCGCGGCGTCCGTGGCGTGGCTGCGCCCCCCGCTGCTCGCTCCGCTCCAGGAGGGCCGGCGGCTGCTCGACACGGTGGGCTGGGCGGCGATCCTGCCCCAGATGCTGGCCGCGCTCGGCGTCGTGTTCGCGGCGGCCGGCGTCGGCGACGTTGTCGGGAACCTGGCCGGGGGCGTGATCCCGCCAGGCAGCCGGTTCGCCGCGGTGGCGGCCTACACCGTGGGCATGGCGGTGTTCACCGTGATCATGGGCAACGCGTTCGCGGCGTTCCCGGTCATGACCGCCGCGGTGGGGCTGCCCCTGCTCGTGCGCCGCTTCGGCGGCGATCCGGCGATCGTGTGCGCCATCGGCATGCTGTCCGGCTTCTGTGGGACGCTGATGACCCCCATGGCCGCGAACTTCAACGTCGTGCCCGCGGCGCTGCTCGGGCTGCCCGATCGCGACGGCGTGATCAAGGCGCAGCTCCCCACCGCGCTGCTCCTGCTGGTCGGGAACACGCTCCTCCTGTACCTGCTCGCCTTTCCACGCTGATTCCACGCTGATCCCGCGCCGAGGTCCCATGACGCACGCCCTGACCCCCGAGATCGCCTCGCAGCTCGCCGCCATCGCCCTCGGGCACGTGACGCGGGAGTACCCGCACAAGCTCGATCACGTCATGGCCGGCCCCGAGGACGTGAAGGGCCCGCGCGAGCTGCACCCCATCTTCTACGGCAGCTTCGACTGGCACTCGTGCGTGCACGGCCACTGGCTCCTCGCGCGGACCCTCCGCCTCTTCCCCGGCGGGCCGGGCGCCGCGCAGGTGCGCGCGCTGCTCGAAGCACAGCTCACGGGCGAGAAGGTCGCCGCCGAGCTGGCCTATCTCCAGCGGCCGTCCAGCCGCGGCTTCGAGCGGCCATACGGGTGGGCGTGGCTGCTCCTGCTCGCGGCCGAGCTCGCGCGGTACGACACCGAGGAAGGTCGCCGGTGGTCGGCGGCGCTGGCCCCGCTCGGCGACGCGTTCGCCGAGCGCTTCCTCGAGTTCCTGCCCCGGGCCACGTACCCGGTCCGCGCCGGCGCGCACACGAACACCGCCTTCGCCCTGGCGCTCGCGCTCGAGTACGCCGCCGTGAAGGGCGACGCGCGGCTGTCGCGGCGCTGCGCCGAGGCCGCGCGGGCGTGGTACGGCCGCGACGAGGACTGCCAGGCGTGGGAGCCCTCGCAGGACGACTTCCTCTCGCCCGCGCTCACGGAGGCCGAGTGCATGCGGCGCGTCCTGCCCGGGCCGGAGTTCCGCGGCTGGTTCGCGCGGTTCTTGCCGCGCGCGGCGCAGGGCGAGCCGGCCACGCTGTTCCTGCCCGCGACGGTCAGCGACAGGAGCGACGGCAAGATCGCCCACCTCGACGGGCTCAACCTGAGCCGCGCCTGGTGCTGGCGCTCGCTCGCGGCGGCGCTGCCCGGGGGAGACCCCGTCCGCGCCCGCGCGCTCGACGCCGCCGCGCGGCACCTCGACGCCAGCCTGCCGCACATCGCGGGCGACTACATGGGCGAGCACTGGCTCGCGAGCTTCGCCCTGCTCGCACTGAGCGATGGCGCGGACTGACGTCCGCTGCAAGGTCTAGACTGTGGAGCGGGAGACGGGATTTGAACCCGCGACGTCAACCTTGGCAAGGTTGCACTCTACCACTGAGTTACTCCCGCGAACTGCGCGGCGGAGGAGTACCAACCGGCGTCGCCTTAGTCAAGCGCTGACGTGCGAGATCGCGGCGCTTGCTCCGGCACGAGGAGCTCGGCGCCGGCGCGCTCCGCGATCCGCGGCAGCCCTCGCGCGCGGACGTCCGTGCGGGGCGAGGCGGGGACGTTGACGGTGGAGATCGTCGCCGGTAGCGTCGGTGCGGCCATGAGCGCGCTGGACGAGCTCGCCCTCGCGCTGGGCGACGGCCTGGTCACCGACAGGGATGTGATCGAGGGGTATCGCCACGATCAGGCGATCTGGGCGACCGGCGGCTGGCCGCGCGCGGTGGCGCGGCCGTCGTCGACGGCGGAGGTGCAGGCGCTGGCGCGGTGGGCGACGCGGCACCGCGTCGCGCTGGTGCCGCGCGGCGCCGGGACCGGGGTGGCGGGCGGGGCGACCGCCGGCGACGGGTGCGTGGTGGTGAGCTTCGAGCGCATGAACCGGATCGTCGCGATCGACGAGGCGGCGATGCTCGCGGTCGTCCAGCCGGGGGTGCTCAACGGCGATCTCAAGGCCGCTGTGCGCGAGCGGGGGCTGTGGTACCCGCCCGACCCGTCGAGCTACGCCGTCTCGACGATCGGCGGCAACGTCGCCACCAACGCCGGCGGGCTGTGCTGCGTGAAGTACGGCGTCACGGCCGACTACGTGCTCGGCCTGGAGGCCGTCCTCGCGGACGGGACGGTGGTCCGCACCGGCGGCCGCAGCCGCAAGGACGTCGCGGGCTACGACCTGACGCGGCTCCTCGTCGGCTCCGAGGGCACCCTGGCGATGATCACCGAGGTCACGCTGCGCCTGCGGCGGCGGCCCCCGCCGTCGACAACGCTCGTCGCGACGTTCGCGTCGCTCGAGGCCTCGGGGAGGGCGGTCGCGGCGATCGTCCGGTCGGTGGACGCCTCGCTGCTCGAGATCATGGACCGCACGAGCCTCCGCGCGGTCGAGGCCCACGCGCGGCTCGAGCTCGACACCGAGGCTGCGGCGATGCTGATCGCGCAGAGCGACGCGCCCGGCTCCGCCGAGCTGACCCGGATGCAGGAGGCCTGCGAGGAGGCCGGCGCGACGATGGTCGCCGCCACCGAGGACGAGGGCGAGGGGCAGATGCTGCTCACGGCGCGCCGCCTCGCGCTGACGGCGCTCCAGCGGCTCGGCACGGTGCTCGTCGACGACGTCGCGGTGCCGCTGCCGCTCTTGCCGGAGATGTTCCGGCGCATCGAGGCGATCGTCGCCGCGTCGGAGACCATGGTCGGCACGGTGGCGCACGCCGGCGACGGCAACCTGCACCCGCTGGTCGTCTTCGATCGCGCCGACGCCGCGGCCGAGGCGCGCGCGGTAGCGGCCTTCGAGGCGGTGATGGCGCAGGCGCTGGAGCTCGGCGGCACGATCACCGGGGAGCACGGCGTCGGCACGCTCAAGCGCGGCTTCCTGGCCCGCCAGCTCGGCGCGGCGTCGCTCGAGCTGCACCACCGCATCAAGGACGCCTTCGACCCGGCGGGACTCCTCAACCCGGGGAAGGTGGTCGCGCCGCCCGGCAAACGCTGAGGCGGCCTGCGCCGAGCCGACGCCGCCGCGCCTGCATGCCCCGTCGAGCGCGGGCAGATGCCCCGGCCGCGGCCGAGCACGTCGCCACGCCATCATGAAGGCGTCTGTGCGGGGGTTCGCGGTGAATCGGGATGGCGTTGCGTGAATCGTGGGATCGCCGGCGCGCGTGGCGAGAACGTCGCGCTGCGCCTGAAGCGGCGCTGTCACCGGATCGCGTGGTGGCGCGATGCATCCCGGAATCGAGCCATTGATGCTCGTTATGTGACTTCAATCGCTGATGCAGATCGCTTGACGGTCGTTGGTGCCCCAATATAGTCAGCGAGACGGTCGGGCGGAACACAATGGTGTCCGTCGGGCCGCGGGGGCACACGACCGCAGCAGCGCGCGGGCTGTGGAGGTGTGCGTCGTCCATGCGTCATCCACCATCAAGGAGGCTCGAATGAAGCAGTTGATTCAGCGGATCGCCCAGGATCATCTCTGGAATCAGTGGGTCGCGGCCAACTCGGCCGGTGAGCCGGCGCGCGCCGGCGGCGTGGCCAGGAAGGCCGGCTGCATCTCGAGGAAGGCCGGCTGCATCTCGAAGAAGGCCGGCTGTATCTCGAGGAAGGCCGGCTGCATCTCGAAGAAGGCTGGCTGCATCAGCTAGCAGGGTCGTCCGGGCTCGCGAGCGAGGCGGAGACCCCACCGATTCTGCTGGTGGTCTCCCGCCTCGCTCGCGGCCGCCCGGACCATGGGTGCAACGCTTCTTGATGGCCTGCTCGGCCGTCCTCCTGGACTCGACCATGGACGCCCATCGACAGACGCTCGCCGAGATGATCGATCAGGTCAGGGACATCCCCATCTACCGCCGGTCGATCGAGGAGGGCTCCTTTCCCATCCTCGAGAAGCCGGAGATCGCCAGAGGCTTTCCGGACAACTGGATGACCCCGCGGCTCGCCGAGGCGCTGAGGGCCGGCGAGGCGGAGTTCGTCCTGTCGACCGGGACCAACCACGCGCGGATGCAGATCATCCGGCCGCCCTTCTTCCTGCTCAGGTCGTATTACCGGCTGTGGAGCGAGCACCCCGACGTCGCCGTCACGTGGCAGCAGGGCTGCCAGCGCGTCTCGATCACCACGGTGCTGGCGACCGAGCACGTGGCGCGGCTCAACGCGAAGAGGCGCGGCGCCGAGGCGCCGGCGCTCCCGGGCCTGCCGGCGCTGCCGAGCATGCCGGCGCTGCCGAGCATGGAAGAGCGTCGGCTCGACGCGCGCACGCTCTACCTGAACCTGCGGCTCGACCCGGCGCTCTGGGACCGCGGCGACGTCGATCGCATGCTCGATGAGATGACCGCCGTCCAGCAGGCGCATCCGCGGGGCTTGTACCACCTCGACTGCGACAGCCTCCACCTCGCGCATCTCGTGCGAAAGGCGCAGGCCTGGGGGGCGTGGCCCCGCTTTCCGAGGCCGGCGAGCATCATTCACGCCTACGAGTTCACGCCGAACAACGTGCGGCGGTTCCTGCAGCAGCACTTCGAGTGTCCGGTCATCGACCTGTTCGGGAGCACCGAGCTGGGATACATGTACTACAGCGATCGTGACGGGCGGTACTGGCCCTACCTCGACAGGATGCACCTGGAGCTGATCCCGGTCGCGGAGGGCAGCTCGATCCACAGCATCATCGTCTCGAGCGTGCGCAACCCGTACATGCCCCTGATCCGGTATCGATCGGGCGACTGCGCCGAGACGGTCGATGGCTCCCCCGACCCGCTCCGGATCCGCCGGTTCTGCGGGCGCGAGCGAGAGCTCTTGTGGATCGAGCGCGGGGGCGCGATCTCCCAGGCCCACCTCGACGACTGGATCGCCGCCGCCGCGCCGTCCATCTTCCTCTATCAGCTTCACCCGAAGGGCACCCGGCAGGCGCGGCTCCTGTACACGACCTTCGACGACGGGCCCATCGACCCGGCCGCGGCGCGCGCGCTGCGCCAGCAGATCCTGGAGGGCGCCGGGCTCGATTGCGCCCTAGAGCACCGCGCGCACATCGCGATCGGCAAATCCGGCAAGTATGCGTGGTTGAACCAGGACGGCGAGACGACGGAGCGAGGTGGCCAGTGACGACCGAAGAACCGAGGGTGACGACCGACGCGCTGAAGGCGCTGCTCGATGAGGCGCTCTTCTCCGGCGTTGTGCGGCACTTCGCGCAGACCACCGGCGAGGAGCCCGCGTTCGTCGAGCGCCAGGTCATCGAGTGCCTCAGGTACCTGTACCTGATCTCGCGCCACCCGGAGCCGCTTGTAGGGCTGTTCTTGCCCGTGGAGCAGGCGATCGACGAGATATGGCATTACCTGATCCTGCAGACCCGGGAGTACCGCGAGCTCTGCGAGGAGCGCCTGCCGGGGCGCTTCTTCATCCATCACCGCAGCCTGCCGTACGAGGACTACCAGGAGACGCAGCCGAGCCGGGAGCAGGCGATCGAGGAGGCGCTGCGCTGGATACCCCTGTACAGCGAGGCGTTCGGCCCCTTCGACGAGGGCGCGCTGCCGCACTGGACGATGGTGCGGTTCCTCCACCAGCACCTCGGCCTCTCCCTCGACGCCATCGCGGCGGTCGGCGCGGACGACAAGGCCGCGCGGCCCGACGCGGAGCCGGTCCGTTGATCCGCCGGGCCCTGCGGGCTGCGCCGGCCACGTCGATCAACACGCTGGTCCTGCTGCTGTGTCAGGTCCTCGGGATCGCGGGCGTGGTCGCGATCCAGTTCGCCGGCAGCCTGGTGGGCGAGCGGCTCGCGATGGACATGCGGCTCGCGACCCTGCCGGTGGCCGTGCTGGTGCTGTCGTCGGCCCTGGGCACCTGGCCGGCGAGCCAGATGATGCGCCGCTTCGGGCGCAGGCCCTGCTTCATCGCCGCGGCGCTGCTGTCCGCCGGCTGCCTGTCGCTCGCGGCGCGGGCGGTGGAGCTGTCGGATCTATGGCTCTTCTGCGCGGCTGTCTGCGGCGTCGGCCTGCAAGGCGCCTTCGTGCAGCAGTATCGGTTCGCGATCCTGGAAGGGCAGCCGAGCGGCAGGGCGCCGCGCCTGCTGACCATGATCCAGCTCGCCAGCGCCGCCGGCATCGTCCCCGGCGTCTCGCTCTTCGGCCTGCTGGAGGGGCGGACGTCCAGCTACATGCCGTGTGCCCTGATGATCCTGGCGGGGCTCCAGGCGCTGGCGGCCCTCGCGTTCGTGGCGTACCGGCCGCAGGAGGCGCTCGTCGCCGAGGCCTCGGCCGCGCCCGACGCGCGCGCTCGCGCGCTGTACTGGCCGATGGTGGCCATGGGCGCCGGCGCCTTCCTGGTGATGAGCCTGATCATGGTGCCGACGCCCTTGCAGATGTGCGGCGTCGAGCGGACCTCGGTGCAGGAGGCGAGCTGGGTCACCCAGGCGCACCTGCTGAGCATGTACCTGCCTTCGCTCTCGGTGGGCGCCCTGCTGAAGCGGGCGTCGATCGCGCAGGTCCAGGGGCTGGGGCTGCTGTTCCTGCTCGTGGGGTTCCTCGTGAGCTGGCTCCCGGGCTTCGGAGGGCACCTTGTCGGGCTGGCGCTGGTCGGGGTCGGGTGGTGTTACGTGTTCGTGACAGCGACGACGCTCGTCGCGCGCAGCCGCCCGGGTCCGGAGCGCTTTCGCGCGCAGGGCGTCAATGACCTGTGCGTGTTCGCTGCCAGCGGCGTCGCGTCGCTCACGTCCGGAGCCCTCCTGTCGGCGCTCGGATGGAGCGGCCTGCTCACCCTCGGCCTGGCGCTCGTCCTGGGCTTGATGGCGCTCGCCTGGGACGTCCACCGCGCCTGAGGCCCGGCGGCGGCGGCGGCGGCGGCGCGCGGCGCGCCGCGACACGAATCTTCTCGGGGATCGCGCGGGGCGCGGGGCGCCCGGGCGCACACCCATGTGCAGAGGGAGGCCAACATCATGTCAGAATCGCAGTCGAGCTGTTCGAAACACGGCGCGGAGCGTGCCTGCCGCTTCGACGCCGTCATCGTCGGTGCCGGGTTCGCGGGCCTGTACATGCTCTACCGCCTGCGCCAGCTCGGCCTCGCGGCGCGGGTCTACGAGGCGGGCGGCGGGGTGGGCGGCACGTGGTTCTGGAACCGCTACCCGGGCGCGCGCTGCGACATAGCGAGCCTGGATTACTCCTATTCGTTCTCGCCCGAGCTCGAGCAGGAGTGGAGGTGGACCGAGCGGTACGCCACCCAGCCGGAGATCCTGCGGTACCTCGACCACGTGGCGGACAGGTTCGATCTCCGCCGGGACATCCAGCTCAGGACGCGGGTGACCGGGGCCGCCTTCGACGAGGCGACGAGCCGGTGGGCGATCGCCACGGACGACGGCGCCCGCGTGTCGGCGAGGTTCCTGATCATGGCCACGGGCTGCCTGTCCGTCGCGAAGCGGCCCGACGTCCAGGGGATCGAGGCCTTCGAGGGCGACGCGTACCACACGAGCCGCTGGCCGCACGAGGGCGTCGACTTCACCGGCAAGCGCGTCGGCGTCATCGGTACGGGCTCGACCGGCGTCCAGGTCATCCCCGCCCTCGCCGAGCAGGCCAGTCATCTCTTCGTCTTCCAGCGGACACCGTGCTTCAGCGTGCCCGCGCGCAACGCGCCCATCGACCCTGCCCACGAGGCGCGGATGAAGGCGAGCTACCCCGAGCACCGGCGCAAGGCCCGCGAGACGCGCGCCGGGGTCATCATGGAGGTCAACCCGAAGTCCGCGCTGGAGGTGTCGCCCGAGGAGCGGGAGCGCGAGTACACCGCGCGGTGGGAGCAGGGCGGCACCGGCTTTCTCGCCACGTTCTCGGACGTGATGCGCTCCAGGGAGGCCAACGAGACCGCCGCCGAGTTCGTCCGGGCCCAGATCCGCGCGACCGTCCGCGACCCGGCCGTCGCCGAGGCGCTGTCGCCGCGGGGCTATCCGCTGGGCACCCGGCGGCTCTGCGTCGACACGCGCTACTACGAGACGTTCAACCGGGACAACGTCACCCTGGTCGACGTCAGGGCGTCGCCGATCGAGGAGATCACGCCCAGGGGGCTCCGGACGCGGAGCGCGGAGCACGCGCTCGACAGCCTCGTGTTCGCGACAGGCTTCGACGCGATGACGGGCGCCTTGACCAGCATCGAGATCCGGGGGAGCGGCGGCGCGTCGCTGAAGCAGAAGTGGGCCGGCGGCCCCCGCACCTACCTCGGCATCGCCATCGCCGGGTTCCCCAACCTGTTCACGATCACCGGCCCCGGCAGCCCGTCCGTGTTCAGCAACGCGATCGTCTCCATCGAGCAGCACGTGGAGTGGATCGCGGGCTGCCTCACCTTCCTGCGCGAGCGCGCCATCGATCGCATCGAGGCCACCGCCGAAGCCGAGGACAGGTGGGTTGACCACGTCAAGGAGGTGGCCGACGGCACGCTCTACCCTCTGGCCAACTCCTGGTACATCGGCGCAAACATCCCTGGGAAGCCGCGCGTCCTCATGCCCTATGCCGGCGGCGTCGGCGCCTACCGGAAGACGTGTGAGGCCGTCGCGGCCCAGGGATACGAGGGATTCCGCCTGTCGAGGACACGCTGAGGACATCGACCGGGCCGCCGCGCGAGGCGCCAAAAATCTTTCGTTCCGGACGAACGCACGACGCTTCTTCACAGAGCGTCACGCAACTTAACAAATCAACACGTGACCCGATAAGGCATCTGTGTTCCGGGGCCGCGTGACATAATTTGATTATGGGAGCGCACGTATGTCGACGTGGCTCACACCCGATCGTCGAGATGCTGCGATGCCGTCGTTCGACATGGCGATTGTCTTTGACGACTGACCTGCTGCCGCTTACCTTCGACTCCGTTCTTGCTTGCGACACCTCGCAAAAAGGAGGGCCCCATGAAGTACTGCTGGTAATCTACAGGCCACCAGAGGGGGCCAAGTCGCATCCCGGCTTGGCCCCCTCGCTCTTTGATGAGAGCAACCGATGCGAGAGGACCCGATGCCCCGCAGCCCGATCGACTATGATCCGCTGTCTCCCGAAGCCGTCGCAGATCCATACCCGATCTACGCGCGCCTGCGCGCGTCGTGCCCGGTGCTATGGCACGATCGACTCGACTCCTGGGTCCTGACTCGCTACCGCGACTGCATCGCCGTGCTGCGCGATCCGGCCAGGTTCGCCAGCGACGCGCGGCGCGCCGGTCACGAGGCGCCCCCCAGCGCGGAGCACCCCAGCTTGCAGGGGCTCGACCCGCCCGAGCACACGCCGATCCGCGATCTGTTCGCCAATGCGCTGCGCGAACAGGCGATCTCCGGGCTCGGCGAGCTCGTCGCCGCGGAAGCGACAGCGGCCTTCGCGCGCCTCGCCGACGCGCCGTCGTTCGACTTCACCGCCGACGTCGCGCGCCCCATCGCGCTCACCGCGATGTCCCGGCTGCTCGGCGTCGAGCCGCCCGCGATCGCGTCGATCGTGGCGCTGTCGGACGCCGTCGAGCGCGCCATGGACGCGGCGCTCGTCCCCGAGGCGATCGGCCCGGCGCTGGCGGCCCGGGGGCAGATGAACGAGCTCATGAAGTCGTGGGTCGGCGACGGGCTGAGGCCCGGGTTGCTCGCCCAGGTCCTCGACGAGCGGCACGGCGCCGGCGTCCCGGAGGCCGCGGTGTGGAGCACGGCGCGGGTGATGTTCCTGGCCGGCTTCAGCACGACGGTGTCCGCGGCGTCCAACATGGTCCTGGCGATGTTCCAGCACCCCGACGCGCTCGATCGTCTGCGCGACAATCGCCTGCTCGAGACAGGCGTCGACGAGCTCATGCGCTACGACGGGCCCATCCAGGGCACGAGCCGTATTTGCCTCGAGGCGACCACGATCGACGAGACGCGCATCGAGCGCGGCCAGGTCGTGCTCCTCCTGTTCGGCGCGGCCAACCGCGATCCCGAGCAGTTCGCCGCGCCCGACGAGCTCATGCTGGACCGCCGGCCGAATCGACACCTCGCCTTCGGCCGGGGGCCGCACGCCTGCACCGGGACCCAGCTCGCGCGGATCGTCCTGCAGGCGCTCCTCGGCAGCATGCTCCGGCTGCGCGCGCCGCTGCGCCTCGCGGGGCCCGTGCGCCGGCAGCGCCGCGCCACGGTTCGTTATCCCGATCGTCTACCCCTCACCCTCCAGGCCGCATGATGACGAGCGCTGCCCCCATGAACACGCTGCCGCCCGACCAGAGCACGGGCGATCTCGACCCCTGGCCGCTGGCGCCCATCCTCGCGAGGTTGCCCGCGACAGCGCGCCTCTCGCTCGGCTTCGACGTCGAGCGGATGCTGGCCGACGTGAGCGCGCTGCGCGAAAGGGAGTGGTCCAAGCCGACGATCCTCACCGGCGAGGGCGTGAGCCGCGGCGCCGACGTCGACTGGCGCAAGCTGCCGTTGCGCAGCATCGGCGGCGATCCGGACCGGACCGACCCAGGCGGCCCGTCGCTCGAGGAGTTCGCCGACACGCCGTGGCTGCGCGAGGCGCCGTATCTGGCCGAGGTGCTGGCGCGTATCCCGGCGCCGCTGCGCTGCGTGCGGCTGCAGTCGCTGGGGCCGGGCGCGGCGAGCCCGGTGCACAACGACACGAAGCACAGCCTGCCGTGGGGGATCGTCCGGCTGCACGTCCCGATCGTCACGACCCCCGGAGCGATCCTCACCATCCAGGAGGAGACCCACCGCTGGCAGCCGGGTGAGGTCTGGTATGCCGACTTCACCCGTCCGCACATCGTGCGCAACAGCGATCCGGTGACGCGGATTCACCTGGTGATCGACTGCCACCCCACGCCGGAGCTGCTGCAGCTCTTCCCTGCGGAGTTCCGGTCGCCCGCGGTCGCGGCGAGCACGCTGTTCGCGGCGCCGGCCGTGCGGCTCTCCCTCGCCGAGCGCGACGCGTGCCGGTGCAGCTTCCAGATGCCCAGCTCGTTCCACTCCTTCGAGGAGCCGGACGGCGCGTTCCTCACGGCGCCGCGCACGCGGCGGGCCGCGATCGACATTCGTGGCGACCGGCTCGTCCTCGTGATCGACGGCGAGCCTGCGTTCTCGCTCGTGCACGTCGGAGAGGGCGAGTTCCGCTTCGCCGGATGGACCCTCGAGCGGACCGTGCAAGTCACGCTCGACCCGACCCGGGCGCCGATCGTGACGCTGCGCTCGCGCGTGGGGGACCAGACCCGGGTGCTCGATCTGCCCGCGGAGCGCGCGAGGCTCTCGTGACAGAGGCGGCCACGATCGCGGCGCCGAGCCTGCTCCGCCATCGCAATTTCATGCTGCTCTTCGGCGCCGACACCATCAGCCAGGTCGGCACCCAGATCACGCTGGTGGCGCTGCCGCTCGTGGCCATCCTGGCGCTCGACGCCGGGCCGTTCCAGGTCGGCCTCCTGTTCGCCGCGCAGACGTCGGCGTTCGCGCTCATCGGGCTTCCTGCGGGGGTGTGGGTGGACCGGATGCGCCGGCGCTCGATCCTCATCCACACCGATCTGGTCCGCGCCGCCCTGCTCGGCTCGATCCCTGTCGCGTGGTGGCTCGGCAAGCTCAGCTTGCTGCAGCTCTACGTGGTGGCCCTCGGCGTGAGCGTCGCCCGGGTGTTCTTCGATGTGGCCTACCAGAGCTACGTCCCCACGCTGGTCGACCGGGATCGGCTCGTGGACGGCAATGGCAAGCTGGAGATCGTCAACTCCGGCGCGCAGGTCGCGGGGCCGAGCGTCGGAGGCTGGCTTGTCAACCTGCTCTCGGCGCCCGTCGCGATCGTGGCCGACGCGGTGAGCTTCGTCTGCTCGGCGCTGCTGCTCGGCCGCATCGACGCCGACGAGCCGGCGCCGCAGCGCGCCCGCGCCCGGGGCCTCCTCCACGAGATCCGCGAGGGCGTTCGCTTCGTGCTCGGCCACCCGATCCTGCGCATGATCGCGCTGCGGTCGGCGCTCGCCAACATGGCCTTCTCGGCCGCGCTGGCCGTACAGGCGCTGTTCCTGCTCCGGGAGCTGGGCCTCTCGCCCGAGGTCTACGGGGTGCTCCTGGCGGCGGGGGCGCTCGGCGGGCTCGTCGGTGGGGCCGTTGTCGGGCCGCTGACCCGGCGCATCGGCTCGGCGCGGATCATCTGGCTCGGTCCGCTCCTGTTTCAGCCGTTCGCGCTGCTCGTCCCGTTCACCGGGCCGGGCGCCGGGCTCGCGTTCTTCGTCGCCGGCACGTTCGTGGAGGCGATCGGCATCGTGGTCTACAACGTCTCGCAGATCAGCTTTCGTCAGGCGATCACGCCCGAGCGCCTGCTCGGCCGGATGAACGCGACCATGCGATTCCTGGTCTGGGGCACCATGCCGCTCGGCTCGCTCCTCGGTGGCGCGCTCGGCGAGCGGTACGGCGTGCGCGCGGCGCTGTGGATGGGGATCGGCGGCCTGCTGCTCTCCCTCTTGCCGCTGCTCCTCTCCCCGCTGGTCCGCATGCGCGACCTGCCCAGCGCGTCGATGGAGCCCGCCTGATGAGCGCTCACCGTTCGATTCCAGGGAGCCACACAATGAATCGCATCAAAGAAGAGGACCTCCCGGCTTTCCCCATGCCGCGGCGCTGCCCGTACGCGCCGCCGCCGGAGTACGGATCCCTGCGCGACAAGGCGCCGCTCGTGCGCGTGTCGTTCCGCGATGGACCGCCGATCTGGGTCGTGACGCGGCACTCCGAGGCGCGCGACGTGCTCACCGATCGTCGCATCAGCACCGATCCGACGCGGCCGGGGCATCCGTTCGCGGCGATGGCGGGGACGGCGCAGGAGCAGGCGGGGCAGTTCATCGACATGGACCCGCCCGAGCACGACGTCTACCGGCGCATGCTGGCGGGCGAGTTCAGCGCGCGGCGCATCCGCGAGCTGGGCTCGTTCATTCAGGACGTGGTGAACGAGCGCATCGACGCGATATCGCGGGGCCGCGAGGCCGATCTGGTGGAGTCGTTTGCCTTCCCGATCGCGACCCTGGTCATCTGCCAGTTGCTCGGCGTGCCGTACAAGGATCGCGAGGTCTTCCAGTCGCGTACGAACCGGATGATCGCCGGCTTCTTCAGCACGGAGGAGGCGATCCGCGCGCGCACGGAGCTCTGGGGCTACCTCGATGATCTGGTCACGGCGGCCGAGGCCAGCCCCGGCGACGACCTGATTGGCCGCCTGGCCACGGAGCGGCGCGCGACAGGCGAGCTGTCGCACGACGCGCTGGTGGGCGTGGTGTTCCTCCTGCTCGTGGCCGGGCATGAGACGACGGCGAACATGCTCTCGCTCGGGGTGTTCACGCTCCTCCAGAACCCAGGGGCGCTCGCCGAGCTGCGCGCCCGGCCCGCGCTGTGGCCCGACGCGGTGGAGGAGCTCCTGCGGTACCACTCCATCGTGGACTGGGTTGCGTTCGATCGGGTGGCCCTCGAGGACATCGAGATCGGCGGCCAGCGCGTGCGCGCCGGCGAGGGCCTCTTCGTGCTCGGCGCGTCCGCCAACCGCGACGAGCGGGCGTTCGCGAGCCCCGACGACTTCGACATCCACCGGAGCGCGCGCCACCACCTCGCGTTCGGGTATGGCATTCACCGGTGCCTCGGGCAGAACCTGGCGCGCGCGGAGCTCGAGATCGGCTACCGCACGTTGTTCGAGCGGCTGCCGGCGCTGCGGATCGTCGGCGATGTCGAGGCGCTGCCGTTCAAGTACGACCGCCGCACCTTTGGCCTGTACCGGCTGCCCGTCGCGTGGTGACAGGCCCGGATTTCATCATCGAGATGCATCGACATTGTCTGGAGGGTTGATCATGGAACAGAGCGTCGCATTGCTGGTGTCCCTCGGAGCAGGAACGGTCAAGCACCCGGGAGGGACGCTGCTGGCCCACCTCCTCCGGGTCGAGCAGATGCTGCGGAAGTGGGGCGCGAGCGACGAGATCCGCGAGGCGGGGCTCCTGCATGCGCTCTTCGCGCCCGACGGCTCGCCCGATCCGTTCTACACGATGCTCTCGCTCGACGAGCGCCCGCGCGTGGCCTCGATCATCGGCGCTTACGCGGAGGAGCTCGTCTACTTCTACGGCGCGTGCGATCGCGAGTACACCTATCCGCGGCTCATGGATCCGTCGGAGCAGTGGCGTGATCGCTTCACCAGCGAGGTCAAGACCCCCCGCGACGATCGGCTCCGCGGCCTCATGGAGATCACCGCCGCCAACGAGGTCGACATCGCCAGCCACAACCCCGGCTTCCGCGCCATGTACGGCGCCGAGCTGTTCGAGCTGTTCAGCCGCACGCGCCCGCTGCTCAGCGACGGCGCCTGGGCGCACTGCCAGTCCGTCCTCGGCGAGCAGGCGAGCCAGCATCAGCACGCGTGACGGTCACGCTGCGCCGGGCCGCCGGGTCCTCGATCCGGCGGCACCTTGCCTGAGCGGACCGCGCTACGACGAACGAGGGAGCACGACGCGGAGCGTGGTGCCTTCGTCCAGCGCGCTCGTGACGTGGATGGAGCCTCCGTGAGCGCAGGCGATCGCCTTGGCGATGAAGAGCCCCAGCCCGAGCCCCTTCGATCGTCGCAGGTCCTCGTGCTGCTGCTCGCCCCGACGAAACGGATCGAAGATCACGGGCAGCAGATCGGGCGGGATCGGGATCCCACGATTGTTCACCTCGAGCACGACGATCCTCTCCTGCCCGTGCAGCTTCACCTGCACCGGCTCCTCCGGGGGGCTGTAGTCGACAGCGTTGCCGATCAGGTTCGACATGAGCTGCCCGATCCGGCCCGGATCCCACACGCCGTGCCCGTCGCCCTGGGCGTCGAGGCGGATGGTATATTCCGGGTGGGAGGACTCGAATTCCATGATCACTTGCCGGCAGATCGCGTGGACATCGACCGGCTTCGGTTCGAGCGGAAGGCCGTCGTGGCAGCGGATGCGCGTCAGGTCGAGCATCTCCTCGACCATCCGCAGGGCCCTCTCGTTGCTCGCCGCGATCCGCTGGACGAGTCGTGCCACGACGCCCGCGACGTCCTCGCGCTTGAGCAGGGAGGCGGCGGCGAACCGGATGGCGGAGAGCGGGTTGCGCAGGTCGTGCCCGAGGATCGCAATGAACAGCTCGCGGAGCACGACGTCACGGCGGAGCTCCGCGGAGCTCGCCCGCTCCATCTCGACGGCCGCGGTGACCATCGCCTCGTCGAGCGCCGAGTGCACGAGCTGGGCCTCCTCGCCGCCGAGGGGCACCCTCTCTCGCTCGCACAGGTCGACGATCGCGGCGCGAAGGGCACCGAGCTCGCGCAGCTCCTCCGCGAGGGTGTAGCGCTGGGCGAGTCGATGAGAGGCGTGCAGCTTGGCGGACTCCGAGCTGCCGATTTCCTGGCCGCTTGCTCCGCCCGGCGTGCCTGGTTGTGCGCGCTGCGTGAGCGAATCGATGAGGTCGTCGAGGAGTTTCGGGGTGTAGTCTCTCAGATCCTCGTCGTCGAGCTCGCAGGCCTGGGGGATCTTCGGATCCTTCCGCAGGCGGGATGTCCACTCACGTAGGAGCTCGTCCTTCCGTTCACGCAGCAGGAGCGTGACGCGCGACAATGGCTGGGCCACATGAGCCCCCTTGGTTTTCGCTGCGATGCAGGCGCGCTTCATCGTGCGGCGAAGCGCAGCCCGCCATCGCGGTGCACCCTGATATGCCACCCGGGAGAACACCGGACGAGGCGTGCAGGCGCCCGAGCGTCCCGCTCCGGGCCGCCGCGGCGCGGCGCGCCGTCGGGCTCCTCCGCCCGGCCGTTTGGTGTACGCTCCGGCCTGAGCGAGGCGCACCCCCATGAACGCGAGCGATCGACGCGCACCCCGGCCGAGCGCCGGCGAGGGCATCACGGTCCTCCTCCACGCGGCGCAGGAGGGCCAGAAGGATGCCGCGGACGCCCTGCTCCACGCCGTCTACGCCGAGCTCAAGATCATCGCCCTGGCCCGCGTCCGCCACCTTCGTGCCGGGCAGACGCTCGGCCCCACCGCGCTCGTCCACGAGGCCTACGAGAAGCTCTTCCGCGAAGGCGAGGCCCGCTTCCAGAGCCGCGCCCATTTCTTCGGCGCCGCCTCCCAGGCCATGCGCGACCTCCTCGTCGATCACGCGCGCCGCAAGGCCGCTCAGAAGCGAGGCGGCGACCAGGAGCGCGCTTCCGAGGACGCCCTCGACGCGCTGCCCCTCGCGATCGACCTCCCCTTCGAGGACCTCATCGCCCTCGACGAGGCCCTGCGCAAGCTGGGCCAGGAGCACCCGCGCAAGGCCGAGATCGTGATGCTGCGCTATTTCGCGGGCCTGACCGAGGACGAGATCGCCGAGCTCTCCGGCGTGACGACGCGCACGGTCGAGCGCGAGTGGCGGTTCGCGAAGGCGTGGCTCTACCGGGCGCTGCACGGCGGAGATGAGCCCGCCCCTTGATCCGAGCGAGGTAGAGGCGCTCTTCGAGGCAGCGATCGATCGGCCGAGCCACGACGATCGCCGGGCGTTCCTGGAGGTCCGGTGCGCGGGCCGCCCGGAGCTCTTCCGGGAGGTGTGGAGCCTCCTCCGGTGCGATGGCGCGCAGCCGGACGGGTTCCTGAACGGCGCCGCTGTCGCCCTCCGCGCGCGCGATGAAGCGCTGAGCCCCGGCGCGCGCGTCGGGCGGTTCACGGTGCTCGACAGGGCCGGCCAGGGCGGCATGGGCATCGTCTACGCGGCGTACGACCCGGAGCTCGACCGTCGCGTCGCCCTGAAGCTCATCGCGCCGGGCACGTTCGATCCGGAAGGTCGGTCCCGCCTCGTGCGCGAGGCGCAGGCGATGGCCAGGCTCTCGCACCCGAACGTCGTTCCCATCTACGAGATCGGCGAGCACGGGCGGGGCGTGTTCGTCGCCATGGAGTTCGTCGATGGCCGGACGCTCCGCGACCTGTCCCGCGAGCCGCCTCGCGCGTGGGAGGCCGTGCTGGCCGCGGGGATCGAGGCGGGCCGCGGCCTCGCGGCGGCGCATCGGGAGGGGCTCGTCCACCGCGACGTCAAGCCGGACAACATCCTGATCGGCAAGGACGGCCGGGCGCGCATCGCCGATTTCGGCCTCGCGCGCCCTCAGCACGAGGCGGACTGGCTCCTTGCCGGCGGTCGGAGCGCTGGTGTCCCGGGGAGCGGCTCGCTCCGTGGGGGCGGCTCGCTCCATGCGCCCCTCACGGCCGGGAGCGCGTTCATGGGAACGCCGGCCTACATGGCTCCCGAGCAGGCCGAGCGCGTGCCGGCGACGTCGAGGAGCGATCAGTGGAGCTTCTGCGCGACGCTTTACGAAGCGCTCTACGGCGAGCTGCCCTTCGAGGGCGAGGACCTCCATGCGCGGCTCGACAGGGCGCGGCGAGATCTCCTGAGGCCGGCGACGCCCGGTTCGAAGGTGCCTCTGTGGGTCCGGGACGCGCTCGCGCGGGGGCTTCGCGCGCGCCCCGAGGAGCGCTGGCCGACGCTCGACGATCTGCTGGACTTCCTCGCCGAGCAGCTCGCGAAGAGCTCGGACATCGATCTCACCGTATCGAGGCGCGAGCGTATCCGCTTCGGCCTCGCGATCGGCGCCGTGGGTGTCGTGATGGCGACGGTCGGCGTGGGCCGCTTCGTTCCGGTGGTCCACCCCGCGCACCTCCTCGGGATGGGCTGCCTCACGGCGCTCCTGGGCCTCTCGCTCCTCCGGGCATTCCGCCGGCCGCTCTCGAGGAACGCGGTGAACCGGCGGATTGTTCATGTGGTGAAGATGATGTTCGGCGCGATGCTCCTGCACCGGGCGCTCGCCGTGATCACGGACGAGCCCGTGGAGCGCGCGCTCGCGACCAACCTGCTCCTGTTCGCGGCGATCCACGCGACAGCCGCGCCGGGCCTGCGGAAGGCGAGCTGGCTGTCGGCCGCGATCTGCGCGGCGTGCGCGGCGGCCGCCGCGGTGTTCCCCGAGCACGCCCGCGCGCTCTACGCCGCGGGCGTGCTGGGCTCCCTCGCGAACGCGATCGTCGCGTGGCACCTCGATTAGCGCCGCGCCCGCGATGCGCGTGCTTCCCTGCTACTCGGTCACGATGGTGATGGGATTGAAGAAGACCCTCACGCCCGTCTTCGTCCCCGCCTCGTTGCCCTTCGTGTCACCCACGTAATCCAGCGTGTTGACGAGGTTATCCGGCGCGAACGTGAAGATGTCGTGGGCGTGGTCCGTGTCCGTGTACGTGTGGTTGAAGGAAATGGGGCCGTCCACGCCTGCGATCGGGCGGCTCGCTGTGTGCAGGCGGTACCAGGCGGTCCCCTCCGCGTGCGTCCAGTTGCTCTTGGTCTCCAGCGCGTCCATGTAGACGGCGGCCCAGAGCTCGTTGCCGTTGAAGACGCTGAGCTCGACCTGGAGCGACACGCTCGGACCGTGGCCGTCGAACTCGGCGTCTCCGCCGACGCGCGGGGGGACATAGAACCCCGTGGAGAGGCCGACGAGCGTGCTTGTCGACAGGATCGCGTCCCCGTCGACGCTCGCCGTCGAGAGCTCCGCGCCGCCATCGATCGCCGCGGGGGACAGGGTGGCAGTCAGCTCGTCGCCGGCGCTCCCGGTCTCCGCGCCGTCCGTGGCCGGGGCGCCCTCCGCGGAGGGATCGGTCTGCGGCTCGGCGGCGGTGGCCATGCAGCCGGGGGCGGCGACGAGCAGGGCGAGGGCGAGGGGCGAGAGGCTGCGGAAGAGGGCGATGTGGTTCATGATGGCTCCCAGGGTCTTCGTTCAGGTCAGGTGTTGAGCGCAGGCGAGCGGTCCCGGGGTGCTTCACCCCGCTGTTCGCTCGCCTCACCCCGTCATCCGGAAGCCGGGAGAAAAACCCGACAGGGGGTCGGTCGATTTTTTTCCGGAGGCGCCCGAGGGGCGGGCCCGAGCCTCGCGCAGGAGCCTGCACCGGCGGCGTCTCAGCGGCCTTCGAGGGCTGTAGAGCGTCAGTAAAAAAATTACTGTCGCATCGACAGATACCGGCCCCCGTGACCTGAACACTGACCGGGCTGCTGTGCCCTACGTGTCCTTTGCTGCGACGACCTGCAGCGTCATCCCTGGGAAAATGCCGAGCTCACCGAGTGTCTTCCCGCCGCTGTGCCGCAGGTTCTCGCGAGAGCCGACTCGAAACACGCGTCCGCTCTTGCCATCGCGAAGCAGCCAGCTCACCTGGTACGTGAAGGGCGGCACGAATGGGCGGATTCCCGCAGTGACGTAGATGGTGTTCAGTAGATCGATGAACGTTTTGCGCGAGTCATAGCTCACTTCGATGAGCGGCCCCGCGCGACGCGTGAGCGGCGATGGATCAACCAGCAGAACGTCGCCCCCGGCAGAGTGAGCGGCCGGCGTTCGCGGCGCCGTGGCTGGCGCGGAGAGATTCTGTCGTGCAAGCCGGACTGTGCTGGGGCTCGCGGATGCCTCCGATCGCCTCGGGCCGCTCGTTGGTGTACTCGCGCTCGAAGGTGTCGGCGCGTGGCGGGGCGTGTGCCTTGGCGCGAGGAGACGGTCCTCTTGGAGCGCGAGGCTTGGCGGCGTGAGCCCCCGGGCCGTGTCAGGTGCTGGGGGAAGCCCTCCCGAGCGCAGCCTGTCCTCAGGCGCGGTGAGGTCGGAGCTCTGCGCACCCGAGCACCCCGGTGCGCTCGCGAGCTCCTCCAAGAGCGCGCGGATATCGCGCGTTACGGTACTCCAGGCCTTGTCGCGATTCTTGTGACTCGTCACCGGCTTACCTGTGCGCGGCAGGGTGGTGAGCCCGTCGAATGGTGCACCCTGCCAATCGCAGGCGCGCAGGATGACGGCAACGACACGCGCTTGCCCCGCACGTTGCCGATCTAGCGCCAAGGAAGTCTGCTCGGCGCAGGAGGGCGATGCGAGAAAATCCGCGCTCACGAGGAGCAGGATCACACGCGCCGCGTTGAGCTCTTCGCGCAGCGCCTGCGCCCTCTCCTCGCCCGCCACGACGCTCCCTTCATGGACGTCGCGCAGGAGGCGTCTGTGGCGGAGCACGGCCAGATGCGCCGCGAGCTCTTCGCGCAGCGCTTCATCCTTTGGGGCGTACGCGAGGAAGACTGTGAGAGGAGACACGGGGATCCGCTCGACCGGTGCGCTGAGTGCTGGCGGTGAGTATACGCTCCGCCTGGCCCCGCGGTGTACCTCGCACCGGAGGAACTTGCGGCTCCGGTGTATGTGGACGGGCTGCACGGTTCGGCGTCCCAGTCGACCCCCCGGACAGTCGTCAACCCAGGCGCTGTAATCTGGGACACCAGGGTGGCCTCTGCCGCTGGCGCGCGACGTTCCGATCCGTGCCGTCGGCCACCGTGGCGTGCCGATCGCCCGAGCGTGACACCATGTATCGCTTCCTCCTTCGTCGCGATGGGGAACAGGTAGCCGGCGCCGCAGGGAGAATCATGGCGGCGACACGTGTCGCTCGTCGTCATGACGCGCCGAGGTCGAGCCGCATGGCGCAGCGCTGCGCCGGATCAAGGCCGTGACGCGCCTCGTTCTTCAGGATCTCGACCAGCCGGGAGGACGTCGCTGCTGGTGACAGCTCTCGGAAGCCCATCGCGGCGTAGAACAGCCCGTTCCAGGGGATGGTCCGGAACGTCGTGAGGGTGAGTGCCCGGAACTTTGCAGTCCGCGCCCACGCGATCACGTGGCTGAGCAAGCGTCGACCGAGCCCTTGGCCTTGATGGTCGAGGTCGACGTCGAACTCGCGGATGTGAAGCTCGTCGCCGACCGCCTCGGCGCCCAGGAACGCGATCGGCCGACCGGCGCCGTCGTCGACCACCCAGAGCGTCCCTGCGCGGAGCGCATCTCGCCAACCCTCCGCCGGGGTCACGCTCGTCAGGGCCTCGAAATTCAGGTCCGTCCCCCGGAACGCCTCGCTGGCCGAGCGTTCGATCTCGGGAAGGCGAGACAGATCGGCCTCGATGGCTGGTCGCACGAACGTCGAGCGCATGGGACGGCGGTGACCGAAGAATAGCCTGATGGGCATGCCTCCGGTACCCCCGGCAGGGCGGGATCGCGCCAACCCCGATGGTCTTGAGCAGCGTCCACTCGCTTGATCTCCCCGGCTTCGAGACGTTGCAAGAGGCGACGAGCAGGCACCCAAGAGGGCAGTGCTTCTGGCGGTCGCTCCGCGCCCCAGCCAGACCGGCAGGCGGCCTGGCCGACGCGCGTCGCGCCACGACGTAGCGTATGCCGCGGGTGTGCCGCGGATCATAGCTCGCTCCGCGCATTCGCTCCTGCTGTAGAGCGTCAGTAAAAATTCACTGTCACTTGACGAGCCAGACCGTTCGGAGCTCCCCGCCGGATGTACGCGGCTGCGGCGCCCCTACGGGCCGTATGGCGACATCGAGGTGGATCACCCCGCGGGCGCGCCCCGCTTCACGAAGTGCGCATGGTAGCGCCGGTACATGTCCTGCCAAGTCGCGTACTCCGTCGGGTGATCGCGGAGCCGTTCCTTCCAGGCTGTATCGATCGCTGACCGCATCTCGCTGGAACCCAGCCCGTGCCGCTGGAACACCGCTTCGGCCGCTTCAGGGAACAAGGCCAGCTCGGCGCACAGGGCGGCGTACTGGGCGAGCGGCAGGATCGTCTCCAGCGGTTCGGAGAGGGGCGCTGGAACGTCTCTGGTGGTCTTGATGGGCGGCGAGGGAGGCGGCGACACGTTGGAGCTCCTGGATGTCGCTTCCGGCATGGCAGCCTGTCCGCTCGCGGTGTGCCTCAGCAGCTCACGGGGGATCTCGAGGCTCAGCGACGTTTCTCCGAGCTCAGCCGGAGGTTGCGGAGAGGGTCTCCATGCTGCCGGCGCACTGGATCGAGGGAATGGCAGCGCCGCCCGCTGTGGAATGTCGGGCAAGGGCGCAGTGCCGGTGAGCGAATCCGTGGCGCGCGGAGGCTTCGGCTCTGCCCTGACGGTCGTGAGCTCGCCTTGCGCGGGCACAAAGGGGACCACCGCGCCCCGGGGGACATGCGGCAGGGGTCCCGTGCCCTGCAGCGCCCCAGGAGCTATCACCCCGCCGGAAGGAGGCGCGTAAGGCACGGACGAGGCGGCGAGAGGCGCCGTCGAGCGTTCGGCGTCCGTCATCGCTCGCGCACGGGCGAGGAGCATCTCCAGTCGGCGCGCGTGGTGCGCCTCGAGCCGTTCGAAGTCCTTCGCCCGCGCCGCATCGCGCTCGAGCGCCTCCCGCCATCGACCATGCAGCCTGGCGAGCGCCGCTTCATCGGAGAGACCGTGGCGTCGCAGCACCCGCTCACGCTGCTCGGGCAGCGCCGCGAGCTCGGCGCACAGCGCGGCGTACTCGGCCAGGCCCAGACCGGGCTCGGGCCGGATCGCTGCGGTCGGCTCGCGTGTCGGTGCCATCGCCGGTCCCCGCGCCTCGGCGACCCTCGATGGCCTCAGCACCCGAGGACCCACCCGGAACGGTCGCAGCTCCTCGGGCTCCGCGCGCAGCTTCAAGAGGAGCTCACCGACCGTCGCGTCCTCCTCGGCGCGCCGCGCCCAGCGGCGGCGGAGCCGGGCGACGTCGTTCATGCCGAGATCCTTTTGCTTGAGCAGCTCGAAGGGCGCTGCATGCGCTTCGAAGGCAGCAAGGAAGCTCGCCCAGGCGGTCGCATCCTCCGCGAGCGGATCGATCGAGCGCTCCAGCCAGTCCTCCGCGTGCGCCAGCTCCTGCCGGTAGGTTGCGAGCAGCTCCGGCTCCGCGACCAGCCGCTGCTTCCAGGCGAGATCAGCGTGCGCGAACGCGCGCGGCTTCAGCCCCTCGACCGCCAGCACGTCCGCGAGCGGGAACCCCTCCGCCAGCGCCGCCCTGACGGCCGCAACCTGCGCCAGCGAGAGCCCTTCGCTCGCCTCCTGCGCCTCCGCTGCGGGCCTGGTGCCTGCCGCCATCCCCGGCCCTAATCGCCCACCAGCACGGTCCCGGAGGCGATCACGCTCCCATTCGGCGCGTCGGCCGGGTCGTTGCAGGTCAGCGCCGGATCGCCGAGGTGCGCGGCGGGCCTGTCGTTGATGAGCACTGTCTTGCTGCCCGCCTGGACACGGGCCTTGTTGGACGGGGGGCGCTGGAAGGCGCCCCCGGCGGGCACGTGGGCCGGCGCGTTCGTCGCGGTGCTCCCCTCGACCGCGGCCGGCTTTCCCTCGACGAGGACGTCCGCGCTCAGATCGCCGGACAGGGCCCCGCTGAACGGCATCGGCGTCGGCGTGGGCACAGGCCCGCCGGGCGAGGGGACCATCACCACGTGCGTGTCGATGCCGATGATCTTGTCGTCTTGCTTCGCGGCGGGCTTCCCTGGCCTGGGAGATCGCATGTTCCTCCGTGCTCTCCTGTCCGGCGAGCTCGCGCCGGTCGAGCGCGCGGGCGTCAGCCGCGCCCCTTGTCGCCCGGCGCTGGCGGCGCGTCGACCCGGAGCGATGGATCGAGGGGCATGCCGGTCTGTGGGTCGAACCGCTGGACCCGCTTCCCTTCCGGTGCGCTCTGGCCTGCTGCCTGCGCCTGGCCGGCCTGGAACGGCATGGCGGGACGCGGAACGAACTCCGCGATGTCCGCCGTGCCCTGGGGGATGCTCGCGCGCCCCGGTGCGCCGGGCGGCATGGGC
>NZ_JEMA01000472.1 GCF_001589285.1 Sorangium cellulosum | reverse complement strand
GCGGGCCGGGAGCGCGCGCTTGCGGCCCAGGGCGAGATCGCGTCGCGCTCCGGCGGCGAGCGCGGCAGGACGTACGCCGGTCCATGCTGCGGCGCGGCCGGCATCGGCGAGAGAGGCGCTGATGCGGTGTCCTCGGCCGTGGGCCGCTGCGGCGGCCCGAGCGACGCGAGCGAGGGCCGCTTCGCCTCGAGGCTGCGCCGGGTCCTCGCGAAGACCGAGCTGAAGCGGAGCGCCTGGATGCCCTGGTTGCGCTTCGCCGAGAGGGCGAGCTCCGCCGTGTGCTCTGCGTCCGCCCGCGCCCAGTCCGCCGGCGCGACGCCGAGGCGCGCGAGCACCTCGAAGAGATCCTCGCCGCGGAAATAGACCACGTGGGCCAGGACCTCGGCATACCGCTCAAGCCGCATGACGCTCTCGTCCTTTCCGCTCACGGTCGCCTCCTTGTCATGGCTCGTCCGCGTCGGCCGAGTCCGGCGGGACGGGCCTGTTCAGGCGGCGGAGCTCGTTGCATGCTGCCACCATGTACCGGCACCCTGCCGTCCATATCTCCACGGCCTTCTCGACGTCCTTCTGCGTTCCTCGGCCGTTCTCGTACAGGTCCGCCAGTGCCATGCAGCCTGTCAACCCGCCCGAGTCGCGTTTGTCGTTCATGCGGCAAGCCATCTTCGTGAGCTCGAAGATCTTCTTGTCGACATCGGGTCCCTGGCCCTCCTTCCGGAGGCGGGCGATGGATCTCCAGCACCCGTCAAAGACGCCGTGCTGGCAAGCGGCCAGGTCGAAGAGGCGCGCCTTGTTGAGATCCCTGGGCACGCCGTCGGCGGACTCGAGCCGAGTCGCGAGGGCTGCGCACTGCTCGAAATCTCGACCGCCGACACACGCATGGTAGGTGAGCTCCGCGCGCGTGGTCTCCCGCCCTCTCGGCTCGTCGCCGTACTGGCCGACACAGGCGACGGCGAACGAGCATTCCTCCGCTCGGCCAGCGCGACACTCGGCCTGGGAGAACCTGCACGACTTGAGGTAAACCTCTTTACTGAGGCTGCGTTGCTCCTCTGGCGTCTTGTTCTTCCAGTGATGGTTGACCACGGGCTCGCACGCGCGCACCTCGCCCGCGAGACACATCTCGAGGAGCTTCGCGCTCATGACCTCGACGCCGGGCGTGTCGTCATCCTGCTGGGCTATTTCCAGTAGCGCCAAGCAGGCCACGACGTTGGACGCCGTGCAGGCGTCCTCCGCGGTCTTCTGCGCTGTCTTGCCAACGGTGTCCCGAAAAGCGCTCAGCTCCTCCGGTCGGCGGAGCACATCCAACGCCAGGGCCAGGCAACCTCGCTGCTCACCCCGCGCGCAGACCAGCTCGTGCTGCCTGGCCTCCGCGACAGCCGCGCTCGGTCCAGCGGGCCAGTTATGCCAGTGGTGGTACTCCACGGCCAGCTCCATGCACGCCGCCGTGTTCTTGCCGAGACACGCCTTTTTGTAGAGAGCCTCCGCGCGCGCCGCGTCCTCTGCCACACCGAACCCGTGGAGGAACAGCCAGCCGGCGGCGCGGCAAGAATCCATGTCTCCCCGCTCGCAGCGCGCCAGGACCGGGGCAGGATCTTCCGGTGGCGGCAACGAGAACAGACCCGTACCCGGAGCCTCCTCTGGCCCGGTCGGCGAGGCGCTCGCCACCACCGACGGCCGCAGAGCGACCTGCCTCCCCTCAGCCTTCTTCGGTGGCGCGCTCGCTGCGCCGCAGCCGGCGAGGAGGACCGAGATGGCCGTCGTGACCAGGGCCGATCCGTCACGAAATGGCTTGAGCATCGTCATCTCCCTTGAGTGAGGCGGCGCCGTCCAGGAACATCGAGGGCGTGAGCGCATCGAGCCGCTTCTTGACTTCTGCCCTGTCGAGGATCGGGTGCACATGGATGTCGTTCCATGCGGTCTCCTTGAGCTTCTTCTCGATGGGCGCGGGCCAGGCAGCGCTTGGCTCCGCTTTGCCCGAGCCACCCGTCATGTACTTCCATCGGCACTGGAACTGTGCCTTCCCCGCGCAGTCCGGGTGCTGCTGACCGCTGTTCGTGATCACCACGGCAGGCATGTAGTGCTTGTGCAGTATCAGGCCTGCAGGCTCATCAAAACCCTCTTTCCCGGGGGCGACCTGGGACATGAACATGCTCAGCGTCATCTCGCGCCCGCCGTGCGCCCACATCGAGCGCGCGAGCACGCCGCGCGGGATGAAGAAGATGACCCACGGCTGCAGGTTGGTGAAGCCGGGTGTGTTCCGGATCCCCCAGAGCATCTGTGCGATCGTGTAGTTCTGCTCCGGCGAGCTGCCGTACATGCGCGAGAGCCGGCTCACATAGAGCACGTCGTCCGGTGTCAGCGCAGCCTTGCTGGGTCGCCGCGTCAGGACGAGGCGAAACAGGCCGATCGGGCGGGACTTCTTGATGAACGCGGCCATCTCGCCGAGGTCCTCGGGAGGAGGCGGCGTGACGCCCATGCCGCAGAAGCCGAGCATCTGCCCGGGGCCGACCTTGTCCTGCGCGCTGCCGTCGACGATGCCGGCTTGCATGTACTCGACGAGCGCTCCCCGCCCCGGGCGCTCCCGCTTGAGCTTCGCCCAGAAGTTGGCTCCGTTGCCGGTATCCGTGAGCTGCACGAGCGGCTTGTCCTTGTGCACCCGCAGGGCGTAGTGGATGTGCGAGCCGTCAAGCTGCTTCTTGAGAGCGATGACGATCTCCTTCGTTGTGGTGTCGAGCGCCAGCGCTTTCTGCTGCTCCCAGACCGAGAGATCGTTGTTTAGCTTTGCTTGCATCTTCGCACGCTTCTGCTCCGCGAGCGCCGTTCGCTTCTCTTTTTCCAGGCACGAAGTCGCGGTCGGTCTCGCGGTACTGCACACAATAGGCGCGCTTCGGAGAGGTGCGCACCCGCGCGAAGCGGTGAGGAATGCGCCACTCCTCCAGCACGAGGTTCACGATGGCGTCGACGGTCCTGTCCTGGAAGATGCGGCTCGTGCGGCGCTTGCCGAGCAGCGACAGGCGAGATGCCAGGCGGAGCCGGTAAACGCTCCGGCCGTCCTCGAGGGCGGCGCTCCACGCCGCGTGGGTGCAGACGCCGTGAACGACGCGAAGCGGAGCGGCCTCGCCCTGGAGCGCGAGGCGCATCGGCTGCTCGAGGACCTGCGACTCGAAGACTGCCGGATCGGCGGGCGGCACGGCAACGTCGATGTCGACCCGGTAGCCGCGCGAGACGGCCTCGCGCCCGCGGAAGGCGAGCACGGTGAGGTCCCGCGCGGCGAGAGAGCCAGCGCGAAGCTCGAAGGTGGATGGCTGAGGTGCACCATTCGACATGGAAGGGTCCCTATATCACGGGTGAGAGTCGCCCTTCTATATTCGGCAGCGTTCTGATGCGAGCGAGGCTGTCCGGCGCGGCTCTTCATGACGGCGGCGGGCTCCACACGTACGGCGTGGTGGTGGAGACCACGTGCAGTCCCAGCCGCTCCAGGATCGGACGGCTCTCCGGCGAGGCGTCCACCTGCAGGTACCGCAGCCCGCGCTGTCGGGCCTGCCCGGCGCGCCGCGCGACGAGGCTGCTGTAGATCCCGCGCCCGCGCCACTCCCGCAGCGTGCTGCCACCCCACAAGCTCGCGAACTGGGTGTCCCGATGGAAGCGCACCCACCCGGCGCAGACGATCTTGTCGTCCGCCTCCGCGACGTGGATGGATAGCGTCGTTGGATCGGCTTGTTGCTCCTGCCGCAGCTCGGCGATGAGCCAAGCCCAGTCTCCGCCCCAGACAGCGGACTGCAGGTCGGCGATCCGGTCGAGCGGCTCGCCATTGTCCAGACAGCGCAAGGTGATCTCCGGGGGAGGCACAGCGCCGGCGGCCAAGGCGGCGACGTCATCGACGGCCCCGATGACGAGCGCCTCCTCGGCCCCGGCCTCGAGCCCGGCGGCGCGCAGCCTCGCCCCGAGGTCCGCGGGGCGGTCGTGGCCATAGGTCTTCCACTCGAAGCGGCGCGCCAGCCCGGCGAAGTACGACACCTGCTCGGCGATGCCGCCGTCCGCCGTGTCCTCGTCCAGATCGCTCCACGGCACGCCGCAGCCCCATGGCAGCTCCGGAGGCGACACCCACCTCACCACGCGACCGGTGCGTTCGACGCGCCACGTCGGGCTGGGCGGCGAGAGGTCCCGACGCATCTGGGCGTCGAAGCGCGCGAGGATCTCGGTGGTGCTCACGGTGGCCATGGTGGGCAGTCCGGCAGCAGCCGGTCGTACGCGATGCTACATCCACGAGGATGCTGCGGCAGGAGATTCCTTCGAACCGCCCCAGTCCTCCAGAAGCGACACGATATCGAGCATCAACCGACGTATCGTGGGAGCGCCTTCACTCCACGGCCAGCCAGCAGGCAGGTGTTCTCGAGCCGATTTGCCGCGAATTTGCCCCAGTGTGCCCATTCCTATGGGTGCCACCTGTCAAGCCGTGCCGGCAGCCTGAGCGGGCTCGGGGGGTCGGGA
Source organism: Sorangium cellulosum (assembly GCF_001589285.1). Classification (GTDB taxonomy): domain Bacteria; phylum Myxococcota_A; class Polyangia; order Polyangiales; family Polyangiaceae; genus Sorangium; species Sorangium cellulosum_G. The sequence goes on along the minus strand of NZ_JEMA01000472.1, from coordinate 15,385 downwards.
CCTGCTGGCTCAGGCCGGCTCCGGACCCTTGCTGTCCTGGCTCTTCGGGCTGGACGCGGCGTCGTCGATATCAGCTCGCTCCAGCCACGTCTGCGCCGCGCGCACGAGCGTTTTCACCTCGCGTCGGGAGAGGCCCTCGGCGCGCTTCAGGAACGCTTCGAGCGCCTCCCGCGTCTTCGCCGGCCGCCCCGCATGGGCCTGCAGTCTCCCTTCGTGATAGAGCGCCTCCACGAGCGACGGCTTCAGCCGCAGCGCGCGCCGGGCGGCGGCGATGCCGGCGTCGATGTCGCCGCCGCCGGCGTGCTCGCGGAGCGCGCTTGTCGAAGCGGCGAGGGCGAGCTGGGCGCCGGCATCGTCGGGGTGGGCGTGCGCGGCCGCCACCGCTTCGGCGTGATGCGCAGCGCGCGCTTTGCCCTGCCGGATCTGACGCCGGCAGCGAGCGCAGTGGACCGCGTCAGCGTCGATCATGAAGCGCAGCGTCTCGTACCAGTACCGTTGCTCGGTCGCGCGGAACACGAAGTCTTCACCGCAGGTGCGACAGCGCCGCTGGCGATCGACATAGAACAGCACCGGGCCGCCGAGGCCGAACACCTGGCGCGAGATGTCGGCGCGCACGGCGCCGGGAGGGAGCTTGCGCGCGTCGTCGGGGTGCAGGTCCCAGAGCGAGAAGCTGCGTCCCTCGGGCGTAGTCACCGTGCGCTCGATCAGGCGCAGCGCTCCGAATTCGGAGCTCCACACCTGCACCCTCGCCTCGGGGGAGAGGGGCGATGGATCGCGGCGCGCCCGGCGTCTGTCCATCCAGTACAGATAGCAAGATCAGGGCTCCAGCGCGAGAGCGGCCGCCGTCCTCCGAGGCCGCCTCCTCCCGATCTCGACGGCGGCCGCGCGACGCCTCGTGGCCATGGCCACGCTTGCGGCGGTCCTGTGCGCGCTGATCGGTTGCAGCGCCTCGCAGTCCGCAAGCTCCCCCGGGAAGGTCGATTGCCGGGCCCATCATCAACAATCGCCTTTTTCGTCGCGAGGTCCTGCTGTCCTGACGGGCAGGGCTCCTTCGCCTCGGGTGGCCATGGCTGCAGGCCGCTTTCGTGTACCTGTTACGTGTGCCTCGAGAGGCCCTGCGAAGAGAGGATGTTCAACAGCCAGCCGCGGTTCGATCGCGGCGTCGGTCATCGCTCGGGCGGCCTCCCACGTCAGCCGGACTACCCCGCGCCCCGGCGGACCAGGGCCCGCAGGTGCGGCGAGAGGGCACGGCCTGAGAGAAAGAGGTCGCGGAACCAGCGCTGCGCCGGGTCGTCGTCGTGGCGCTGCGACCACAGGGCCACGACCTGCGCGGCGGGCAGCTCGAAGGGGGGCGCGAAGACCCGCAGTCCGAAGAGCTCGCGGGCGCGCTCGGCGACGCTGCTCGCGATCGTGCAGAGGAGGTCGGAGCTGCGCACGGCGAGGGGCGCGGCCATGAAGTGAGGCACGCGCAGGGCAACGCGCCTGCTCTTGCCGAGGCGGGCCAGGGCGCGGTCGACGGCGCCGTCGCGGCGGCCCTCGACGCTGACGAGGACGTGGCCGAGGGAGACGTAGGTCTCGAGGTCGAGGCGGCGCTTGATCGCCGGGTGACCCTTGCGGACCACGACGGCGAAGGGCTCCTCGTAGAGCGGCGCGCGGCGGAGGCCAGCGGCGGGCACGGGCTGGGAGGCGCCGATCAGGGCCAGATTGATGTCGCCGAGGGCCAGCGCAGGGACGGTATCGGGGGAGAAGCGCTCGATCTCCAGGCGGACGAAGGGCGCGTGTCTGCCCAGGTGGTCGAGCACGTCGGGGAGCGTCGTGAGCTCGAAGTGGTCGACGGTGGCGATACGGAAGGTGCGCGCCGAGGTGCGCGGATCGAAGGGCTCGGGGGAAGCGAGGGCGCGGCGGAGGTGCTCGAAGGCGGCGGGCAGGGTCGCCCGTAGCTGGAGGGCGCGCGGTGTGGGGGCGAGTCCGCGGCCGAGGGGGGTGAGGAGGGGATCGCCGAAGAGCTCGCGCAGGCGCGCAAGGGAGTGGCTCATCGCCGACTGGCTGACGTGGGCGCGGCGCGCCGCAGCGCTGACGCTGCCCTCGATGAGCAGCGCCTCGAGGGCGGGGAGGAGGTTCAGGTTGATGCTGCGGACATCGATCTCGCTCATGTCTGGTATGAGATACATCCCATTTTCGTCATGGGTCCAGCGACGCATGCTGGGCGGCCTATGAACGTGAGCGACGTCGAGGTTCTGGTGACGGGGGGTACGGGGTTCATCGGGCGCTGGCTGCTGGCCGAGCTGACCCGGACGAAGGTCGTGGCGGCGCCGGTGCGCCGCGCGCGGCAGCGGGCCGCGGCGCTCGCCGCGTTCGTCGACGCGCACGGCGGCGATTCGCGGCGGCTCCTGGTGGTCGAGGGCGATGTGGAGGAGGCGTCGCTCGGCCTGGCGGACCGCTTCGAGCAGGTGCGCGACGTCTACCACCTGGCGGCGCGCTTCGCCTTCGGTCTCGGCGCGCAGGAGGCGCGGCGCTGCAATGTCGATGGCTCGCTGCATGCGGCCGGGTGGGCGCTCGCGCGGCCCCGCCTGCGGCGCTTCGTCTATCTCGGCGGCTACCGCATGCTGCACGCGAGCACCCGGCCGGGCGCGGAGAGCGCGCTGACCGAGCGCGCGCGGGGCCGGCTCTACCGCCGGCTCGGCGCCTACGAGGCGTCGAAGCACGAGTCGTACCTCGCCGTGCGCCGCTTCGCGGCCGAGCGCGGGCTGCGCTGGACGGCCGTACATCCGAGCAGCGTCATCGGCGACTCGCGCACCGGCGAGACAACGCAGCTCACGGGCCTCGGCGAGACGGTCGAGCGGCTCTGGCAGGGCCGCTTGCCGGCCCTTGTCGGCAGCGAGCGCACCTTCCTGCCGCTGGTGACCGTCGACTACCTGGCGCGCTTCCTGGCGAGCGTGCCCGGGCGCTCCGAGACCGCGGAGCAGGACCTCTGCGTCCTCGATCAGGCGACCCCGCGGCTGCCCGCGCTGGTCCGCGGCATCGCCGCCCACCTGAAGCGCCGCTATCCGAGGTGGGTGCTGCCCGTCGGCCTGGTACGTCTGCTGCCGGAGGCGCTCACCGGCGTGCCGCGAGAGAGCCTGTCGTTTCTCGCCGAGGACGCCTATGACACCCGCGCGGCCGACGCCCACGCCCGCGCGATCGGGCTGGCGATGCCGCCGATCCAGACGAGCGTCGAGCGCTGGTGCGACTACCTCGTGGCGACGCGCTTCGGCGCCGCCTCCGAGGCTGCGCGCAGCCGCGCGCCGGCGTCCTCCGTCGCCTGAGGCGATGAGCGCCCCGCAGGACGGGTCTGCCGATTCCGCTGCGGGGCGTGATCGCGGTGCCGGCGGCGCTCGCGATCACAGGATCCGCCTGGCCGACCCACGCGCGATCCATGCGGCCGAGCTATGACGGCCAGGGCGCCGCGGCCGAGTGGTGGATGCGCAGGGCGCCAGTCGCGTGACGCCGGCATGTGTCGCACCTCGTCATGACGCGCTGAGCTCGAGCCGCATCGCGCAGCGCTGCGCCGGATCGNTCGAGCCGCATCGCGCAGCGCTGCGCCGGATCGAGGCCGTGACGCGCCTCGTTCTTCAAGATCTCCACGAGCCGGGGGGATGTCTCTGCTGGTGACAGCTCTCGGAAGCCCATCGCGGCGTAGAACGGCCCGTTCCAGGGGACGGTCCGGAAGGTGGTGAGGGTGAGCGCCTGGAACTTCGCGGTCCGCGCCCAGGCGATCACGTGGCTGAGCAAGCGTCGACCGATCCCTTGGCCTTGGTGGTCGAGGTCGACGTCGAACTCGCGGATGTGAAGCTCGTCGCCGACCGCCTCGGCGCCCAGGAACGCGATCGGCCGACCGGCGCCGTCGTCGACCACCCAGAGCGTCCCTGCCCGGAGCGCATCTCGCCAATCCTCGGCCGGGGTCACGCTCGTCAGGGCCTCGAAGTTGACGTCCGTCCCCCGGAACGCCTCGCTGGCCGCGCGTTCGATCTCGGGGAGGCGAGGCAGGTCGGCCTCGATGGCTTGTCGCACGAATGTCGAGCGCATGGGATGGCGGTGGCCGGAAGGGTAGCCTGATTGGCGTGCCTCCGATATCGCCGGCGCCGGGCATCTCGCCGGCCACGGCTGGTTTCAGCCGGGGGCCGCTCGCTTGCCGCCCCGGAGTTTTCAATGACGGCCGTTCCGAGGCACATGACGGCCGTTCCGAGGCACGTGACGGCCCCGTAGGCGGCGCACGCGGTCGCAGCGTCATCGCGTACATGGGCGCGATGTCGGAGCGGCTATCGATGCGGGAGGGTCGAGAGCTCGGTTCCTCTCGTACCCTCTCGATCCCGCTCGTGGAGCCCCGTGCCCTGGCGTCGGGGCACACGCAGGTTACACGGAGGCAAACGAGCCCAGCCGACGCCAGTAACGGGGCGGAGAGCCGTCGCGCGAACCGTTTCGGGCGTAGCGAGCCAGCGGGTGAACGTGACGGTGCCGGACTCGCTGACGCACGCCTCGACCATCCACATTGCTGGTGGCGCTCCGGCCCTCGTGTGCAAAGACCGCTTGAACGTAATGTGGTTCCCGGAAGTCTGGTTGTGATGGTGACCACTGGACCAGTTTGGAAGTTTTGGGTAAGGTCGAAATGAATAAGCCATTTGTTGTTCTGTGTTTCGGGCTCGCGGCGTGCAATTACGATGTGGGAGAGTGCTGGTCCGCGGCGAGGGAAATGAAGGTGCCGACGGTAGCATCATCACCCCGACAGGAGGGGATGGGGCCTTCGGGTATGTGCCGGCAAGGCCGCAAAACGCACCTGTGGGAAGCGGATCCTCTGAGGCGATGGCAGGGGGCACTCCCGACTGCAAAGAGGCGTGCAAGGAAAAGTGTGACAAGATTCATGATCGATGCCACGAAGACTGCACCAAACATGACCGCACTCAAAGCTGTCGCAAGAAGTGTAACGACGAGTATGCCTCGTGCCTCAGGGACTGTGACCAAAAATGCTAGGAGGATCGATGCTGGAGCTCACCACGACATTTACGCCCGCCGACGGGAGCTCGCCTCGAACCATCACGCTCCGGATCAGCGACGTGCGTCCGGACCCTGATGGCTTCACGTGGTCCATTGCCGTTGACGTGCTTGGGTTTCAGTATGATGACAGTGTGCGCCTGAAACAGGTGGACTGGGCGGCTGCGATTGAGGACGCAGGGCGATTCATCAAGAGGATGGTGGCAGACAAGGTGGAGCTTGCAGGCGGAGGAACGCTCGATCCGCCGGTTCTTCCTCCGGAAACATAGATCTGCGACGAAACGATGCCGCGCGGCGACCAACGTGCTGGAGGCCAGCGCCGGGGTCCAAGAGCGCGTCGTCGCCAGCACCGACCTCGTATTGCCGGCCAGTCTCGTTGATGCTCCAGCCCCTCGCGCCGCAAGGGCAAGCGGACCACCGAGATCCCGGAGACCTGAACCTCAGGCCCCCGAAGGACCAGCGTCGCTTCGCTCCGAGGGCGATCACGATGCGCGAACGCCGTGATCACGATGGCGCGATCCGCGTGGTCACGAGACCCGCGGACGGTGCTGCTCCGCCAGCTCGCGGAAGGCATGAGGGAGGCGCTCGCGGCGGGCGACGTCGAGGCGGCGCGCATCGCCCACGGGACGATCGGGCGGCTGCTCGGTGCGCCCTCGAGCGCATCCCGGTGCACGTGCACGCGCTCCGACGTCACGCTCCCTGACCGAGGACCCTCGTTCAGCGGAAGGCGAAGCGGTCGACCGTGATCTTGTAGCTGAGTTGTTCGCCGCGCTCGATGCGGCCACCGAACGATATGTCGTGCTCCTCGCCGCTCGTCGCCACGTACTTCGCGTCGGCCGCCACGAACGTGCACGCACCCTCGATCGGCTGCGGGCGCTCGAAGAGGCAGCCATAGCCGTCCTCGGCGACGGGGCGACAGATGCGGGTGTCGATCTTCAGCGCCTCGACCTCCTCGCGCGAAAACAGGCGCTCCTCGTAGGTGATCTTCATGGGCTCCTCGCAGCGAACGTAGATGGGCAGGTACTGGTGCTGCGCGTCCCGGTACACGACGCCGTCTTCAATCTCCTCGCGCGTGCCCGCGGCCACGTCCAGATAACCCTTCAGGCGGACCGGCGCCTCGACCGCGGCGGGTATACCCTCGGCGGGCATCGCCTCGGCGTGCGGGTGATCGCCGGCGTAGACGAGGACGTTGAGGAAGCGTTGCCGCGCGCCGTCCCCGGCGGGGTTGAAGATCTCGCTGACCGCGTCGCATCGTGCGGCCTGCTCGGCGGAGTGGCTCTCCATGTTGTTCCCGCTCGACTCGAACCCGAGCTCGTAGACGCCCACGCTCGCTCCCCAGCCATTGTCGTTCTTGGACGCGGCCAGGCCGGCGTCGTCGTTGTCTGGGGCGATCCAGAGGTTGTTGGTGGTGAGCGCGGAGACGTGCGTCAGCGAGCGAACGAGGAAGCCGTTGTCACCGCAGCCGCGCCCGATCTGTTCATAGGTGGTGTCTACCTCCGCCGGAGTCGACGGGGTTGCCGGCGCCGCGGTGGGCTCGGCGATCGTGTCGCCGTCCGATCCGCCGCAGCCCGCGACGAAGATGAAAGGAGCCCCCACGAGAACCAGCGAACGAAAGCAGTTGCTCATGACGGCGGTGGGAGCAAAGCTCGTACCTCCCCGATCCATGCGGATTTTCCGTCCAAATTGCGGCGCGAGACGCGATGCGTGAACGGGGCGCCACACCTCGGCCGCTTACGACGCGGCCGGCGTCATCAACCTCGCTGCCGAGCGCACCCGGCGCGGCGGGTAGCCCCGGCTGGGCCCGCGCTCGCGGCGGGCGACGTGGAGGCGGTTCGCCACCCGCGAGCGACGGAGGGGCGCCGCATGCACCACGGAATCGCTCGTCGGTGTGCAGCCGTGAGCTGGGCAGCTTCGTGTACGCTTTCGGAGCCATTACTTCCGCCGGGACTGCGGATGGATGCCCATGCCGAGTTCTGCCCGTAGCCACTCTTGGAGATGGCCGGCCTCTGAGCTGGAGTTGCGAAGCTCATAGTCGCCACTGCTGCCGAGCTCAACTTCCCGGTACGCGTCGGATCTCTCCCACAGGTAGGCCTCGCAGCCGGCGCTGCCCGTATGATGCCTCACGCGCTTCTTCTCGATTCGACCGCCTCGAGCGATCTCCGCCTTCTTCCGCATGTCGGCCAGCTGCGCAGGAGGCACGCGGCGCGACTGGAGGACGGGATTTCTGAATCGCTCTCTCAGCCCGGTCTCCAGATAGAGTCCGTCCCCGGCGGGTTGGGGAGACCAGGTCCTTCCCAGGTCGTAGAACCAAATTCGGCCCTGATCATCAAGGACGTGCCCGTAAGCCTTACTACCCCAGGCAAAATTCACGTAGCCGCAGGAAAAAAGCGGCTTGCCCATTCTCGCGCCCTTCGAATCCGGGTCCGCCTCGAGGATCGGAGGGGAGCGAGGCGTAGGTTGAGGTAAGTCGTTCGCGGCTCCTGGCTGAAGCGTGGGCTCCGGGCTTGGTTCCACCTCGCTGGAGGACCTCTCGGGATCCTTGTTCGCGGACTTCGCTACAGAAGGCGCGTGCGACGGAGCAGCTGGTTCGCCACTTCCGGACTCCGACTGTTCCGGTCGCGCGCAGGAAGCCGATACAAGAATCGATGCAAGAGCCGCTGCGATGTAACCGAGGAAAACCTTGGTGCGAGTCATGTGCCTCCCGAAGTAGATAGCTGTCCCGTTGTCTGCCCGACGTCGCAATCAGTTGCGTCGGGCGGCTTCGTCATGCTCGGATCCAGTTCCTTGCGAAGATTGGGCGCGCCTGCGCGCGACCGCGCCGACGTCGAGCAGCAGGTGCTCATCCCGCCGGGGATTCGGTGCGGTGCGGCCTCTACCGCCCGGACCCGCGGGAGGACCCGCGCGGGGCGCTTCGAGGGGGGAGCCACGGGGTGACAGCCCCTGCTCCGGCACGGGAGCGACGTCGTGCCCAGCTTTTCGGAGCAGGTCGGCCGCTCGTCTGCCGAGGTTCTCGTCCAGCTTGAACTTCATGCGTCCTGCGACACCGCGACGTCGGCGAACCGGGCCATCTCGGCGCCGTAGGCGATGCAGGTGAGGACGTCGGCCTCCTCGAACCCGTACTCGTCCATCACATCCTTGACGGACAGGCCGCTGGCGAGGAAGTCGAGCACGAGCGACACTCAGATCCGGTGCCCGCGGATGCACTCCCGGCCGAAGCAAACGTTCGGGGCGATGGAGATCCGGGCCAGCAGATCGTCGAGGTTCATCGCGGCACCACGGGGAAGGATGCCCTAGAATTTGTCAGGTCACACGCAGGGCACACAAAAGCAGAAGACACGGCTCTCGCCGTGTCTTCTTGGTGGAGGCGCCGGGAATCGAACCCGGGTCCGCAAGGCATCCAGTCTACCTTCGTTCACGTGCGTAGTCGCCATGCGCCGGCGACGGCGTTCGTAGATTCGGCTACGACCTATCCCTCACTGAATCTCGACCGCATTATCGAGGGCATCCTCACGCGGTCCAGCCCTGTGGTTGACACCCTTGGAGTACTAGGACGACCTTCTCCTCAGATGGCTTAGCGGTTCTTAGGCCGCGACAGCGTATGCGTTGTCGTTCGCACTTGTAACGTCCCGCTTGATAGGCGGAGCAGGAGCCGCCAGCACGCAGACAGACCTTCAGTCCCCACGTCGAAGCCGATCGCCCCCTCGTGGTTCGTTCAGACGGACCAAACATTGCTAGAAACTGCGCTGCCGTCAACCCCTTCGCGCCAGATCGCTCCGCCGCTGGCACGCCTCGATGTCCGGTTCTCCGGCTCGTTCGCCTCCGGGGCCGGGCGCGTCCGGCCTGTTCCGCTCGTTCTTCCTGCTTCCTGCCGGCTCCGCCAGTTTCGCTCTTTCCTGCCCTGCGCGCTTCCGGGCTCCCCGGATTCCGCGAGGCCCGGCGCCCGGCCGGCCTGCTCCGCGGACCGGCTCGGGTCCGCCGACTCTCCGCTCGCCCCCGGCTCTCCGCCGTCCGCGCCCCCCCAGGCCCGCCGCTCCGCTCCGTCTCCCCAACCCCGGCGTGCTCCCCCGGGCCTCCCGCGTCTCGCGCCCGCCGCCCTCGCCCGTCTGCCCGCCGCTCTCGACGGCCCCCTCCGGCTCGGCTAAGAAGCCCGCGAAAGAAAAGGAGACGCGCAAGTCATGGCGAGGATGGTCCAGTGCGTGAAGCTCGGCCGGGAGGCGGAGGGGCTGGAGAAGCCGCCGCTCAAGGGCGAGGTGGGCAAGCGGATTTACGACAACGTCTCGAAGGACGCGTGGAAGATGTGGCTCGAGCACTCGAAGATGTTGATCAACGAGTACCGCCTCGACCTCATCTCCGAGGCTGGCCAGCGGATCTGGATGACCGAGCTCGACAAGTACTTCTTCAGCGGCGGGACCGAGGCCGCGGCGCCCCCGCCCGACTACGTCGCGCCCAAGGACAAGCAGGAGTAGCCGTCACGGCACAGCCGTGACGGCGATGCCCTCACGGCACGCCGTCACGGCGATGCCCCCCACCGCACGCCCTCCCGGCATCGCCGTCACGGCACAGCCCTCCCGGCATCGCCGTCCTGGCACAGCCGTCACGGCGCACCCCTCACGCCACGGCACGCCCTCCCCACCTGGCCCTCACGGCAGCGCCCCCGGCGCCGGCAGCGCCCCGCCGCTGCGCACGTACTCGATCAGCGCCGCGCCCATCTGCTTGTCGACCTTCTCGCACTTCGCGCTGACGGCCCCCATCGTCGCTCCCTTGCACTCTTTCCTCCGCTCCGCGATGAGCGGCCCCACCTTCTCGTCCGCCTGGAACGCCTCGCGCGTCTTCTGGTCGAGGCTCTTCCACGGGATCGGCGCGAACTTCGGCTTCGGCGGCACGTGCAGCCGGACCTCCTCGGTCATCAGCGACGCGCACGTCCCGTCCCACCGCAGCACGTCGTAGCCGCCCCCGGCGCCGCTCACGACCATGCCCCCCGTGTCGGCCACGCGGCGATAGAGGATCAGCACCTCCTCGTCGAACAGCAGCTTGTCGTTCGAGCTCGACCCGCCCGACGCGTTCCACGCCTCGGTGTCGCGCGTGAGGTACCCGCGCGTGAACGGCGACCCCTTGGCGAACAGGGTGAGCGCCACGTCCGGATAGTACCCGCTGCAGAGCCGCTTCACGAACGCCGCCGGCGGCAAACACATGTTGTCCTTCTGCTCGCACGTCGTCGGGATCTGCTTCGACGCCTCCGCCGCCGCGCCGTCCTCCCTCTTCCCGTCCTTGCCGCCCCCGTCCTCCGCCGCCTCGCCGCCGGACTTGTCGGCCGGCGCCGCCGCCTCGGCCTCCGCAGGATCCGGCTCCGCCGGAGGAGGCGTCGCGCCGCCGCAAGCGACAACAAAACCCATCACAACAAGCGCAATAGTGCTCTGGACAGACCGCATGGCCCATGAACCTACCGGAGCCGGCACGCCCCTCCGCATGGAAAAACAACGCAGGGCCGCGACGCAATGCGCCAGCATGGCGTCCAATGTGCGTGGCGCATTGCAGGAAGCCGGCGTCCCGTTCGCGACGCAATGCGCCAATGCGACAGACAGGTTCAGTTTTCCGACAGCACTTGACACAAGGCTTCCTTCAGCGGAGTCTGCGCTGATTCCGGCAGGAGGTGGTCATGCTGGATCTTTCTTCGTCAGCAATCTCATCCTCGTGCATTGGCGGTTCGCGTAAGTACAAGTCTCACACGGACGCTCGCTCCAGGCGAAGACGGGTGTCCGCTGGCCTCGGAGGGTGTGCGATACTCGCCTCCTTGTCTCTCCTCGCCGGCTGCGGCGCCGCGGAGGAGCAGTTCGATCCGTGGGGCACCGGCGACGTGATCACGGGCGCCGGGGGCGGCTCGGGCTCGGGCGTCTGGACGGGCGGCCCGGACGGCGAGGACGGTCCGGGCGGCGTCGGCGGCGGCTGGCCGTCGGGGAAGCTCGGCCCGCCGTATCCCATCGTGCTCGCCCACGGCTTCTTCGGGTTCGAGGACTTCGCGGGCGCGGGATACGTCAGCTACTTCTACAACCTCAAACAGACGCTCGCCGAGGGCGGTGAGGCTGTCTACACCCCCTCCGTCGATCCGTTCAACAGCTCGACCTACCGCGGCGCCCAGCTCCTCGCGCGGATCGAGGCGATCCTCGCCGAGACAGGGCACGAGAAGGTCAACATCATCGCCCACTCGCAAGGCGGCCTCGACGCCCGCGTCGTCGCGCACGAGCGGCCCGATCTCGTCGCTTCGGTGGTCACCGTCGCGACGCCTCACCTCGGCTCGAAGGTCGCCGACATCGCGCTCCAGCTCGTCGCCCACGAGCGCCTGCAGGACGTGCTCGACGATCTCCTCAATGCCATCGGGGCGCCGCTCTACGACCAGATTGGCAACGAGACGAGCGTCTTCGCGTCGCTCGAGCAGTTCTCGACGCCCGGCATCGCGGAGTTCAACGCGGAGTACACCGACGCGCCCGGGGTGTTCTACGCCTCCTTCGGCGGCCGGACGGACCACGCGATCGGCGGCAGCGATTGCCTGGCGCTCGACCCGGCGCCGTTCGTCGCGCAGTTCGACGAGGGCCTCGACCCGGTGCACCCGCTGCTCTCGCTCACGGAGACCATCCTCGACGGCGGCTTCGGCGAGTCGATCGCGAACGACGGCCTGGTCCGCGCGCGCGACGCGCGGTGGGGGAACTTCTGGGGCTGTCTGCCGGCCGACCATTTCGACGAGATCGGCCAGCTCTTCGGCCAGAGCCCGGGGGCGGGGAACACCTGGCTCTATATCGACTTCTACCGCGCCGTGATCGAGCGGCTCCGTCAAGAAGGCTTCTGACCTCCGCGGATCCCCCGCCGCAGCCCCGCGGCGCCGTCGAGCCCCGCCGGCCGCCGCCGTCGAAAACCGCCCCGAACGGCGCCCCGTCCAAGTACCATCGCGCGCCGATGCTCAAGGCGCTGCTCACCGGCTCGCTCCCGCTGCTCGCCCTGCTCAGCGCGGGCTGCAGCGCCGACGTGCGCCGGTTCCCCCTGCGCGACCCGATCTGGCGCGACGCCGACCTGAACCCCGTCTCGCTGCCCTGCCGGCCCGACCCCGAGGCGCCCAGAGACGACCCGCAGCACCGCCTCTGCACGCCCGAGGAGTACGAGTCCTCGTTCGCGTGGGACGCCGCCGACAACCTCGTGTTCCGGCCGGTGACGCGGTTCTTCGCCGTCGAGCCGGGCGGGGAAGCGAACAACGTCAACAGCGTCGACGAGGTGCCGGACTCGAGCTGGTTCACGAACCGGATCGGGAAGAAGCCGATGTCCGCCGAGGAGCTCGTGCGCGGGCCGTGCGGCGACAAGACGCTGGACGACGACGCCCCCGACGGCTCCTGGGTCATCGACATGGGCAAGCCGAACGGCGCGAACCCCGGCTTCCGGGTCAAGGTCGAGGGGGTCGGCAAGTTCATGCTCAAGGCCGACCCCTCGGACCAGCCCGAGCGCGCCACCGGCGCGACAGCGATCGCGGCGCGCTTCTACCACGCGGCCGGCTACTGGGCGCCCTGCGACTCGGTTGTCTACCTGAAGCCCTCTGTCCTGAAGCTCTCGCCCGGGCTCACGGTGACGGACAACAGCGGTGTCAGCAGGCCCTTCGACCAGGCGGCGCTCGACGGCGTGCTCGCGAAGGCCGCGAAGCGGGGCGACCGGGTGCGCATGGTCGCCTCGCGCTGGCTGCCGGGCCGCGCGCTCGGCCCGTTCCGGTACGAGGGGACCCGCAAGGACGACCCGAACGACGTCATCCCGCACGAGGACCGGCGCGACCTGCGCGGCGGGCGCCTGCTCGCCGCGTGGCTCAACCACTTCGACTCGCGCGAGCAGAACTCGATGGATGTCTGGCTCGCCGAGGACGAGGAGGACAAGGACGCCTCGCCGGGCCACGTGCGCCACTACTACATCGATCTCGGCGACTGCTTCGGCAGCGAGTGGGAGTGGGAGGAGATATCGAAGCGCCTCGGGCACGCGTACTACTTCGACCCCGGGTACGTGCTGCTCGACTTCATCACGCTCGGCATCCCCGAGCGGCCGTGGGACCGGGCGAGGCACGACCCGCAGGGCGACATCTTCGGCTTCTTCAGCGACCGCGACTTCCGGCCGGAGCGCTGGCGCGGCGGCTACCCGAACCCGGCGTTCGGGCGGATGACCGAGCTCGACGGCGCCTGGGCCGCCCGGACGCTCGCGCGCTTCACGCCGGAGCTCATCGAGGCGGCTGTGCGGACCGGCGACTTCACCGCGCCGCGGCACACAGCGTTCCTCGTCGACAAGCTCCTCCGCCGGAAGCACGCGATCATGGCGCGGTACCTCACGCGCCTGTCGCCGGTCACAGACGTCGCCCTCGCCTCACCGGCGGAGCTCTGCGGCGTCGATCTCGCCCGCCGCGCCGGCGTCGCGCGCCCGCAGGATCTCCGCTACGCGGCCGCGATGTACGCCGGCGAGTCCCTCTCCCTGCGCGCGCAGCCCGCCGTGCGCCCCTCGCCGGACGGCCGCGTGTGCCTCTCGCTCCCGCACATCGCCGCTGACGGCGGCGCGCCCGACGACGCGCCCTCCCGCTACGCGATCGTCGACGTCCTCAACGGCCAGGCCCCCGGCCCGCTGCGCGCCCACCTCTATGATCTCGGCCCGCGCCGCGGCTACAAGCTCGTCGGCGTCGAGCGCCCCGACGAGGCCGACCCGCCCGGGTGAGCCCTCTTGCCGGGCGCCTCGCGGTCGATGTCTGCAGCGGTCTCTCCGCGACGGTGGGGGAGGGGAGAGAGAAGAAAAACCACAGAGGCACAGAGGGCACAGAGGGAAGAGAGAGATTTTATCATCTCATCTGCTCTCCTCCCTCCGTGAAGGTGCAAGGGAAGAGAGAAAGAAGCTCCATCCCTCCTCTCCCCGCGGGAACGCACGCAGCACGCGGAGACCGAGAAACTCATCTCTCTTTCTCCCCTCTGTGCCCTCTGTGGCTCTGTGGTTCATTCTCTCTTCATGAACCAAGCGGACCCCGGTCCGCAGCACCCCCAGCCGCCCCCTCCGCGAGCGCTCCCCCGGCTCAGAACCCGCGGCTGGCGCCGGCCATGAGGCGCATCTCCTGCAGGCGGGCCCCTTGCTCGAAGGTCTCGGTCCCCGAGCCGATCAGCAGGTCGAACGAGTGGTCGCGCGCGCTGCTCGTGCGCAGGCCGAACGTGAACGACATGCGGAGCAGGTCGAGATCGAAGTCGCGGAGGTGCTCGCTGAACACGTTGCCCGCGGCGACCTGCACCGCGCCGTCGACGAACGCCCAGATCGGGTAGCGGTACTCGAGCGTGGCCGCGGCCGCGCTCCTTCCGTTGAGGCGCCCCTCGCGGAAACCCCGCATCGGCGCCCCGCCGCCGAGCGCCGCGAGCTCGGTGAAGGGGACCTCCGCGACGCCGAGCGGGTCGGCGAAGGCCGCGGAGACCGTGAGGCTCACGACGCGGTCGTGCCCGGTGAGGTCGACGGACCCGCCCAGCGAGCCGCCGTAGCGGATCCACCGGCTCTGCAGCGGCCGCTCCAGGTCGGCGGCGTGCTCGCCGAACAGCTCCAGCCGGACGCCGTTGGCCCGGGCCGGGCGCGGCCGCCGCGAGTCGAGGGCGGCCTGGGCGCCGATCCGGTAGGCCGTGTAGCCCGTGTCGAACGAGGGGGGCAGCGGATAGCGGCCGTTCGCGACCCGCCAGCCGACCGTCGGGTCCTCGCAGCAGACGTCGTCGAACGCGACAGCCTTCGCGCCGGTGTACGCCTCGACGAAGCTGAACGCGTCGAGATCGGCGTGCAGCGTCACGCTGCCCTGGAAGCTCTGGGCGCGGTAGCGGGCCCAGTCGCGCCCCCGCGACCTCGGCCCGATCCCCGCGAACAGCCAGTCAGGCCGGGTGTCCGTCTCGCCGCGGAGCTTCACGTACGCGCCCTCGTCGAGCGGGATGCGGTCGGCCACCGTGAGCCTCAGCCAGTCGATGCCGCCGGTCGCCGCGTGGACGCGGAACTCGTTACCCGGGAAGAACAGGTCGTCGTAGAAGAAATAGACGCCGATGCTCGCGCGAAAGTCGAACTCGAGGAACGCCGTCGGGACGATGCCGATGTTGTCGTTCGGCCCGAAGGTGAAGATGTCCTTCAGCTCCTCGATCCACTTGCCCTGCTCCGCCGCGACGGTGAGGTAGCCGAGCGGCCGCCGGACCAGGTACTCGCTGACGAGGTAGGCGGGGAAGAGCACGACGCGCGGCACCCAGAGCAGCACGTCGCCTGCGCTGGTCCCCTCGTCCGCGCGACCATCGTAGTCCGGCGCGGGCCGCCTCGCGCTCGGCGCCTGCGGCGCGGCCGCAGC
>NZ_JEMA01000471.1 GCF_001589285.1 Sorangium cellulosum | reverse complement strand
GGGCGAGCGCGGCGCGGCGCGGCGCGAGGCGCTCGAGGCCGAGGCAGCGCGGGTGCAGGCGAGGACTGTCGCGGCCTACGCCGCGCTCGTCGACGCGCCGGCGCTGCGCGCGGCGACGCAGCGGCCCCCGGCGCTCCTCGGGCTCGCNTGCGCGCGGCGACGCAGCGGCCCCCGGCGCTCCTCGGGCTCGCGCGGGCGCTCCAGGACAGCGGGGATCGCCGCGGCGCCGAGGCGCGGCTGCGCCAGCTCGCCCTGGAGCACCCGGCGTCCGGCGAGGCGCTCGAGGCCCACCTCGCGCTGGCCAACCTGGCGTTCGCGGCCAGGCGCCTCGACGAGGCCGTGAGCGCCTGCGACGCCGCGCTCCGCGGCGCGGCGCCTCACGCGCTGCGCAAGCGCGCGCTCTACGTGAAGTCGTGGGCCCTGCGGGGCCTCGGCGGCGGCGCCGCCACGAACGAGGCCATGAGGGCGCTCCGCGCGATCGTGCAGCTCGGCCCCGCGCGCGCCGGCTCGCCGGAGGCGGCGATCGACGACGCCGCGGAGCGGGAGCTCGTCGAGCTCTACGCCGCGCACGGCGATCTCGATCAGGCCCGCGCGTTCTTCGCGGGCGCCGGCGACCGCGCGGGCCCGCGGCTGCTCGGCGAGGTGGAGGCGCGCGCCGCGCGCCTGCGGGGCCCCGGGCCCCTCGATCGGCCGGCGCTCTGAGCGCGCCCGCGCGGCGCTCGCCCCGGCGGCCGCGTCATCCGTCGCCGGCGTCGATCCGGAACCGCGGCGCCTCGATGCGCTCCCCCCGGCACGCTGGGCAGCGGCTCGGCTTCGCGAGCGAGCGCCGCTCGTCGAACGAGTAGCCGCAGCGCAGGCAGTGCGCCGGCGCCACCGCGAGCCGCTCGCCGCGCGCGCGCAGCGAGCGCGCGAGGTGCTCCAGGTGCGGCGTCACGTCGCGCTCGCGCATGCCGAGGCGCGTGGAGAGCTCCCACGCGGTCGCCGCGGTCCTGCGGAGCTCCTCCAGGAGCGCCTGTCGCACCGTCTCCGAGCGAGGCGCTGGGCTCGGCGGGGGTTTCGGGTTGCTCATGATGCCCGGAGCGTGGCATTCCGGAAGGACCAGGGCATGGCCGACGCCGCGCGCCAGCGCGGTCGTCCACGGGTGGGTCCAGCGCGGCAGCTCCCGCGCGGCCATTGCGCTGCCCACAGCGCGCACAGAGAATGCCGCTCGGAGAACAGCAGCGCATGAGCCCGTGCCCGCCCGAAGACGCCCTGGCCGCCTGGCTCGAGGGCCATCTCCCGCAGGACGCCGCGGAGGGCGTCCGCGGGCACGTCGACGGCTGCGCCGAGTGCCGCGCCCTGGTCTCGGCGAGCCCGAGCGAGAGCGACATCGACGCGCCGCTCCTCGTCCCCTCCACGCAGCGGCCCCCGTGCGACACAGAGCCGCCGCCGTCGTCGTCGGTCCCCTGGACGCCGCCCTCGACCTTCGACGATTACAGGCTGATCCGGTCGCTCGGCCGCGGGGGCATGGGGCACGTGTACCTCGCGCACGACGAGGTCCTCGACCGGCCCGTCGCGCTCAAGTTCGTCGCCGCCGACACCCCCGATCCGAGGACCATCGAGCGGCTGCGCGTCGAGGCCCGCGCGATCGCGCGCCTCCAGCACCCCAACGTCGTCGCGGTCTTCCGGATCGGCGAGGTGCGCGGGCGGCCGTACATCGCCTACGAGTTCGTCGAGGGCGAGCCGCTCGAGCTGCTCCCGAAGCCGGTCCCGTGGCAGGTCGCGCTGCGCATCGCGCTCGGCCTCGCGCGCGGGCTCGCCGCGGCGCACCGGCGGGGCGTCCTGCACCGCGACATCAAGCCGGCGAACGTGATGCTCGACGGGGGCGGCGAGGTGAAGCNGCTCGCCGCGGCGCACCGGCGGGGCGTCCTGCACCGCGACATCAAGCCGGCGAACGTGATGCTCGACGGGGGCGGCGAGGTGAAGCTGCTCGATTTCGGCCTCGCCAAGCTCGTCGATCAGCCCGGCGCCGCCCGCCGCGCCCCGGAGAGCGGGGGCGCCGCGCCGAGCGCCCCCGCCGCGCCAGCGCCCCCGCCGCGCGCGGACATGTCGGCGGTGACGACCGCCATCCCCAAGGGGCTCGACGTGTTCGGCGCCGTCGCGACCGTCAACCTGACCGACGGCGGCATGATGATGGGCACGCCGCTCTACCTCGCGCCGGAGCTCTGGGCCGGGACCACGGCCACGCCGCAGTCCGACGTCTACGCGCTCGGGCTGGTCCTCTACGAGCTCTGCGCCGGCCGGCTGCCCCACGCGGGGCTCGACCTGCACGCCATCGCGAGCTGGGTGACGGCGCGGGCGCTCCCGCCGCTGCGCTCGATCTGCCCCGAGGTCCCGGAGATGCTCGCCGACGTCATCGACCGCTGCGTCCTGCGCGTGCCGGGGGCGCGCTTCGCGTCGGCCGAGGAGGTGCAGGCCGCGCTCGAGGAGACCGAGGCGCTCTGCCGGGCGTTCCAGATCGTGCGCGCCGGCCCCCCCTCGAGCACGGCGAGCGCGGCGGGGGCGCAGGAGACGGACGCGGACGTCGTGCGCGCCTCGTTCGCGCGCCTCGCCTCGCGCGCCGAGGCGCTCGTCGCGCGCTTCTACGAGCGGCTCTTCTCCCTGGAGCCGGCGCTGCGGGCGCTGTTCCCGCCGGACATGCGCGAGCAGCGGCTCAAGCTCGCCGCGACGCTGCAGCTCGTGCTCGACAACCTGCGCGCGCCGGACAAGCTGCTCGAGCTGCTCGAGGCGCTCGGGCGCCGGCACGCGGCCTACGCCGCGCTGCCCGAGCACTTCGACGCCGTGGGGCGCGCGCTGCTCGAGGCGCTCGAGGAGCTCGAGGGAGACGCGTGGACGCCGGCCACCGCGCGGGCCTGGTCGGGCGCCTACGCGCAGATCGCCGGCGCGATGCGGCGCGGGCTCGACGCCGCCGGGGCCGAGACGGTCCCCTCCAGGCGGGCGTCCGCGCAGCCGCGCAACGCCGAGACCCGCTTCGCCACCCGCGCCGACGCGAGCCTGGCCTACAAGGTCGTGGGCGGCGGGCCGATCGATCTGGTGCTCGTCCAGGGGTGGGTGACGCACGTCGAGGCCGCGTGGGAGCACGCGCCGATGTTCCGGCTCTTCGCCGAGCTCAGCGCGTGGTCGCGGCTCATCGTGCTCGACCAGCGCGGCACCGGGATGAGCGAGCGCGAGGGCGCCGGCGCGCCGGCCGAGCAGCAGGCCGAGGATCTGCTCGCCGTGCTCGACACGGCCGGCGTGGAGCGGGCGGCGCTCCTCGGCGTCGGCGCCGGGTTCGCGCCGTGCGCGCTGCTCGCGGCGGCGCGCCCGGCGCGCGCGCGCGCGCTGATCGCGCTCGGGAGCGCGGCGCAGATGGCGGCCTGGCCGGGGTGCCTCTTCGGCCTCACGGGCGAGGACGCGGAGGAGGCCGAGCACGCGGTGCGGACCGGCTGGGGCGAGCCGCTCTTCCTCGATCGCCTCGCCCCGTCCGCGGCGGAGGACGGCGAGCTCCGGCGCTTCTGGGCCTCGTACCTGCGGCTCGGCGCGAGCCCGAGCGGGGCGGCGCGCATGCTCCGGGCCCACGCGGCGACCGACATCCGGCCTGCGCTGGCCCACGTGAGCGCCCCGTCGCTGGTCCTGCACCGGGCCGGCGACCGCGCCGTGCCCGCGGCGGCCGGGCGCGACCTCGCCGGCCTCCTCCGCGGCGCGCGCTACGTCGAGCTGCCGGGCCAGGATCACCTGCCCTTCGTCGGCGACCCGCGGCCGCTCCTCGCCGAGCTGCGGGCCTTCCTCGGCGCGCACGCCGCCGGGGGCACCCCCGTCTCGCCGCTCGACCCGGCCGGCGCGCCCTCCGGGAGCTGAGGCGCGCTCCCTCGCGAGCACCACGTGAGTTGCCTCTCGGGCGCTCGCGCGCGGACTACGCTGTTCGAGCCCTCGCCGCGCGTTCGATCTCGTCGAGGGCGCGCCGCCGTCTGCGGTTTTGCCCGATACCACTTGAGAAATATCCTTATATGAGTCTCCTGTTCTCCTTATCTCACTCTCTTGTTGTTGAAAAAGGGTGTATACCTTGCGACACCATGGTTCGGTCGCTAGCTTGATTTGATGGTCTTCAGGACACGCGCGTTGACCTGCTGCGGCTGGGTCTTGCTCGGCGCGCTCGCGAGCGGTTGCTCCGACGCGGAGCGGGGCCCTGCCCCCGCGGCGTCGAGCGACGCGGGCGGAGGTGGCTCAGGAGGCGAAGGCGGTCCAGAGAGCGCCGGCGGCGCGGGCGGCGTCGGCGGGGGCACCGGCGTCACGGGCAACGGCGCGGGCGGCGCGGACTGCCCGTCCGGTGGGGAAAGCTGCCCGTGCGGCGCCGAGGGTCAGTGCGACGGCGAGCTCCGCTGCGTGGACGGCGCATGTATCCTGGGCTGCGCTTGCACCGATGAGTACGCGGTGGTCGACGGCGAGTGCGTGTGGCAGGGCGGCCCGGCGGATCCCTCGTTTCAGAGCGCAGACGCCTGGAGCACCACGGGCGCCGCGCTCGTCTCTCCCGAGGCCGAGGGCAACGGCAACCCGGGGGCCGGGGTCATCGGCAGAGACGCGCTGTGCGAGATGGCCGGCTTCTCTCAGGAGCTCACGATCCCGGATCTCGCGTGCGCCGAGCCGCTCGTGCTCACGTTCGCCGCGCGCATCGGCTGCGACTCGATGATGGATTGCATCGGCCCCCCCGGGGTCGGGGTCCGGATCAATGGCAGTTTCAGCAACATCGATCTCATGCCCTCGTCGTCCTTCGCCCCCCAGCGCGTGTGCCTGGGAGCGCGCGCCTACGGCGGGCCCGTCGAGCTGCTCCTCGGGCCTTCGCGGCGCTCTCCCCACTGCGACGACGCGACCGGGCAGGGCTACACGCTCGCGTTCGATGACGTCGCGATCCAGCGCGGCGCCATGAACGAGTGCCCGCCGCCGGGGCAGGTGCTGAACGGCGATTTCGAGGGAGGGGCCGCCGGCTGGACGGCGACCCCGGAGAACGGCGTCTCCGAGGTGAAGGGCGGCCTGGGCCAGCGCGGCGGCCTGGGCGGGCATATCGCCACCACGTTGTTCTGCCAGTATCCCACCCTGGAGGGCACGGTCTCGGCGCCTTTACCGTCCGCCGCGCTCCCGAAGCCGGCGCTCCGCATCTGGAGCCAGGGCAGCGCGGGCGCCACCGTCAACGTCCTGCTGAGCACGCACCAGCTCACGGCCCTGGCGGGCAAGGGCGAGGCGCAGGTCTCCCACGTCTGCTTGCCGAAGTGGGCGCTGGGCATGGCGCACCGGCTCGCCTTCGCCTACCGCAACCGGGGCAGCCAGACGTGCACGGACGAGAACAAGCGGGATTTCTCGGTGGATGACATCGCGTTCGTCTCCGACGATCGCTGCCCGGAGGAAGCGCCAATCTTCGACCCCGGCTTCGAGAACGCCAGCCTCGGCGAGGGCCTCGCGCCGACATGGGTCCTGAACGACGACGACACAACGGGCGCCAGCGCAGCGCTCCCCGTCGACCCGGCGGCCGCGCGCTCCGGCGAGGTCTCGCTCGCGCTGTCGGTGCGGAAGCCGTGCCGGGAGCCCTCGGCCTCCACCGTGTTCACGGTGCCCGAGCCCGACGGGGCGGCCGGCCCGGCGCTGAAGTTCTGGTACCGCACGAGCCACCTGAGCGCGGCGACCGCCTCGTCCACGCCGGGCGCCGAGCTGCCCGCGAGCGAGAGCTGGACGCAACAGACGATCTGCCTGGATCCGCGCACGGCGGGCAGGCCCCAGCACCTCTCGTTCAAGATAGGGACCAGCGGCGTCTGCGACGCGCCGCTCGATCGCGAGACGTTGCACGTCGACGACGTCGAGGTGACGACCGACCCCTCCTGCCCGGCCGCGCCGATCCCCTGAGCCGCGGAGCGCCCTCAGCCTCGCTTGCGTCCCACCAGCACCGCGATCGGATAGGCGAAGCGGATCTCGTCCCCCCGGAGCTCGGCGCCGACGCCGAGCGCATCGACGCCCACGTCGGCGCGGTAGAGCGCCCGGAGCCGATCGGCCCCGCCCGGCGCCGGGAACGAGGCCCGGAGCGAGGCCTCGAGCTCCATCTCGAGCCCGTACCGCGCCAGCCTCTCGATCTCGAGGCCCGCCGCGTCGAACAGCGCGCAGAGCTCGCGCTCGGTGAGCGCGCGCGCGTGCGACGGATCGCGGATCTTCTCGGCGCGATCGTACGCGTCCCGCTTGTCCTCGGCGGGCGCCACGTCGATCACGGCGACTCGCCCGCTCCCCTGGCACACGCGCGCCATCTCGCGCAGCGTCGCGAGCGGATCCAGCAGGTGATGGAAGCTGTAACGCGTCGTGACCAGACGATAGCTCTCGTCCGGATACGGCAGGCGGCTCGCGTCCCCGAGCTCCCATGCGACGTTGGAGAGGCCGAGCGTCTCCTGCCGCCGGCGCGCCTCGTCCAGCATCGCCGGCACGATGTCGAGCCCCCGCACGCTCGCCACGCGCGGCGCCAGCGCGCAGGCGACGATCCCCGGCCCGCAGGCGACGTCGAGGACCGTGTCGCTCGGCGACGGGGCCAGCGCGTCGAGCAGCAGCGCCATCGCGTCCTCCGCCGAGTGGGCCCGGACCTCGGCGAACGGCCTCGCCTGGCGGGTGAATTGTTCCAGTATCAGCGCATCATGCGTCGGATCCGCGTGTGTCATGCGGCTCGAGGATGGCCGGGATGCGTCTGGACGGCTGCCGACGAGCGGACAAAGATCGCCGCCGGGAGGCCACGTCTTGCATTCCCGCGTCCTGACCCCGACGGAGACAACGCAGCGGCTCGTGCAGATCGGGCTCGACCAGGCGCCCGCGCGCGCGTTCGCTTACGAGGATGAGCTGCGGGGAGCCGCCTACGCCTGGCACACGCACGAGCGGCACCAGCTGCTCTACGCGCTCGCTGGCACGGCGCGGCTCGACGTCGACGACGCCTCGTTCCTGCTCCCCCCGCAGCGCGCCGCGCTCATCCCGGCGGGCGAGCGGCACGCGACGGCCTGCCGCGACGCGGCGATCGTGTCGATCTACTTCGATCCCGCCGCATTCCCCTGCCCCGTCGCGTCCGTGAGGGTCTTCGAGGTGCCCGCGCTGCTGCGCGAGATGGTGATCTACGCGCGCCGGTGGCCGGTGGCGCGCCGTCCGGACGACGTCGCGGCCAACACGTTCTTCGCGGCGATGGCGGACATCCTCGGGCCGCTCCTCGATCGAGGCGCCACGTACCGGCTCCCCCGCGGCAGCACGCTGCCCGTGCAGCGGGCGATCGAGTGCGCGCTCCGCGACGTCTCGCGCGCCGATCTCTCGCGGGCCGCCGCGTTCGCCGGGGCCACGGAGCGGACGCTGCGGCGGCGGTTCCGCGAGGAGACCGGCGTCACGTGGCGCGCCTTCGTCACGCGCGCGCGCGTGCTCCGGGCGATCGACCTGCTCATGAGCCCGAGCGCCAGCGTCACGCGGGTCGCGCTCGACGTCGGCTTTCAGAGCCTCGGCGCGTTCGCCGCCGCGTTCCGCGCGGTGACCGGCCAGTCGCCGAGCGAGTTTCGCAGGACCGCCCGGCGTTCGCCGGACGGCGAGGAGCGGAGCGTGTGAGCTGAGCTCACCTGACGGCGCAGGCGCCGCCGGGCGCGGAGCGTGACGCAGGACCGCGGGCGCGCGCGCGCCGCCTCGGCCGCGCGCGCCCCGATTGCCGGCTACTGCGTGATCGCCCTGAGGTCGAGCATCTCCTCGACGCTCGGGACCACGATGAGGTCGCACCGGCGGTTCTTGGCCCGCCCCTCGTCGGTGTCGTTCGTCGCGACAGGGTCGGTATCGGCGAAGCCCGCGGCGCTCCACTTCGCGGCAGGGAGCGCGCCGCCGCCGCCCTTGACGTCGGCCGGGCTGACGAGGAACAGCAGCACCTCGCGCGCGCGCATGAGCGACAGGCCCCAGTTGTCGCGGAACTGGCCGCCCGCGAGCGGCTTGTTGTCGGTGTGGCCGGCGACCTGGTAGTAGCGCTGGAGCAGCGAAGGATCGTTCCTGACGACCGTCGCCACCTTGGCGAGGATGTCCTTGCCCTCCTTCTTCAGCGTCTCGCGCCCGGAGTCGAAGAGGACGTCACCCGGCAGCGAGATGACCATCCGGTTGTTCCGGATGTTCACCGCCAGGCCGAGCTTCGTGAGCTCGTCCAGCTTCTTCCGCAGCGTCTCGAAGCGCGCCTTGATCTGCTCGAGCTGGCGGGCGCGGGCCTTGAACTCGGCGAGCGCCTTCTCCCGCTCCTCCAGCGTCGAGCTGAGCTGCGACACCTGGGTGCTCGTCGCCTGGAGGTTCTCGTTCAGCTTGCTGATGTCGACGCCGGCCGCCTCCAGCTGCCTCGTGAGCTCCGCGACCTTCGCCTGCTCCGCCTCGAGCGCCTTCTGGGTCTCGGCGAGGCGGCTCTCCGTCGCCTGCTGCTGGCTCTGGAGGCGGCCGTACTTGTCGAGCTGGGCCTTCCACTCCTCCTCGGAGTAACCGCACCCCAGCGAGAGCGACGCGATCACGGCAGGCAGGAAGGCCGCGAACGCGGTGCTGCGACCTTTCAAGACACGAGGGTGCATGAGCACGCTCCTTCATCCTGGTTGGGGAACCTGGACGAAGATCGATGGGCTCGACCCGCGCCCGGCTCCAAAGTGGCATCGGCCCGTCAGGCCGTGCGGGGGCGTACCCTAGCGAGGTCGCGCGCGATTGTAAAAGGCCGCATCGTTCACCTGCCCCCACCCGCGCCCCTGCCCCGTTCGACGCCGCGCGCCGCGCATCGCCGCCGCCGGGCCGCCGCGCCTCCCGGGCCGTCGGCGCGCGCGCGCTTGCCCATTGTTCCCCCCTGCGCACCTGCTAAGGGACGGCCCATGGCCTACCGCATCACGCTGATCCCCGGCGACGGCATCGGTCCCGAGGTCGTGACGGCGACGCAGGACGTGATCTCCGCCGCCGGCGTCGCCGTCGACTGGGAGGTCCACCACGCGGGCATCGAGGTCGCGAAGCTGACCGGCTCGCCGCTGCCGCTCCCCGTCATCGACGCCGTGCGGAAGAACCGGGTCGCCCTGAAGGGCCCGGTGACGACCCCGATCGGCGGCGGGTTCCGCTCGGTCAACGTGACGCTCCGGCAGACGCTCGACCTCTACGCGAACGTGCGGCCGATCCGCAGCCTGCCGGGCGTCGAGCCGCGGTTCGACGTCGACATGGTCATCGTGCGCGAGAACACCGAGGGCCTCTACGCCGGGCTCGAGCTCATGATCCTGCCCGGCGTGGCGCAGAGCATCAAGCTCACGACCGAGCGCAGCTCGACGCGCATCGCCGAGTTCGCGTTCCGGTACGCGAAGCAGCACGGCCGGAGCAAGGTGACGATCGTCCACAAGGCGAACATCATGAAGCTCTCCGACGGGCTCGCCCTCGACTGCGCGCGGCGCGTCGCCGACCGCCACCCCGAGGTCCAGCTCGGCGAGATGATCGTCGACGCGGCCGCCATGACGATGGTCCGCGACCCGAACCGGCTGGGCGTGCTCGTGACGGAGAACCTGTACGGCGACATCCTCTCGGATCTCGGCGCGGGCCTTGTCGGCGGGCTCGGCATCGTGCCCGGCGCGAACATCGGCGACGAGGCGGCGGTCTTCGAGGCGGTGCACGGGTCGGCGCCGGACATCGCGGGCAAGGGCTACGCGAACCCGACGGCGCTCGTGCAGAGCGCTGTCATGATGCTGCGGCACCTCGGCGAGCACGAGGCGGGCGATCGGATCGAGCGTGCGCTGACGGAGGTCTACCGCGCCGGCCAGGTGCGCACGCGCGACCTCGGCGGCGCGGCGAGCACAGACGACTTCACCCGGGCGCTCTGCGCGGCGATCGAAAGGCCTCGCGCGGAGGCGTAGCGAAGGGCATCCTGATCCCCCGGACGTGGGATCTGCCTGGACGTGGCTGCTCGAGCGGTGCGCCGAGGTCGTCGGCGCGGTGGACGGGGCTACGGGCTCCGCCGGCGGCGCGAGGCGCCGGCTGCAGCTCTACCTCGCGCTCTCGCTGATCGTCGTCGCGAGCTTCTTCCTCCGCGGGATCTGGGGCGCGCGGGGCCTGCTCCCCGCGGCCGCGCTCTTCCTGCTGGCGGTGCAGGCGGCGCGCGCCGTCCTCGACGCGCGCGCCTCGGTGTGGCGCGCCGCCGCCCTGGACCTCGAGGACCCGGCGCAGCGGCCGCGCGCGTGCGCGGATCCGTGGTTCTCGCCGCCGACGGCGAGGGTCCTGCGCGCGCTGGCCGAGGTGATCGACGCCGCGCGCCGCGAGCGCTACGCGATCGCGCTGGATCGGCTGCCGCACGTCGACCGCGCCGCGCTCCGGCCCGACGAGGTGCGCCTGCTCGACGCGGCGCGGGCGCTGCTCTCGCTCGGCCTCGGCGATCCGGCGCGCGCGGCGCAGCAGGCGATCATCGCGCTGCCGACGGGGATCGACGCCATCGACGCGCGGCTCGGCCGCGTGGTGCTCGCCGACGCCTGGAGGAGCCCCTCGCGGCTCGACGCGATCGATCGCGCGTGGCGGAGGGAGCTCGGGAGCGGCGTGACGTCCGAGGCGCTGGAGCGCCTCCTGTCGCTGTCGCGCCTGCGCCTCGTGCCGCACGCGGTGGATGCGCTGCGGCCCGCCGAGGCGCGCGAGCTGTCGGCGGAGGCGTGGTCGATCGGCGAGGAGGAGCTCGCCGCGGCGCTCGAGTCCCGCGCGCGAGGCGGCGTCTACCGCTGAGCGCCGGCGGCGCGACGGCGGCGCTGCCCGAGCGGCAGGGCGGCCGGCGGTGCGGCGTTCGGGGCAGCGCCGCTGCCCGCCTTCAGGGCAGCGCCGCTGCCCGCCTTCAGGGCAGCGCTGCCCGCCTTCAGGGCAGCGGCTCGCGCGGCATCACGGGCGCGACCTCGCGCACCAGGCGGAGGCCGCCGAGCGAGATCTCGACCACCGCGGCGAGCCGCTCGGCGACGAGCCGCTCGGCGGAGGGCCCGGCGGCGCGCGTCTCGGCGATGAAGGCGAAGCAGCGCCGCCCGTAGCCGCCGAAGGCGACAGCGAAGCCCTCGATGGGCGCCCCGGGCGGGGCGTCCGCGACGCCGATCTCCACGACGGTGTCGAAGCCCTCGGGCACGTCGATCCGGCGCTCCACGGCGGTGAGGCTGCGGTCGGGGCGCGGCAGGTCGCGCCAGAGCCGCGCGCGCGCCTCGCACGCGGCGCGGCTCGCGCGGCCGTCCTCCCGCCATGTGCGCACGAGCAGCGACGTCGACGACGCGGCGTGCGTCGCGACGAGCCACGGGCCCTCGCCGTCCTCGACGCGGAAGCCGCGCGCGTCCGGCAGCGGGAGCCGCAGATCGAAGCGCTCCGAGCGGTGCTCGCCGAGCTCGCCGTCCCCGAGCGTGGAC
>NZ_JEMA01000470.1:11217-12856 GCF_001589285.1 Sorangium cellulosum | reverse complement strand
GACGAGCGCGAGCGCCGCGAGGAGCACGGCGGCCCCCTCCGCCCGGCGCGGCGGCGCTGCGAGGCGGGGAGCGCCCGCCGCTCTGAGCTGCGTCATCGCCGCGGAGACTAGCCTGGATCCGGGCCTGGGGCGGCGACCGGGCCGCTCGCGGCGCCGATCCCTGCCCGGGCTCCGGACGCCGGCCGAACCAGGGTGTCCACGGACACCGCGGGTCGAGGGTGAGGCTCAGTGGACTGTCAGCGCGGCCGGGGCCGGCGGGTCGTCGCTCTCCGGTTCGGCGGCCCGGCGGCGGGCGAGGATCGTCATGAGCCCCTTGGCCCCGAGCACAGCATAGTTGGACACGCAGTTGTTGAAGATCGCGTGGACTCGCTCTGCCTGTCCGGCGAGCCGCTCGACGGTCTCCGCCCAGGGATCGAGCTCCGCGGGATCGTAAACGTACCTGAACTTCTCGCTCACGCCGACGGACGCATCCCAGGTCTCCGCGCGCCGGCCGTGGAAGCGCACAACGACGAGGCGCGGATCGGCGACGAGGGCCGTGGGAGGCATGCTGTTCGCCTTGCCCTGCGGCTCGTCGACGACGACGTAAAAGGCGCCGAGGTCTCGCAGGAAGTCCACGACGCGCTCGATCCGGTCGGGCTCGCCCCACGACGCGTGCCGGAGCTCGACCGCGAGCGGAACCCCGTCGAGGCGCGCGCGGCAGTCCTCGATGACCCTCACGTTGCCGCGCGTCGCCGTGAACCACGGGGGGAACTGGAAGAGCGCATACCCGAGCTTGCGCGTCTCCTGCAGTGGCGAGAGCGCCTGCCTGAAGCGCTCCCAGAGGACGTCCCTGGCCTCGGCCGGCAGGTCGCCCGGGTAGAGGCGCGGCTTGTCGAGGAGCGCTCCCGGCAAGGCGCGCTGGAGGTCCGCGGGGAGGCGGGCGGGCTCCACCGGGTGCTGCGTGAGCGGCGCGAACGCCTTCATGTTGAACACGAAGTCGGGCGGTGTCCGCCTGACCCACTGCTCGACCATCGCCGGACCGGGCAGCGCGTAATAGCTCGAGTTGACCTCGACGACGGGGAACTGGGACGCATAGAACCGGAGCCGCTGCTCCGGGCTCGACGTGCCCTTCGGATAGAACCGCTGGCTCTTCACCAGGGTGGGGTCGGTCCACCCGGCGGTCCCGGCGAGGACGCGGCCCTGGCGGGCGGGCACGGGCGCGCAGGCAGCGAGCGCGGCGGCGCGCGCGAGCCGCTCCTCGTGCTGGTGCGGCGTCTCCTCTGACGGCGACAGCGGCGGGTCGCACAGGGCTGCTTCGCGCATATCGCGAACACCCTAAGGCCGTTTGCCGGCGAAGGAAGCGCCCCACGGAGATGCGATGAGCGAGGATCGACATTTCTTCTCCCGGGCCCGCTCCGACCCCACGCTCGCTCGCCGCGATCACCACATTGCGCTCAACACCCAGCAATTCTCATCCGACAGGCGTTCACGCCGGGTGTCGCGCATGTCGGTGTCCGCTGTGGCTCGCAGGCGCGCCGCGACGATGCGCCCGGCAGGCGACCCCTCCGGAGAGGGTCCCCACCGCCCCGCCCGACCGGACCGACCCGTCCGTCTCCCGGCCGCCGCCGACGACGCGAGGAGGCGGCGGCCGGCTCAGGTC
>NZ_JEMA01000470.1:0-11212 GCF_001589285.1 Sorangium cellulosum | reverse complement strand
GGCGGCGGCCGGCTCAGGTCGCCGCGCCTGTGCGCTCGTTCGCGGCGCCCCGCGCCGGCCGCCGCCTCCTCTGTTCGCTTCGATCCCCTTCGGCCGGGACTTCGCCTATGCTGCCTTGCTGACCGGAGCGGAGGGCGCCCGCGCCCTACCTCGCCGAGGTTCGCGGGTGAGGTGCTCCTCGCGGCGCGCAGCACGTCGAAAGGCCAAGTCGATGCACAAGAAGATTCTCTTGGAAAAGGTCACGGCGGCGAAGAAGGAGATCACCGATGCGGAGAGCAACCTCGAGCAGGCGCTCGGGGCGATACAGGTCGCGCCGCGCGCGGACAAGATGGCGGTCAGCGAGGTCGTCCAGGAGGCGTTCACGAAGCTGAGGGCCGCGAGGACGAACCTCACCGAGCTGGAGGGGCTCGTCCTCGCCGACGACGAGTGAGCGCGCCGGGACGGAGAAGAATCGCGGCGGCGCCGTTCTCCGGACCACGCGCTCGGAGCGGGCGGAACGGCACGGAGCGCAATCGATCGGAATGGCGTGAAATGGCTCAGCCTGCCTCGCGCGCTCCCGCGTTCCGCATTCACGTCGAGGTCCTCCGCACAGGGTCGCTCGCGCGCGCCGGCCAGCGCGGCGCGCCGCCGTGATTGGCTGTCCCGCGCGACGCCGGATCCGACGCAGGCGCTCTTCCGTTACACCAGCTCGTCGTCGATCGACGCCACCCTGGCGAGCCCAGATTGTGCATGCGCGGCCCCGTCACCTGCGCTATACTGATCAAGGGCAGGGGCTTGGTGCATTCCTGCGAGCGAGAGGTGGTCGATGTACTCAGCGAATCGTCGCAGGAATATCGAGCGGGAGGAGCGCATGCTCCTCCGCGGCAAGCGAGAGCAGGCGGCTGGCAAGCTCCTTCAGAAGGTCCCGGAGCTGGCGAGCTTGAACCTGGAGATCCGCGAGACCCGGTCCAATGGGCTCGCCAACGACACGCAATACATCCGCCGAGTCGTCGTCGAGCACGCGCACGCGCTGTTCGAGATGCCCTGCTCGTACTCCTCCTGCGACAACGGCGGCTACGACGTGACGCGGGAGATCCTGAACGCACTCCAGTCGGGCGCGGCGCGGTTCGAGGGTGAATGCGCCTGTCGCGGGAGCTGCGGTGGCGAGTTCTGCTCCAGGGTCCTCCGCTACGTCGCCACGGCCACGTACCGGGCCGGCGCCGACGCGTAGGACGGACAGGTCATCGCCCGAGGCGCGCCTCGGGCGATGAGGCGCTGTCGGGCGGACGTCACGAACGGCCGAGCTCATCCAGCCATCAGGCCAGCTCCTCCAGCCATCTGGCCAGCCCATCTAACCGCCAGGCCAGCCCATCTAACCGCCAGGCCGTCGAGCGCACCGGGAACGAGCGGGGATCCCGCATCACTCCGGGTGAGGTCGACCGGGCGGGCCACAGCAGATCGTGAGAAGGCGTCGTGGGAAGCAGCCTGGCCGCGGGGCCGGGCCTGAGGAGGCGCGCTCTCGTGCCGCCCGGCGGCTCAGCGCGCCGGGCGAGACGGCCGGATCACGGCGTCTCGGGCTCGAGGTGCCTGCGCCACTCGTTCCGGGCGCTTGCGTACGCGGTTCGGGCCGCGAGCTCCCGTTCAACGCCGGTGATGGCGGCCATCTTGCGATGGAGCATCTCGGTGGGGAGCGTGATCTCGACCTGAGTCCGCGCTTCACGCAGCGTTCCGGGCCATCCGCCGGCGGCGGGGCGGCCTTCGCGATGGAGGTCTTGCCGCCACCGCTTGGCCCATGCCTGGCCCAGCGTGGTCGCGCTCTGCTCGATGAACTGTTGCCGCGCGGTGGTCTGCGCCGAGCTGTCCTGATCGCTCGCTGGCTCGGACGGGGCGCTCCTGGCCCCATGGCTCGGCGCTACGGTCTTCACTCGACGACCGGAGGCTGAGGCCCGGGGATGATCCCTGCGATGTCCGGATCCTCTCCCGGTGAAGCGCTGTCGCCGGGGCCCTTTTCCCTGCGGCGCGCGACGCGATTCGCGTCCTTCTCGCGCTGCTTTTCCTGCCGTGCGCGTTCCTTCTGCCGCTTCAATGCTCCCTGCTTCTGCATGCGGAACCAGGCCTTTCGGCGCCCACTGGCGCGTTCATCAGCGCCCTGCGGCGCGTTCTGAAAGCGCAAACGCGGCGGTGCACGAGCACCGCCGCGCCGCGCTGGTGATCAGTACCGGTCGCGACCGCCGCCACCGCGGCCACCGCGGCCACCGCCGCCGCCGCCGTAACCACCGCCGCCGCCGCCGCCGTAACCACCGCCGCCGCCACCGCCGAAGCCGCCGCCACCACCACCGCCGCCGAAGCCGCGCGCCGGGCGCTCCTGCGCCTCGTTGACCTTGAGCGCGCGGCCGTCGAGGACGGCGCCGTTCATCTGCGAGATGGCGCTGGTCGCGGCCTGGGCAGAGCCCATGGTCACGAACGCGAAGCCGCGGGGCTGCCCCGTCTCGCGGTCGGTCGGCATCGCGACCTCACGGACCTCGCCGGCTGCGGCGAACGCGGACTCGAGGGTCTCGCGGGTGGTGCTGAACGAAAGATTTCCGACGTAGAGACGATTTCCCATGCGATCCTGCTCTTTTTTTACGGCCTTCTGTTGCGCCATGAGGCGCTCTCGGTCTGCCATCCGACGAAGCCGTAACGGATCGAACGGAGACGTGCCGCGCGGAACCTCCGCGCAGTCACACGGTGCGTCGTCCAGTCGTCCGAGCGAGCTGCAGTCTCCCTCGTGCAGATGAGGGAAGAGGGAAAGCGTCGTGTCGAGGGCCAGGGACGTTCGTGAGGGAGAGCATCCTAGCCCGACCCGACGTTCTTAGCAAGTAACCGTTCCGTCTTCCGTCGCCGGGCCTGTCGTCGAGGACGTTGAGCGGGCGAGGGCATCGGCGTCGGCATCGAAGCCTGCTCGCGAGCGCGATGGCTTCGTCGAGGACGCTCCGAGCCAGAACCCTGCATCCAGGGCAAGATGGGGGCATGACCACGGCGATTCGCGATGAGGTCTTGAAGCGCTGGCGCGCGCGCGGCTTTCACGGTGGGCTCTGGACCGACCCGCCAGGCCGCGTCTGGAAGGACTATGTCCACGACGACGACGAGCTCTTGATGGTGCTCGAAGGCGAGCTCGAGCTGGAGCTCGGGGGACGCACGCTCGTCCCCGGCATCGGCGAGGAGATCGAGATCCGGGCCGGCGTGGTGCACACCGTGCGCAACCGAGGGGGGACGACGGCCCGCTGGCTGTACGCCTACGGACGGCTCGGGTGATCGCCGTGCGCGCTGCCGGCCTCGGCTGCGGCGACGTCGCTCGGCGCCCCGGGCTGCTCGGCCGCGGCGCCGGCCTCGACCGGGGCGGCGCGGCTGGCGAGCCAGAGCCAGAGGACGACGGCGCCGAGCGCGATGCGGTACCAGCCGAACGGCGCGAGGCCGTAGCGCTTGAGGTAGCGCAGGAAGACAGCGATCACGAGCAGGGCGACAGCGAACGAGACGGCGAGGCCGACGCCGAGGGCGGCCGGGCCGCCGGGCGCGTCGAGCAGGGCGCGGCCGTTCCTGGCGAGGTCGAAGATCGTCGCGGAGCCGAGGGTCGGGATGGCGAGGAGGAACGAGAACTCGGCGGCCGCGGCGGTGCTGAGGCCGGAGAGCTGCCCGCCGACGATGGTGGTCATCGAGCGCGACGCCCCAGGCCAGAGCGCGAAGCACTGGGCGAAGCCGATCGCGGCGGCGCGCTGGAGGGTGACGTCCTCGAGGCGGGGGGCGCCCGGGTCGGGCCGGCGCCGGCGCACGGCCTCGACGACGACCATCACGACGCCGCCGACGATGAGCGCGACAGCGACGGGGCCCGGGCCGAAGAGGTAGGCCTTGATGGCCTTGTGGAAGAGCAGGCCGACAAAGGCCGCGGGGAAGAAGGCGAACGCGAGGGCGAGCGCGAGCCGGAGGCTGTCCGGATCGCGCCGGACGATGCCGCGCACGGTGACGGCGAGGCGCTCGCGGAAATAGACGACGACGGCGAGGACGGCGCCGAGCTGGATCACGATATCGAGCGTCTTCGCCGCCTCGCTCTGGTGGCCGAGCCACGCGCCGAGCAGGATGAGATGACCGGTGGACGAGACGGGAAGGAACTCGGTCAGGCCCTCGAGGACCCCGAGCAGGACGGCATCGAACCAGAACATTGCGCGGAGTCTAGCCGCACCGGGGCCGCGGGGGATCGGGCGCGCGCGGGCTCGACCCGCGTGGCGGAACCGCGGGGGCGGCGAGGTGAGCCGCTTCACGCTTGACATTTTCGAGACGCCTTGGAATCACTTTCACCGACGCTCCGCGCCGATCGCGCTGGCGGGCACGTCTGACCGCGGCGCACACCTTGTGATGGCCCTGCTACGCAGACAGGAGCAGCCTTGCCAAAGAGGCTGCCGACCCGATGAAGATCACCTTCTCCAGTCCGGGAACGGTCAGGCGGACGACGCTGGATCTGGCGCCGCTCACGGTGCTCATCGGGCACAACAACCCGGGAAAGACGTACGTGGCGTATGCGACGTACGGTCTGTTTCACGGCGGGGAAGGATCGTTCCTTGTGCCGCCCACTCCACGTGCCGTGTTCCGGGGGACGCCGTGAAGATCCCCATCGACAGGCACCTTGAAGGCGTGGTTGCTCGCATGGCCCGCTCACCGTCCGAAGAGCTCGGCGGGCAGCTCGAGACGTCGGCCGGCTGAAGCTCGGCTGGGCCAGGCGGGTCGAGCTCACGACCTTCGCCGCAGCCTCGTCGCCGTGAGGATTCGAGGTCGTCGGGCGCGGACCGGCTTGCGCCGCTCGGCCGCGGATTCACCAGAGCCGCCGCGCGATCCGGCGGGCGAGCGCCTTTCTGGCGAGGTGCAGCCTGCGGGCGGTTGTGGACGGGCTCAGGCCGTGCGCCCTGGCGTGGGCGGTGATCGGCCGGGGACCTGCGGCCGCGAGGAGGAGCTCGCGATGCGGCGCGGGGAGCTCGGCGAGCGCGCGGAGCGCGGCCCGGGCCAGGAGCCCGCCTTCCGGCGCGACGCTGCCCTGGTCGGTCAGCGCGCGCGGCGCGTCGACAGGGAGTTCACGGCGGACGTGAGCCCGCCCCAGGTGATGGCCCGCCTGCCGCCACGCGATGCCCCGCAGCCACGCCTGGAGCGCGCGGCGCGGGTCGGCCCCCGGGTGGGGACGGTACCTGCCGGCCTGGATGGCGCTCCAGGCCGCCAGGAGCACGATCTGGAGCAGATCGTCGCGATCCCGCGCGGGGACGCCGCACGCCACGAGCGTTGCCTCGATCAGGCGCCGCTCCGCGAGGAGGGCGCCCGGGGGCGGTGAGACAGCGGGGCAGAGCGGCGTGGAGGGCGGCGGAGCAGGCGCCGCGCCGCGCGGGCGACGGGTCACCGGGATCTCCGGCGCAGGAGGGCTCGGCAGGGCGGAGGGAGGCTGCGGGGAAGGTCTTTGCCACGGCGGATGACTCTTCTGGCGGCGCGCCGGAGCACGCCCATGTCACGAAGCGCGGCGATCCAGCGCTGCTTCTCGGATGGCGCATCCATGCACGCGAGTTCTCCGATGACATCGCGATTCGTTGCGAGATCGATCCGGCGCGCCCGGTCTCAGACGCTCGATGATGCGAGAGGAGGGTAAGGCGGGGGAATCCCCCTCATTTCGCGGTCATTTCAGCGAGACAATGGAACAGGGAGGCGGGGAGACAGGGAGTAGCTCGAAGCGTTCCCTCCCCGTCTCCCTGTGAATTTTCCGAAGAATCTGAGGGGATGCCTCAGGAGGTAAGGAGAAGAGAGAGGACTCGACCTCACGGCGAGCCGTTCAACGCATCCTCGATGGCGGGCAGGTACGCGCTGTCCGAGAATGCCTCGCGGAACCGGGCGGCTCGCCCCGCGGCCTCGGCGCGCCGGCCGATCTGCTCGAGGGCCTGGATCGCCAGGGTCTCGCGTTGCTGGGCTCTCGGGCTGCGCGGGTAGCTCCGCGCGTGACGGTCGAGCGCGTCGAGCGCCTCGGCCGCCTCGCCCGCGCCGAGCGCGGCGATGGCGCGCTGGATCAGGGCCAGGTCGGCGTCCAGCGGCGAGACGGCCGCTGTCGCGCCGGTCGCGCCGGGCGGCGCCGGCGCGGCTGCCGTCGATGTCGAGGACGTCGGCGCAGAGACCGGCGACGCCGGGGACACCGTGGCGTCAACGCGCGCGGCCGTGGCGCCCGCGCCGATCCGGACGGTCGCCGCGAGCGCGCCGCCACGCGCGAGGGCGACCTCCGGCGGGGCGGCGCGCGACCGGAGGGCGTGGGTCGCGCCGGAGCCAGCCCCGGCGCCGGCAAGGAACAGCGCCGCGCCGGCCGCGACGAGCTTCGACCGCGCGACATCGAAGCCCGCCCTCGCCATGCGCGCGGGGGCGCGGCTCGCCTCCACCCCAGCGGCCGCCTCCCGTGCGTCGTCGTCGGGCGGGAAGGCCTGCGCGGCCTCGCTGACGGGCGCGCTCCCCTCGCCCTCCCTGGCGGCGAGCAGCCCCTGGAGGCGCGCCCACAGCAGCGCGCCGAGGTCTTCCGGCAGGTCGCGCGGTGCGTCCCCGAGCTCGAGCAGCAGCGGCCCATCGGCGAGGGCGAGCGGCGCCAGCGCGAGGCGCGCGCCATGTACGCCGAGCGCGTCGCGGTCGCGGGCGCAGAGCCGCCTGACCGCGGCCGCGAGCTCCTTGCGGGCGCGCCGCAGCCGGTCCCATGCGGTGTTCTCCGAGATGTGGAGCGCCCCGGCGATGCTGCGCATGTCGACGCCCTCGAGCTCGTACAGGATGAACACGGCGCGCCGGTCGCCCTCGATGCCCTGGACGAGCGCCCGGACGATCCGCTGCGTCTCCGCCCGCGCGCACAGCTCCTCCGCGTCGCACCCCGGGTCCGCGACGTCGACACGCTCGGCCTCGGAGCGCGCGAGCAGCTCCCGCCGGTTCCTGGCGAGCCGCTGGTGCCGCAGGGCAAGGTGCGACGCGATGCCCGCCACCCACGCCTTGATGGGAAGGCGGGGGTCGTACTCCTCGAAGCGGCGGTGGACGACAAGGAACACCTCCTGGGCCACGTCGCGGAGGTGCCGCGCCGGGACCCCCATCCGCCAGAGCACCCGGAGGACATAGGGAAGCAGCCCGGTGTAGACCTCCTCGAACGAGGGCCGCCGCGGCGGCGCAGCCGGGGGCTCGGGGACGGCGTCGTGGGCGGGGGCCGGCGACGGCCGGCCGGGCGGAGACTCCCTCATCGTTGTCCCTTGTTCCGGCGAGATGGGCCGGATTGTGGCAAAATCGTCCGCGGGAGGAGAAAAAGGGCCGGGGAGACGGGCGGCTCCGCCCGGCGGCTCCCTGCGGCCTCTTCGTCGGCCACCGCCGCCCTGGCGTGTTGCGTGGCGCATCTCCATTCCGTTGCGAAATCGTGCGCAATCGGAGGTCGATTGAGGCTGTCGCGAACGCTTGGCGCGCTCTGGGCCTCTCGTGACCGGGGCTGGCTCAGCAGGCGTGGACGGGCGCGAGATGTTTGCCATGGATCGAGTAGCGATACAGTGGTTGCAGGAAGGCCCAAGGTTCAATCCAGGAGCCGATTGGGGCTTCTCGCGTCCTTCTTCCCGTGCTCTTGTGCGGAGGCGCTCGTGCCGTAGCACGGCGGAGCCGGCCGCTGCGTCGCGGCGCGAGAGGGGATGAAGCGATGAGAGCGTGGGCTCGACGTGTGAGGGGCGGGAAAGCGGTGGCATGGAGCGCCACGATCCTCGTGCTGGGGACCTGGGCTGGTGGCTGCGTAACTACCGATGCCTGGTTCTGCCCCTGGGATCCCGACCCTCAACTCAAGAGGACCCCCTGTCTCGTGAACGAGGAGCCGATCGATGGCGGCGGCGGCGCCGGTGCGTGCGGCGATGCCGGTCCCGACGCAGGCGACGCCTGCAGCGACGCGGGAGCGGACGCCGACCTCGACAGCGCCATGGCTCCCGGGTTCGACCCCACCCTGCCGCAGGCTTGCCCGGGGCCGTGCGTGCCCAGAGCGCCGCTCGGGTGGTCCGACCCGGCGCTGCTCTGGATCGGCCCGCCCGATCGGGCGCCGGACTGCCCCGCCTCCGCGCCCAGCGTCGGCTACGAGGGCCATGCAGGCTTCACGGCGCCGCCGCGCGAATGCCCGACCTGCCTGTGCGACCCGCCGGACGCCTCGTGCGAGCTGCCGGCCGCGTGGCGCGCCCACGCGAGCTTTCCTTGCGACGTCCCCGGCGAGGTCGAGACCTCGTTCGCGGCACCGGACGGATGGGACGGCGCGTGCAGCTCGACGAACACGGTCGCCGCCGGACAGATGTGCGACGGCGTCCTGTGCGCGCAGTCGCTCGAGATCCCCGCGCCGCGCGTGGTGCCCGGGAGCTGCGCGCCGAGGGTCGTCGAGGCACCTGGAGGGCCGGACGAGCCAGGGACGGGCGGGAGCTTCGCGACCCTCGCCCGGGCGTGCACCGGTACGGTGCTCGCCTCGTGCGGCGATCCCGGGACGACCTGCACCCCGGCGCCGCCGGCCGGCGACAGCGCGCCGCCGGAGGGGTTCCTCACGTGCATCCACCACGAAGGAGAGCAGGGATGTCCGGCGACCTACCCGGACCGGCACGTCTTCTACGCCGGCGCCGACGACACGCGCGGTTGCGCCCCCTGCGGCTGCGCCGAGCCGAGCGGAGCGACCTGCAGCATCCTGGCGTCCGCGTTCAGCGACGTCGCGTGCTCGCAGTTCGTCGTCGGCGTGGTGGTGAGCTCCGAGGCCCCGATCTGCAGCGGCATCGTCCCTGGCACGGCGCTCGGGAGCAAATCCGCGAGCGTCATCAGCTTCGAGCCCGGCGCATGCGAGCCGACGGGCGGCGAGCCGACGGGCAGCGTCGCGCTGCTCGGCGCTGCGACGTTCTGCTGCCGCGCTGCGCCGGAACCCGAGCAGGCACCTAGCTGAGGCGGGCGACCCCGGGTCCTCACGGCCGCGTACGCGCACCGGCTCATGCACGTGCTTCTGGCTCGCGCCATGCTTCGGCAGGCGCGCTCCGATCGTCGAACCATCGTATGCAGCTCAGAACGACGCGACCAGACGCAGAGCTCCTACGGTGGAGGTCGCCGTCGAGGACAAGCTCAGGCCTCCAGCTAGATTGAGCGCTGGGCGGCTCACATTGGCAAGGAGCTCGCCGCTAAGCTGCGCAGCAAGATGGGGCGAGATCGGCACCTCCAGCCCCCCGCGGAGCCCAAGCCCAGCATACAGCATCTTCAGCTCTCCGGTGACATTGACCATGCCGACGTGCCGCACGCGACCAGCCGTGACGATGGCGCAGCCGAAGAACCAGGCTGCGTGCCCGCAAGGGACGACAGAGCCACCGAGCCAGGACACCCCGAAGGTCCTGCCTCGATACGGTTCGGCGGCGACCGGCAGGTGCCAACCTCCCTCCAGCGAGAGCGAGAACGCCTCCCACCGGGCACCCATGGACGCCGAGAACCCGACCGCCGGGGCCGACGCAAGCCCGCGGGCGATCAGCGCCCCCAGGCCGACATGAAACCGCGGCCAGGCCAGCGAGGGGCCCGGGCGCTCCACGGGCCGCGCCGGCGGGGCGGGCTGGCACGGCTGGCACGGAGGCGCCAGGGCCGCGCCCGGCGCGCGCGGCGAGACCTCCGGCGCCGGCAGGGAGGCCGCCACCGGCGCCGGATCCGCGGGTTCCGACGAAACAGGGGGCGGCGACGCCGGGGGCGGCGGCGCCGGCTCCCTCGCCGATCGCGCCGGGCGCAGCACGATGGCGAGGGCGGTGCCGACGTCCTCCACGAGCGCCCCGCAGGCCGCGTTCGTGAGCTCCTGGCCGCCGAGCCGCCGGCCGTCGGCGTCGTACAGCGCGATCTCCGCCAGGAAATGGCGCCCCTTGCGCGAGAGGACCACCTCGACGTGTCGGCCGCCGCCGTCCACGAACGGGTCGGTCCCGCCGAGCTGCGCGGCGACGACGTCCCGGAGCACCTGCTCGTCGGGGCAGCCCTCCGCGCCGGGGCCGCGCGCGTAAGACAGCCGCGCGCCGCCCGGCGGCGCCACGCCGAGGGCCGGCGGCGCGACCAGCAGCAGGGACAGGGCAAGACTCCACCCGAGAATGTTCAGACGTGGATGGCGCAAGGGACTCCGCTCGAGCATCAGGCACCGGATCCAGGTCAAGGCCGAGGGGCCACGACCGGCTGCGACCTGCTCCGAGTGGAATTACGGAGCACAACCGGCAATCGACAACGCATTTTTCCGCACCGGGACGACCCGCCACGCCCGCCCTGGCCGGCGCTGGAACCCTCGAGGTCTGCGGAACGAGTCGATCACCCCTTCCGGGAAGCCCACCGGCCTTTCCAGCAGGTCGACGACCTCTGGAAAGAACCCGATCGGTCTGCGCCAGCACGAGGGCGACCCGTTCCAGGAAGCCCGGGGGTATCTCCGGGCCAGGTCGGCGACCTGTCGGGGAACCCTCCCGGTATCGCCGGCAGGTCGCCGACCTGTCCGGCAACCCTCCGGGTATCGCCGGCAGGTCGCCGACCTGTCCGGCAACCCTCCGGGTATCGCCGGCAGGTCGCCGACCCGTCCGGCAACCCTCCCGGCATCGCCACCAGCTCGCCGACCCGTCCGGCAACCCTCCCGGCATCGCCACCAGCTCGCCGACCCGTCCGGCAACCCTCCCGGCATCGCCACCAGCTCGCCGACCCGTCCGGCAACCCTCCCGGCATCGCCACCAGCTCGCCGACCCGTCCGGCAACCCTCCCGGCATCGCCACCAGCTCGCCGACCCGTCCGGCAACCCTCCCGGCATCGCCACCAGCTCGCCGACCCGTCCGGCAACCCTCCCGGCATCGCCACCAGCTCGCCGACCCGTCCGGCAACCCTCCCGGCATCGCCACCAGCTCGCCGACCCGTCCGGCAACCCTCCCGGCATCGCCACCAGCTCGCCGACCCGTCCGGCAACCCTCCCGGCATCGCCACCAGCTCGCCGACCCGTCCGGCAACCCTCCCGGCATCGCCACCAGCTCGCCGACCCGTCCGGCAACCCTCCCGGCATCGCCGCCAGGTTCGCCGACCCGTCCGGCAACCCTGCCGGAATCGCCACCAGCTCGCCGACCCGAACGCGGGAGTCGGCAAGGCGCAGGAGGAAGCTCGTCGAGCGGAGCATCACGGCCCCGGTGATTGCGTCGTTGACCCCGGTGAGCGCCGCAAGGGACACACC
>NZ_JEMA01000469.1 GCF_001589285.1 Sorangium cellulosum | reverse complement strand
CAGGCCGTTCTCGCCCCACGCGCTGAGCTCGATGGAGCTGCCGTCGCCCTTCTGCGCGACGCGCACGACGACGCGCAGCGTGCCCGGCTGGGCCTCCACGGTCGCGAGGCGCGTGACCTGCCCGCCGCCCGCCGCGTAGTCGCGCTCGAGGGCGGGCACGCCGCCCACCTCGAGCACGGCGGCGGACCCCGAGGCGAGCGCGAGGCTCACGCGCTGGGCGACCGGGTTGTGGAGGTCGACAACGACGGCGCGCGTGCCCTGGAGGGCGCTCACCGCGTCGACGTCGATCGCGCACGCGTCGGCGCGGACAACGAGGGGCGAGACGCTCGGCGCGAACGGCGCGATCCCGGGATAGGACCGCGCGAGCGGGGCGCCCGGCGCGGAGCTCACGGGCGACGGCCGCGCGAGGCTCCGGAGCGGCGCCGCGTCGAGCGGGCCGACGAGGGCGGCCTCGCCNCGCGCGAGGCTCCGGAGCGGCGCCGCGTCGAGCGGGCCGACGAGGGCGGCCTCGCCCGCGCAGCCGCGGCGCGCGCTCCACGTCGCGGCCGCGGCCTCGTCGCCGACGAAGAGGGCGATGCGGTGGAGCGCGCTCGCGAGCGTGCCGCGCACGAACGGCATCTCCGGGGCGCCGCGGCCGCTGACGTCCGCGAACGCCCAGGCGCGCTGGAGGCGGCGGGCGACCTCGGGGAGCGCCTCGCGCGAGCGGAACGCGATCGCCGAGGCGCCCGGGTCGGGGCCGCCCGCTGTGCCGGCGCCGAAGACGAGCGCGTCGGTGGACGCGATCACGGTCGCGAGCGCGCCCGCGTCGCTCGGCGCGTCGACGGCGCGCTCGAGGGCGTCGAGGTACGGCGCCGCCGCGGCGGAGCTCGCGATCTCGGCCTCCAGGGCGGCGGCGAACGCGGCGGGGAGCG
>NZ_JEMA01000468.1 GCF_001589285.1 Sorangium cellulosum | reverse complement strand
CTCGACGACGACGGGCGCCCCGCGGGGCACGCCGCGCGACGCCTGCAGCACCATCCGGAACAGCGTNCGCGGGGCACGCCGCGCGACGCCTGCAGCACCATCCGGAACAGCGTGTTCTCCAGCTCGCGCACGTTGCCCGGCCAGGAAGCGCTCACGAGCAGCGCGCGCGCCGACGGCGTGAGCCGCACCGGGCCGACGCCGAGCCGCGCGCGCGCCTCGTCGCAGAAATGGCCGGCGAGCAGCGGGATGTCGCGCCGCCGCTCGCGCAGCGGCGGCACGGCGACGCGAACCACGTTGAGCCGGTGGAACAGGTCGGCCCGGAAGCGGCCCTCGGCCACCTCCTTCTCGATGTCGCGGTTCGTGGCCGCGATGACGCGGACGTCGACGCGCAGCGACCGGTCGGCGCCGACCCGCTGCACCTCGNGACGTCGACGCGCAGCGACCGGTCGGCGCCGCCCCGCTGCACCTCGCCCTCCTGCAGCGCGCGCAGGAGCTTCGGCTGGATCGACAGCGGCAGCTCGCCGATCTCGTCGAGGAAGAGCGTGCCCTTGTCGGCTACCTCGAGCTTGCCGGGCCGGTGGTGCTCCGCGCCGGTGAACGCGCCGCGCACGTGGCCGAACAGCTCGCTCTCGGCCACCGACTCGGGCAGCGCGGCGCAGTTCACGTGGAGCAGCGGCTCGCTCCGCCGCGCCGACGCCGCGTGCACGGCGCGCGCGACGAGCTCCTTGCCCGCGCCTGTCTCGCCCGTGATCAGCACCGTGAGATCCGACGGCCCCACGAGCGCGATCTCGTCGCGCAGCCTCTGCATCGCCGGGCTCGTCCCGAGCATTCCGGCGCCCCGCTCGCGCTCCGCGGACCGCCGGAGGTCGTCGGCGACAAGGCCGAGCCGCTCGGCGCTGTGCTCGAGCGCGTCGATGAGCTGGCTCGTGCGCACCGCCGCCCCTGCCAGCGCGCCCAGCCACGAGAGGGTGTCCTCGTCGACCCGCTCGAAGGCGCGCGGATCGAGGGCGTCCACCGTGAGCAGCCCGAGGAGCGCGCCCTCGACGCGCAGCGGACAGCCCAGGCAGGCGTGGACGTGCGCCAGCGCGGTCGCGTCCGACGCGAGGAGCCCGTCGAACGGATCCGGAAGATCGGTGTCCGGCGGGAAGCGCACCGGCGCCGCGGCGTGACAGAGGATGTCGAGCCGCGGGTGCTCCCGCGCGCGGAACGTGCGCCCGAGCGCCTCCGGCGCGAGCCCGTGCGCCGCGAGCGGCACGAGCACGCCGTCCTGATACCGCATCAGGCACGCCGCGTCGCACGGCACCACCTGCCGCACCGCCTCGAGCAGGCGCCTGTAGCGATCCTCGGCCCCCAGCGACGTCGTGAGATCGAGCGCGACAGAGAGCAGCGCCTCCAGACTCGGCATGTTGTCGAATGTACAACGACGTTGTTCGGTTGACAACGGCGCGTTGTTGCGAAAACAGCAACGACTGTGATTTAAGTCAAAGAAAACAGTTACTTGTAGGTGAGGCACGCCGCCTGCTTTGCTGCCTCGTGTCACGACCGGAGCACCGGGCGCCGCGCCGCGGGAGGCGCGGGGGCACCGCTGCTCACGCGAACAACGAGGTCGATATGCATAGCCTAAGGCGACTCTGGCTGGCGCTCGCCGCCGTCATCACCGCTGGATTCTTGATTCTCGGCTTCATGGGACGGGAGGTGTACCGGAAGGCCCCGCCGATCCCGGAGCGGGTGCAGACGCCGTCCGGCAGGGTGTTGCTGACGAAGGACGAGCTCCTCGACGGGCAGCTCGTCTATCAGAGCATCGGCGGACAGCAGGTCGGCAGCGTCTGGGGGCACGGCGCTTACCAGGCGCCGGACTGGTCGGCCGACTGGCTCCACCGCGAGGCCGAGGCGCTCCTCGCGATCTGGAGCCATCGAGAGCACGGCGCGCCGTTCGCGGCGCTGCCCGACGAGGCGCAGGCCGCGCTCAAGGCCCGCCTCCAGAAGACGATGCGCCACAACGGGTTCGACCCGGCGACCGGGACGCTCACGGTGTCCGACGATCGCGCGGCGGCGATCGAGCAGACGGCGGCGCACTACCGCGCGCTGTTCGGCGATGAGCCGGGCCTCACGGGCCTGCGCGAGAGCTACGCGCTGCACACGGGCGCGGTGCCCGACGCGGGGCGGCGCGACAAGCTGACGGCGTTCTTCTTCTGGACGGCGTGGGCCTGCGCCGCGGAGCGCCCCGGCACCGGCGCGAGCTACACGAACAACTGGCCTCACGAGCCGCTCATCGGCAACGTCCCCACGACGCCCAACGTGATCTGGTCGATCGTGAGCATCGTGCTGCTGCTCGCCGGGATCGGCGCCCTCGTCTGGTATCACGCGTTCCGCCGCGGCGAGGAGCCGCCCGCCCCCGCGCCGGCGCGCGATCCGCTGGGAGGGTGGGAGCTCACCCCGTCGATGCGCGCCGTCGGCAAGTACTGCGTCGTCGTCGTCGCGCTGCTCGTGCTCCAGGTCGCGCTCGGCGCGCTGACGGCGCACTACACGGTCGAGGGACACGAGGTCTTCGGGCTGCCTGTCGCGGACTACCTCCCGTATGCGGTGACGCGCACCTGGCACGTCCAGCTCGGCGTCTTCTGGATCGCGACGGCCTTCCTCGCGGCGGGGCTCTTCCTCGCGCCGGCCGTGGGCGGGCGCGAGCCGAAGGGGCAGCGGCTCGGCGTGAACGTCCTCTTCGGGGCGCTCGTCCTCGTCGTCTTCGGCTCGCTCGCCGGAGAGTGGCTGTCGGTCAAGCAGCGCTTCGCCCTCGAGATGTCCTTCTGGTTCGGACACCAGGGCTACGAGTACGTCGACCTCGGCCGCGCCTTCCAGATCGCCCTCTTCGGCGGCCTCATCCTCTGGCTCTTCCTGATGCTGCGCGCGCTCTGGCCCGCCCTCGCGCGGCGCGACATGGGCCGGCACATCGTGCTGCTCTTCACCGGCGCGACGGTGGCCATCGGCATGTTCTACGGTGTTGGCCTGTTCTACGGCGCCAAGACGCACCTGTCGGTCATGGAGTACTGGCGCTGGTGGGTCGTGCACCTCTGGGTCGAGGGGTTCATGGAGGTCTTCGCCACGGCGGCGATCGCGTTCCTGTTCACGCGGTTCGGCCTCGTGCGGCCCGACAGCGCGGCGCGCGCCGCGATCCTGTCCACCTGCATCTTCCTCGTCTCGGGCATCCCCGGCACGTTCCACCACCTCTACTTCAGCGGCACGCCGGTCTCGGTGATGGCCGTCGGCGCGAGCTTCAGCGCCCTGGAGGTGGTGCCGCTCGTCCTCGTGGGGATGGAGGCGCACGAGACCTGGCGGATGCAGGACCGGAGCGCCTGGATGCAGGCCTATCGCTGGCCCATCCAGTTCTTCGTCGCTGTCGCGTTCTGGAACTTCGTGGGCGCGGGCGTGTTCGGGTTCCTCATCAACCCGCCGATCGCCCTCTATTACATGCAGGGCCTGAACACGACGCCCGTGCACGCGCACGCCGCCCTCTTCGGGGTCTACGGGCTGCTCTCGCTCGGCCTCGTGCTCGTGATGTTCCGCCGCCTGTTCCCGCACGCCGTCTGGAGCGAGGCGCGGCTCCGGGTGGCGTTCTGGGGGATGAACGGCGGGCTCGGGCTGATGATCCTGCTGAGCCTCCTGCCGATCGGGCTCGCGCAGGCGTGGGCCAGCGTCGAGCGCGGGCTGTGGTATGCGCGGAGCGCGGAGTTCCTGCAGCAGCCGCTCCTCGAGGCGCTGCGCTGGATGCGGCTCGTCGGAGACACCCTGTTCATCGTCGGCGTGGCGGCCTTCGTTTGGTTCGTCGCGGGGCTCTTCCCCCGCCGGCCGGCGGGCGCCGCCTCGGCGAGGCCCGAGGC
Organism: Sorangium cellulosum; assembly: GCF_001589285.1. Lineage (GTDB taxonomy): Bacteria > Myxococcota_A > Polyangia > Polyangiales > Polyangiaceae > Sorangium > Sorangium cellulosum_G. The sequence continues at coordinate 9,502 of NZ_JEMA01000468.1, read as the reverse complement.
GGCGGGCGAGGCGAGCGAGGCGGAAGCGCTGCCCGCTCCTGTCGCGAGCCGCGCTCCGGCGGCCTGACCCTGCGCCCGGCGGTCGCGGGGAGCAAACCAGGTTCTCTCAGGACATCAGGCGCCGGGCGCGCTGCCCGCGGGGATGAACCGGAGCGGCAAGGCGACGGGGCCGCGGATCGTGAAGACGTGGTTATAGCGGATCTCCCCGGGGACGCGCTCGATCCGCTGGTACCGCGCGATCACGGCCTCCACCGTCGCCCGGGCCTCCAGCCGGGCCAGCGCCGCGCCGATGCAGAAGTGAATGCCGTGGCCGAACGGTAGCGCGCCCTGCGCGCCACGGTGCAAATCGAAACGATCCGGATCCTTGAACCGCTTCTCGTCCCGGTTGGCCGAGGCCAGGACCGGGAGCAGCAGCGCGCCGCGCGGCACGGTCACCCCGGAGATCGCGACCTCGGTGGTCGTTATCCGGGGGACCATGTGGATCGGGCCATCAAAGCGGAGCATCTCCTCGACGAAGAGCGGGATCAGGGCGGGGTCGGCGCGCAGCCGTTCCATCATGTCGGGGTGATCGGCGAGGAACAGCAGCGAGTTGCCGAGGAGATGCGTCGTCGTCTCCAGCCCGGCGATCAGGAGAAGGAAGAGGAACTCGACGATCTCGGCGTCCGTCAGCCGCTGCCCGTCGACCTCGGCGCGCACCAGATCGCTCACCGGATCGTCCGTGGGCGCGCGGCGCCGCTGCTCGATGACCGCCATCATGTACCTGGTCAGATCCGCGATGGTCGTCCGGACGCGCCGGGCCTGCTCCGGGTCGAGCGGCTCGGGCATGATGGTGGCGATATCGTCGGACCACCGCCTGAAGTCGGCTCGGAGCGCGTGATCGAAGCCGAGGATCTCGCCGATGGCGAACGCCGGCAGCGGGTTCGCGAGCGCCTCGACGAAGTCGACCTCGCCCGCGAGGCCGTCCGCGAGCTCCGCGGCGACGGCGTGGAGGCGCGGGGCCATCCGGGCGACGGTCGCGGCCCCGAACGCGCGATGGATCAGGGCGCGCAGCCGCGTGTGCGACGGCGGGTCCAGGGCAATCATCGAGTTGCCGAGCGGGTTGTATCCGACCCAGGGCGGCTCCAGGGTCGCCTTGAAGCCCTCGGAGGAGAAGACTCCCGGGGTCTTCAGGATGAAGAGCACGTCGTCATACCGGGTCGCGAGCCACATCCCGCCGGGCTCGACCTGGCAGACGGGGCTCGCGCGTCGCATCTCGGCGTAAACCGGGTACGGGTTCGCGCGGAACTCCGGCGCCAGCACATCAATCGGACGATTCATCGGAGCTGCCTCCCGGCCGCCCGTTCAGCGCGGGGCGCTCGGGGCAGCCATCCGAAGAGCGGACTTCTCGATCGGGGGAGCGCCACCGTTGTGTAAGGCGCCGTGCCCCAATTCAGATATGCCACGCGCCGCGCGTTCCACGCAATAGATCATCGAGGCGAGCGCTGTCGTGTCTCTGCCCTGCGCGCGCCCGCCCGCGCGCGGGCGGGCGCGCGCAGGGCGGCGATGACGATCTCGCGGAAGCGGCGGGCGCCCTCGTCGAGGTGCGTCCGTTCGTGCCAGACGAGCTGCATGCGGAAGACCATCCCGGGCCCCGGCGGCTCGACGATGGCGAGCGGCGCGACATGCGCGAGCGCCTCGGCCAGGCGGCGCGGCATGCCGGCGACGAGATCGGTGCTCGCGGCGACGATGGCGGCGGCGAAGAAGGTCGGGACGGTGACGGCGATCTCGCGGCGCAGCCCGTGGGCCGCGAGCATCTCCTGGGCGGCCCGGTTGCCGATGCCGCCGCGCCCGAGCGCGACGTGGATGTCGATGTGGCGCATCGCGTTGAATCGCTCGCGCGTCAGCCGGCGGCGGGCGCACGGGTGTTCGCGGTGAACGACGAAGACGCTGTCCTGCTCGAACAGGTCCGCGGCGTGGTGGCCGGGCGGGAGCGGGTGCGCGGGCGAGATCGCCGCGTCGATCTCGCCGCCGCCGAGCCCGCCGGCGGCCTCGAGGTGGTCGACGCTGACGACGCGGAGGGCGGCGCGCGGCATCTCCGCCGCGAACGACCGCGCGATGGCGGGCAAGCTGCAGATCTGGTCGACGTCCGAGCATGCGATCGCGAACGCGCGCGTGGTCGCCTTCGGGTCGAACGAGCGCTCGCCCTCGATCGCCCCCGCGATCTCCCCGAAGGCCGCGCGGAGCCGCGGCGCGATCTCCAGCGCGCGGGGCGTCGGCGCGAGGCCGCGCCCGCTCCGCACGACCAGCGGATCGCCGAGGAGCGCGCGCAGCTTCGCGAGCGAGTTGCTCACCGCCGACGGCGTGACGCGCAGCCGCCGCGCCGCGCGCGCCGCGCTCCGCTCCTCGAGCACCACGTGGAGGACGAGCAGCAGATTGAGGTCGATCGCCGATAAGTTCACTGTCAGTGACGATTACCATCACGGATCATCACTGGCAATGAGCGCCAGTCGCGCCCATGCTGGCCCGGACATCGAGATATCGAGAGGAGGTTTCGGGATGACACAGCGGGATGTGCGGCGCGCGATCGTGATCGGCGGGGGCATCGCGGGCCCGGTGCTCGGGATGTTCCTGCGGCGGATCGGCGTGGAGGTGACGATCTTCGAGGCGCGGGAGGCGCCGGCGGAGCAGGAGGGCGCCTTCCTGGGCATCGCGCCGAACGGGATGAACGTGCTCGCCGATCTGGGCGTCGCGGAGGCGGTGCAGGCGCGGGGCGCGCCCTTCGTGGGGATGCGGTTCGAGAACGCGCGCGGCCGGCGCATCGGCGAGATCGACCAGCGCGAGGCGGCGCGGCGGTTCGGGGCGGGGCTCGTGATGATCCGGCGCGGCGCGCTGCACGCCGCGCTCGCGGAGGAGGCGGTCCGGCGCGGCGTCGCGATCCGGTACGGCATGCGGCTCACCGACGTCGACAGGTCGGAGCCGCGCCAGGTCGTGGCGCGGTTCGGCGAGGGCGGCGGGGGCGGCGAGGCGCGCGGGGACGTGCTCATCGGCTGCGACGGGTTCCGCTCGCGCACGCGGGCGTGCGCGGTGCCCGACGCGCCCGCGCCGGGGTACACGGGGCTCCTCGATTTCGGCGGGTTCGCGCGCTGCCCCGGCGCGCCGATCGAGCCGGGCTGGAGCGTGATGGTGTTCGGCCGGCGCGCGTTCTTCGGCGCGTTCGCGGCGCCGGACGGCGAGATCTGGTGGTTCCACAACGGCGGGGAGCCCGCGCCGGGGAGGGGCGCCGCGCCGGGGCAGCTCCGCGAGCGCATCCTGGCGCTGCACGAGGGCGATCCGGGCTGGATCGCCGACGTGGTGCGCGCGACGCCGGAGGTGCTCGGGCCGTGGCCGCTCCACGACATCCTCACGATGCCGCGCTGGCACGACGGCCGGGTGTGCCTCATCGGGGACGCGGCGCACGCGACGACGCCGCACGCCGGTCAGGGCGCCTCGCTGGCCATGGAAGACGGGATGCTCCTCGCGAGGTGCCTCCGCGACGAGCCCGACCCGCAGCAGGCGTTCGCGGCGTTCGAGCGAGCGCGGCGGCCTCGCGTCGAGGCGATCGTCCGGCAGGCGCGGCGGATGGGCAACCGCAAGGCTGTCGCGGGGCCGGTGGCAGAGTGGCTCCGTGACAGGGCGCTGCCGCTGTTCCTGCGGCTCGGCGCCGCGGCGCAGGAGCGCGCGTACGCGTACCGGATCGACTGGGAGGCGCGGGCGGCGTAGCGGCGGGAGGGGCGGGGATCGGGGCCGGCGCACGTTGCGGGCTGGAGCGGATGGTCGTAATTTGGACCAGACCGCGAGCTCGAGGGCCCCGATGAAGAAGATCAACGTCGCAGAGGACATCGTTCCGATCGGTGAGTTCAAGACGCACGCGTCCGAGCTCCTCCGGCAGCTCCACGCGACCCGGCGGCCGCTCGTCATCACCCAGAACGGCAAGCCGGCTGCGGTCGTGATCACCCCCGACGCGTTCGAGGAGATCGAGCGCCGAGAGCTCGTCAAGGCCAAGGTCGCGGCCGGGATCGCGAGCGTCGAGAGGGAAGGAACCCTCCCTTCCAGCGAGGTTCGCGCGCGGCTGAAGGCCAAGATCCGAGCGAGCTCAGGTGCCCGCTGAGTGGTCGCCCGAGGCGCTCGCCGACCTCGAGGACATCTGCGCCTACATCGCGCGGGACGACCCGAAGGCCGCCGAAGCCTGGATTGACAAGCTCATCAGCAAGGCCGACAGGGCATCGGCCCATCCCCGTGCAGGTCGCGTCGTTCCGGAGATCGAGGATCCCGACATCCGAGAAGTGTTCCTGAAGAGCTATCGCGTCATCTATCGTGTGGAGCCGGAGCGCGTCATCGTGCTCACCGTGCTCGAGGGCCACCGGCGGCTGCGATCGAGCCGGCTGCGCTGACGCTGGTGACTTCCCCCTTCCTCGAGGCGCCTGGATCGGCGTGGGTCGCGAGCAACGCGCTCGCCTTTGCCCTGCGCGACCGCTTCCCGGTCAGCCCTGGCCACACGCTCGTCGTCCCGCGCCGCCTCGTCCCAACCTGGTTCGACGCCACCGCCGAGGAGCGCGCCGCGATCTTCGAGCTCGTCGACGCGGTGAAGCGGCAGCTCGACGCCGAGCTCCAGCCGGACGGCTACAACATCGGCATCAACGCGGGCGAGGCCGCGGGGCAGACAGTGATGCACCTGCACGTCCACGTGATTCCCCGCTTTCGCGGTGACGTGGACGACCCGCGCGGCGGCGTGCGCCACGTCATCCCGGGCAAGGGGAACTACCTCGCAGGAAGACCCTCGCCGCTCGCGACGGGCGGCGCAGAAGACCCGTTCCTGCGGCACATCGCGCCGAACCGGCATCGATCGGAAGCTGCTCGTCCCGGGTGGGCTCGCAGCGCAACGATCTCCCGGATCTCCTGCGCGGCTGGTTCGGCCCCGCCGCCGGCCAGCCCGGAACGGCGTTCCACGTCCGCTTCGCGCGTTCACCCGACGGCCTCTGGGCCGAGCCGGAGAGCCCTGACGCAGCCTCCGGGGTGCCGCGCGGCCGGCTCGTCGCTTTCCCCGATCTGCGCGCGGCGGCCGGGTCCCGGGGCGCTCGTCGCGCCCGACCGCATTCGAGCGCCTCTATCCCTCCAGGAGCGCCGCCCCGGAGAGACCGCCTTCGTCCTCGTGCGGCTGCCCGGCGAGTCCGCCTGGCGATACCTGGGGGTGGCCCGCTATCTCGAGGACGAGGGGCTCTGGGCCTGTCCGGGGATCGATCACCAAGCCTACCGCGCCCTGGGCTCGGGCCGCGGGGTGTCCCGAACGCTGCCAGGCGGGGCCCGCGAACGCGCTCGGGCGCTCGTCGAGGAGCTGCTCCGCCGGCCAGGCGCGGGCGCGATGGTGGAGCGGTACGGCAGGCGATGCCGGATCGTCGGTCGGACCGAAGCGGGGGGGCTGCTGACCGATCTCGCCTGGGTGATCGTCGGGCGCGATGATGTGAAGAAGAACGGAGGCCTGCTGGACGAGCAGCGGGTCAACCGTCTGCGTTATGTGGAGGGGACGCCGAGGGCGGCGACCCGGTGGATCGATACAGGATGGGCGCTCGTGCTCGAGGCGGAGGCTGCCGAGGCGGGGGCGGCGTGATGAAAGTGGAGAGCGGCCTGGCGTCGTCGCTCTCGACGGTGAGCGCACCCTCTCTGGACCTCGAGATCTCGGCGCGCCCGTCAGTCCTTGTCGTCGGACTGGGCGACATTGTCCGGCACGCCGAGGGCGACCGGGCCCATCCCCTTGCCCTTGAACCGGTTGTGCCAGAGGCTCTGTCCGGTGATCGAGAAGCATTCGATCTCGCCCTGCTTGCCGACGAAGAGCCGGTCACCTTCCAGGAGGAGCGTGGCGCGACCGCTCACGGCGGTCTTTGCCTCCCAGAGCAGCTCGCCCGTCGGGTAACGCAGGCAGGTGATCCTGCTGAAGCTCGCCGCGTAGATCGTGGTGGGCGTGATCAGGAGCGCGGTGGACGATTGCATCATCCCGTCCAGCTTGTGCTCCCAGAGCATGCGCCCGGTGACCGGATCCACGCCGAAGAGATGATCCAGGAACGCCGCCACCAACACGGGCTTCGGCGCGGTCGTCCGGTACTCGCTCATTCGTCGCCTCCCTTCCTGAACGAACGCAGCGTAGCATCCGCCCGGCGTCGGCGCGGCAAGCTATGAGCACGCGCGCGGTCGCGCCGGGACGCGGCGCGCGAAGGCTCGTGGAGAGGCCCTGAGCCGCCTTCTTCCACAGGGCCAGGAGCGACCCTTCACCGCTGCCGCGCTTCAGGCCCTGTTGCGCGCGGGCGGGATCAGGTACCCGCAGCTCCGGCCGAACCACCGCAGCACGTCGAGAGACGACAGGATGCCGACGACCTTGCCGTCGTCCGAGGTGACAGGCAGCCGGTGCACGCCCTCGTAGGCCATGAGCGACGCGGCCTGGCGGATGCTCGCGCTCTCGTGCACCTGCACCACGACGGGCGTCATCACGTCGCGCGCGGTGGCCCTGACGGGCTCGTAGACGTGAAAGCCCTGCTCGATGTCGAGCGGCGCGATGTCGTCCGGCCGCAGGGTGAGCCGCTCCGACTCCTCCGTGTCGCCGCGCTCCTGCGCTGCACGGAGCACGTCGGCCCGGGACACCATGCCGACCGGCTTGCCGTCCGCGTCGACGACAGGCATCCCGCTGATCCCGTGGCGCACGAGCAACGCCGTGATCTCGTCGACCGTGACCTCCGGCCGGACGCAGAGGACGTCCCTGGTCATGATGCCGGCGAGCGGCGTCTCCGGATCCAGCGGCCTGCCCATGCCACGCAGCACATCCGCGCGCTCGGCGCCCCGGTCCGCCGGGCCGGTATGACAGAGGACGGACGTCGTGCGCGCGGTCGCGTCGAAATGCAATGCGTGAAAGCGATGGCACGACTCGCACTCAGGCACCGTGGTCGAGCGCTCCTGCACCGGACAGTAGACGGTCGCCACGACCGACGCCTCGCCGTCGTCTCCGACGATGCGCGCGCTGCGGATCGTGTGGTGCGGGATGGGGTGCTCTCCGTCGATCGGTCCAGGGCTCGTCATCGTCGTCTCTCCGGTTGCCCCGGCGTCCTTCGCTCGAGGCCCGTCATGCGCTGAGCACCGTTCGTGCCACGCGCCGCCGCGGCATCGCCCGCTCCGGCGCGCGCGGCGGCCGGGAGCGATGCGACCCCGTCGTTGCGCCACGTCTGCGCCTGCGCGCGCCGTTTGCGCCGCGACGAAGGAGATGCCGGCCGGCCGCCTCGCGCAGAGCCCGCTCCCGGCGCCTGCGCCAGGGCCTCACGCGGGCGCCCCTGTCGACGCCCCCTGAGCAACCCGCTCTCGGCGCCGCGCGAAGCCGCGCGAAGAGCTCGACTCCGGATGCATGGCACGGAGCGTGCGAGCGCGTGCTGGGCAGAGCGGGTCCTTCCGCCGGTGCGGCCTCGCGAGGAGGCTGAGGAGGCTTTCATGTCGAGCGCGAGCGCAGCAAGTCGGTTCATCGTCGTCGTCGGGGTCGACTTCTCGGAGCTGAGCAACCGTGCGCTGGACCAGGCGCTCGAGTCCGCTTGTTGCCGCGAGAACGCCGAGGTGCATGCTGTCTACGTCGAGCCCGAGAGCTGGATCGGCGTCGGGCTCGCGAGGGCGCCCGCCACGGCCACCCAGCCCGACGTGGCGCTCCAGCAGCTCCAGCAGCGCGCGAGCGAGCGCGTGCGCGCCATGGGCGGCAAGCTCGACGGCAACCGGCTGAAGCGCGTCGTCGTCCACTTCCGCCGCGGCGCCGCCGCCGAGAACATCGCCCAGCTCGCCGCCGACCTCGACGCCGACCTCGTCGTCGTCGGCTCGCACGGCCACCGCGGGCTCGAGCGGCTGCTGCTCGGCTCGGTCGCCGAGCGCGTCTCCAGGCTCGCTCGCTGCCCGGTGTGGATCATCCGGCCGAAGGACCACGCGACCGCGGGCCGGATCCCCGAGATCGAGCCGCCGTGCCCGGAGTGCGTGAAGCACCGGCAAGAGACCGGCGGCGCGGCGCTCTGGTGCGCGCGCCACGCGGAGCACCACGTGCGCCCGCACCGCTACTCCTACGCCACCAACGGGGTCTACGCGGCGTCGAGCGCGGCTTATCAGGCGACGCCCGAGTGATTGGAACGCGAGGCGAGCTCGACCGGACTGAGCACCTGCCGCGCAGCGCGGCTGGAGCTGCAACCTGTCATCCGCTGTAAACTGAACATGGCGCGCCATGCTCGGGCCTGGCAAACACGCCTGAAGGCGTGAGCGCCGAGCGTCGCTGCCTGTCGCCTGCCTCCTGTCTCCTGCCTTCATTCCCGCGGATCGCCCGGCTGATCGCGATCGCTTTGGCCTGCCGCGTATTGACGTAGGGGCACGCGCGAGGGATATACCGTGCCATGAAGCGGCCTTGCATCGTCCTGGCAGCCGGCGTGTTGTCCCTCTCCGCGTCCGCGATGGCGCAGCCGGTGAAGGTGTTCGTCCTCGCGGGGCAGTCGAACATGGTCGGCTTCGGGGTGGGCGCCGATCTCCCGGTCGAGCTCCGGAGCCAGCCGGATATCTGGTACGACCACTTCAACCCAGACGCGCGTCAGGGAGGACCGTATGCGGCGGCGACGAGCACCGACTGGGGGCCGCTCGAGCCGAAGGGCGAAGCCCGCCGCTACGGGCCCGAGATCACGTTCGGCCGCGCGATCGCCGCGGCGTACCCCGAGCACCGGATCGCGATCGTCAAGGTGTCGCAGGGGGGCACGAACCTCGTCGACCACTGGGGGCGCGGGCTCCCGCCCGACCCCGAGTCCCTCTACAAATCGCAGCTCTACCACGCGCTCCTCGGCAAGCTGGACTCGGCGACCTACGCCGACGATCAAGCGCTCGAGTACCCCGACGAGGTGACGCGCCTCGACAACGCGCTGGCGCGGCTCGAGTCGGAGGGGCATGCGGTCGAGATCGCCGCGCTCGTCTGGATGCAGGGGGAGAACGAGGCGGGGTGGTCGGCCGCGTTCCGGTACGGCGATGCGCTGCGCGACTTCATCGCGGCGGTCCGCGAGGACGTCGGCGTCCCCCGTCTGCCCGTCGTGCTCGGCCGGGTCAGCGACAACCTCTACCCCGCGAACGGCGGGCCGATCGCCGTCGGCAGGGAGGCGAACATCGACGCCGTGCGCGCCGCGCAGGTGACCGTGGCCGAAGAGGATCCCCGGGTCGCGTGGGTCGACACGGACGACTTCGCCCCGCGATCGCCCGACGACACGTACCATTTCGATTCCGCCGCCTACCAGGTCCTCGGCCAGCGCTTCGCCGATGCCTACATCGCGCTGGCCAGCGCGGAGGGCTCGTCGAGCGCGTCCTCCTCGGCGACCAGCGCCGGGAGCACGGGCGCGGCGGGAGGGGGCGCCACGGCCGCGTCGAGCGGGAGCGCCGGGGGCGGCTCCAGCGCGACCGGGGGCGGCTCCAGCGCGACGGGGGAGGCCGGGGGCGGCTCCGGGGC
>NZ_JEMA01000467.1 GCF_001589285.1 Sorangium cellulosum | reverse complement strand
CCGCGCGGCGCTCGGCGGCCTGCACGCGGCGCTCGCCCTCCTCCCGCGCGCGGCGGCCCCGTTCGCCCTGCTGCTCGCAGGCTGCATCGAGGTGCCGCCGCCCCCGCCCAGGCCGCCCCTCGAGCCGAAGGACCTCAAGGTCTCGGAGGGCGTCGGGCTCGAGGTCGCCTGCACGCCGACGGGGGTCGAGCTCTGCTTCGACGCGCACGACAACAACTGCAACGGCGTGATCGACGAGGGGTGCGGGCTCCACACCGGGATCCTCCAGTTCACGATCGCCTGGGAGGAGCCCGAGGCCGACGTCGATCTCAACGTCTATGACCCGACGGGAGAGCTCGCCCGTGTCGGGGAGCCGACCGCGAGCGGCCTCATGAAGGACCGCGACTGCCCGCGCGTGAGCGGCGAGTGCCAGGAGCAGAACGTGGAGAACGTCTTCCTCACCGAGGGCGAGCCGGCCCGCGGCCGCTACCGCGTCGTCGTGCGGCTCGACAAGCTGAACGACGCGACCGCCCCGATCCGCGTCCGCCTCAGCGCGCGGATCGGCCAGCGCTCGTACAGCATGGTGCTCGACCTGTCGCCCTCCGCAGCGACCGAGGAGAAGAGCGTCGAGTTCACGCTCTGAGCCTCTGGCGACGCGCGCCTCCCGCGGTCACGACGCGACCACGCGTCCCTCGCGCAGCGGCCTATCCGCCCTTGCGGGAACCCTCCACGCCGCCCGACGGCGACCGCGCGAGACCACGACCACGAGGCGCGCGCCTCGTGGTCACACCGCGCGCTCTCCGCGCGCGTTTCATGGCCGCCGCGCGGTTGACGTCCGCCGCTCCCCCACCTTAAAAGACATGGCCATTTTACACCCGGAGATGTCCCGCGAATGAATCCCACGTGGATGCTCACATTGCTCGTCGGCCTCTTCGCCGCCTTTGCGTGGAGCGCCAACCGGCGCTGGCAGCTCCTCAAGGTCGGGCGCGGGGAAAGCCGGCTCGATCGGATCGCCGAGCGCCTCAGGGGCACCTGGGAGTACGCCTTCCGCCAGCGGAAGATGGGTTACTACCCGCTCGCCGGGCTGGCGCATAAGCTCATCTTCTTCGGATTCCTCGTTCTCCTGCTCCGGACGATGATCCTCTGGGGCCGCGGCTTCGACCCGGCGTTCGACCTCTGGATCCTGGGGCACGAGCCCGTGCGGCTGCCGGGCATCGGCGCGGTGCCGCTCGGTGGCATCTACGAGTTCGTGAAGGACGTCATGGCGACGCTGGTCGTCGCCGGCGCGCTCGTGTTCATCTACTACCGGGCGATCAAGCGCGAGCGGCGCATGACCCTCTCCGGCGAGGGGCTCCTCATCCTCGGCATCATCGTCACGATGATGGTGAGCGACATGCTCTATGACGGCGCCGCGATGGCGCTGCACCACAGGTGGTCGACGATGACGTGCGGCCCCGGCGACGCGGCGCTCTGCGAGCGCATCGCGACGGTGACGGCCCCGTTCGCGGGCGTCCCCGCGGACCCGGCGGCGCTCCGCTGGCACCTGTTCCCCGCCCCGGCGGGGTCGCTGTTCGGCGTCCTCGTGGGCGGCGCCAGCCCGGGGACGCTCGTCGTCCTCGCGCACATCGGCTTCTGGACGCACGTCACGCTGGTGCTCGTGTTCCTGAACCTGCTGCCGCACTCGAAGCACTTCCACATCATCACGTCGTTCCCGAACGTCTTCACGCGCGACCTCGACCCGCGCGGCCGGCTGCCGCTCGTCGCGGGCAGCGCCGAGGCGATCGGCGAGATGGTCATGAAGGCCGCCGAGGAGCCCGAGAAGGCCGCCCCTGTCGGCGTGGGCCGCATCGAGGACTTCACCTGGAAGGCGATCCTCGACTTCTACACGTGCACCGAGTGCGGCCGCTGCACCGACAACTGCCCGGCCCACAAGACGGGCAAGATGCTGAGCCCCAAGCAGCTCACGCTCGACCTGCGCGACCACCTGTACGGCCGTGAGAGCGAGTTCATCAACAGGCCGGGCGGCCCGAGGGGGCTCGCCGACGGCCACGCGGCCCAGGCGAACGGGCACGCCGGCGACGGGGCGGGGGCGACGGACGGCGAGGGCGCCGAGGCGGCCGACGCGCAGGAGCGCGCCGAGCACGCGGAGCAGGCGTCGCCGGAGAACCCGGTCCCGACCCCCGAGGCCGCGTACAAGCCCGTCGACCTCGTGGCGAACGTCGTCCATCCGGACGTGCTCTGGGCCTGCACGACGTGCCGCGCCTGCGAGGAGCAGTGCCCGGTGATGATCAGCTACGTCGACAAGATCGTCTCCATGCGCCGCCACCTCGTCCTCGTGAAGGGCGAGTTCCCCGCCGAGCTCGGGAACCCGTTCAACGCGATGGAGGTCAACGGCAACCCCTGGAACCTCGCGCGCATCGACCGCGGCAACTGGGCCGAGGGGCTCGAGATCCCCTCCATGGCCGAGAAGCCGCAGGCGCCCGTGCTCTACTGGGTCGGCTGCGCGGCGAGCTACGACGACCGCGCGAAGAAGATCGCGCGCGCGACCGCCAGGCTCCTGAAGGCCGCCGGCGTCGACTTCGCGATCCTCGGCCAGGAGGAGACGTGCACCGGCGATCCGGCGCGCCGCGCGGGCAACGAGTACCTCTTCGCGATGCTCGCCGAGCAGAACGCCGCGACCCTGAACGGCTACAAGGAGCAGGGCGGCATCCGGAAGATCATCACGACCTGCCCCCACTGCTTCAACACGCTCGCCAACGAGTACCCCGACTTCGGCGCGAAGTTCGAGGTCGTGCACCACACCGACTTCCTGCTCGGCCTGGTCGCCGAGAAGAAGCTCGTCCCGAAGAAGCCGGTCCAGGGCAAGGTCGTCTTCCACGACTCCTGCTACCTCGGCCGCTACAACGACGTGTACGAGCAGCCGCGCGACATCCTGAAGAGCATCCCCGGCGTGCAGCTCGTCGAGGCCGAGGGGTGGAACCGGCAGAAGGGCCTCTGCTGTGGCGCCGGCGGCGCGCAGATGTGGATGGAGGAGCAGAACAAGGACCGCATGAACGTCAAGCGGACGCTGCAGCTCCTCCAGACCGAGGCGAAGACGATCGCGACAGCCTGCCCGTTCTGCCAGACGATGATCACCGACGGCCTCAAGGATCAGTCCAAGGAGGATTCGATCCGCCAGCTCGACGTGGTCGAGCTGCTCGAAGAGAGCTGCGCCCTCGATCGCCCGGCCGGCAGCCGCGCGGCCGCCTCGCAAGAGGCCGCTGATACGGCCGCGTCCGCCAGCGCCTAGATCCCTTCAAATTCCGTTGACAGCGCACGGGAGATCGCCGCGCCGTGAGGTTCATGGCGCACGATCCCCCGTGCTTCCCCACATTTACGCCCTGGAGCAAGCCTGACGGAGATCAGGAGCAGCCTTCTCGTGCGTCCCGTCTCGGCCTGAGCTAGATTCGGCCCTGCCGCCGGAGGTGGATGTGATTGAAGGCGCTCTGAAGGGGACTGCGAACCTAGATCCCCGCCCTGCACCGGAGGGGACCGCGAACGCGGATTTCCGGCTCACGGGGACATTGACTCATCCGATCTGCATCTCGATCGACGCCGTCGCCGACAACGCGCTGCGCGCGCGCCAGGCAACCTCGGGCGCAACGGAGCTCCGCTGCGACGTGTGCGACACGGCCATCGAGGGGGAGCCCGCCGGGCGCGGCCTCTACATGTGGTCGCGCGGCGAGGAGCTCCGGTTCGAGGAGCCCGCCCTGTGCGGCGGCTGCGCTGTCGCCATCGGGATGACCGCGCTGTCCGCGTGGAACGTCGAGGAAGAAGAGGGCTGAGCCCGCTCCCGCGGCCCGCCGAGAGGCGCGGGCCGCGCCGCCGCCCGGCGGCTTGTGCTCCACCTCAGCACCCCGTCATCACGTCAGCGTCACGTCAGAACGCCTCGCCGATCGCCAGGTTCACGGCGATGGGCAGCACGTCGAACAGCGCTTCCGGGACCCGCTCGTCCTCGGGCCAGTCTTCCTCCCCGGGCGTGCACTTGCCGAACACCTGCAGGCACGGGACGCGGTAGCCGACGTCGAAGCGCAGCGGGCCGACCGGCGTCGTGTAGCGCAGGCCGACGCCGGCCGAGATGTGCGGCCGCTGCGCCCCGGAGCGGAACAGGCTGAGCTCGCGGGTGACGTCGCCCGCGTCGGCGAAGATCACGGTGCCGAAGCTCTCCCCGAGCGGGATCCGGAGCTCGAGGCTCGCCTCCCAGAGCAGCCGACCGCCGATCGGGACGAGCGGGGCCTTCTCGATGTCCGTGTCCTCCGTCGCCGTGGGAGACGGCACGCGCGCGTGCGGGCCGACCTCGTTGAATCCGTATCCACGGTTGCTCGTGGCGCCGCCGCTGAAGAACCCGCGGAACTGCATGAGCTGGAGGTCGGCCCCGCACCTCGCCCGCTCTTCGTTGCTCGCGCTGGTGTGACACCGGGTCGGGTCAAAGGACGCCTCGCCGTACTGGAGGTCCGCGTTGGTCGGGAACAGCCACCCGGTCATCATGCGGAAGCCCAGGGTCCATCTCCTCGACACCGGGAGGTAGGCGCGAAACTCGGGCTGCAGGCGGATATCGCGGGCTTCGTGGAATCTCTTCGCGTTGACGGCTGTCGGGCCGACGAGGGTCCTGGCCAGCGCGGTGTCCGCCGCCAGGTAGCCGGCGAGCTGAGCGTCGAGCGCGACGTAATAGCCGTGGTGAGGGGTGAGCCTGTCGGGCTTCCCCGCCCGGTTCAGGCGGCGATCGTAGGACACCGTCGCCTGGAGATAGGGGATGAAGATGGTCCCGAAGCCCACCGGCAGCGGCGCCGCGTTGTAGGTGAACGGGCTGTTGAGCTGAACGTTGTAGAGCAGGGAAGCGTTCAGGTCCGATTTCAGAAAAGGCCGCTCCAGCCCGATGGATCCGACGTACTCGCGGTAACCGACGATCGAGTGCTCCGGCTCTTCCGGAGGGGGATTTGCAGGACTTCCTGACTCACCCTCTTTCTCCTCGAGCCGGTCCGGCTTGGTGCAGAACTCGCCTGTCTGCGGGCAATAGAGCTTGAACGAGCCGCGCAGCACCGCGGCCGTGCGGCGCTCGAACGCCCCCGGCTGGCGGAGCTCGGACCGGAGCTGGATCTCCGGCAGGACGCGGAAGTCGTCCTTCAGCTCGCTGCCGAAAAGCGTCGAGAACTCCACCGGATAAAAGACAAGCCCGGGCCGGGCCTCGATGTTGAAGCGGCGCAGGCCGCCAAGGAAGTTGCGGTCCTCCCACCCGGCGACGAGGTGCGCCTCGACGCGCGAGCCGACCTCGGCGCCGCCGCCGAGCCGCACGGCGCGCAGCGCGGCCGGCTCCACGGAGAAGGTCACGGGGACGACCGGGCTCCTCGGCTGCCCGGGCGGCGCGAGCTCGGGCTTCACCGCCACGGCGCCGAACACGCCGAAGTCGGCGAGCGCCTGCTCGGCGTCCGCGAGCACCGAGGTCGAGAACCGCTCGCCCTCCTCGATGCCGATCGCCGTCCGGACGGGCGCCTCCGGGAGCTCGCCGAGCCCCTTCAGGTTCACCTTGCCGAACGTGCACTCGGGGCCGAGCTCGATCGTGTAGCGGACCCGCGCCTCGTTCTTCACGAGGTCCACGTCGACGTGCCCCTCGACGGTCGCGTACGCGAAGCCGCGATCGGTGAGGACCCGGAGCAGCGACTTCTTGAGCTGCTCGTACTGGTCCTCGTCCAGGCGCTCTCCGATCTTGAGCTGGTTCTTCGCCTCGGTCACCGGCCGGGCGATGTCCCTCCCCTTCTCCAGCGTCCAGTCCCGCCACTGGAGATCCACGGACGCGACCTTCACCGGATCTCCCTCGGAGACGACGATGCGCACCTGGACGCGCCCCTCCTTGCCAGGGCCGCCCATGCGCTGCACCCGCGCCGCGCGCGCACGCGCGTTGTAGAACCCGCGCGCCCGGTAGTACCGCTCGATGCGGGCCATGTCCCGCTCGAGGACGAACCGGTCGAACCGCTCGTACTCGACCGTCAGCGCGTCCCAGATGCTCAGGATCGGCACGCGCTCGAACGCGCCGCCGAGCAGGTGCGAGCTCTCCGCCGTCGCGATGCGGTCGGCGAGCTCATCGCCGCTGATCACCTCGCCGCCCTCGAAGGAAACGTCCTCGATGGCGCACCCGCTGAGGTCCGGGCGCGTGCACGCCGGCGGCTGACGCGTCGCGCAGGCGGACGCCCCGAGCGCGGCGGACACGACGAGCGCGCAGGCGACGGATCGCGCGAACGGGGCCTGGACACCTGAAAGGTAACTTTCGGTTGTGCCGGCGGCGGTGCGATCGCCCCGGTGTGCGCGATGGCGAGGATTCAACGTTACGCCTGTATTTTCGATATGCTGCCGTCCGCTCCGGCCGCCGAGGGTCCGCTCCGAGTCTGAGTGGGGCGCTCGGAGAGCGGCACGAGCGAGGGAGAGCCTACGAGATGGCAGAGCCGACGCAAAAGGAACCTGGTGCCGGTGGGTACCTCGGATATGGATTGCCGAACGAACCCGGGGCGCCCGGGGTGTCCGCGAGCGCCAGCGCGCCGATCGGAGCCCCGCCCCCCGAGGAGCGGCGCGGCGCCCTGAAGGCGCTCGTGGCGATCGGCGGCCTGGCCTACGCGGGCGCGCTCGCCGCCCCGGCCGCGAGCTTCCTCAGCGGCTCCGCCGCCGGCAACGCGGGCTCCGCGGGCGGGCGCGAGCGCTGGGTCCGGGTCGGTCGCCTCGCGGACCTGCCGCCGGACGAGCCGCGGCGCCTCAAGGTGGTCGGCGAGGAGCGCGACGCCTTCACTGTCGCGAAGGATCAGATGCTCGGCGCGATCTGGGTCATCCGGGAGGGCGAGAAGATCCGCGCGATGAGCGCAACGTGCCCGCACCTCGGCTGCGGCGTCGAGCTCAACGACGACAAGAAGAGCTTCAACTGTCCGTGCCATTCGTCGCGCTTCGCCCTGTCGGGCGTGCCCGAGACGGGTCCGTCCCCGCGGCCCATGGATCCGCTCGCCACGCGGGTCGTGGACGGCTGGGTCGAGGTTGACTTCCGGCGCTACCGTGACGGGACCGCCGAGCTCCAGGAGATTGCAGGGTGAGCCTCGGCGACTGGCTGAACGAACGCATCGGGCACCGCGAGCCGATCCGCCGCTTGCTCGACGAGCCGATCCCCGGCGGCGCGCGCATCGGTTACGTCTGGGGAGGCGCGCTCGCGCTGCTGCTGCTTGTCGAGGTCGTCACGGGCGCGCTCCTCATGTCGGCGTACGCGCCGAGCGCGACAACGGCGTGGGCGAGCGTCGCGCACATCAATTTCACCCTGCGCGCCGGCTGGCTCATCCGGGGCCTCCACTACTTCGGGGCGCAGGCGCTGGTCATCCTGATCGCGATCCACGTGGGGCAAATCGCGATCCACGGGGCGTACCGCGCCCCGCGCGAGGTCAACTGGTTCCTGAAGCTCGGCCTGCTCGGGGTGATCCTCGGGTTCACCTTCTCGGGCAACCCGCTCCCGTGGGACCAGGACGGCTACTGGGGGGCGCGCGTCGAGACGGGCATCATGGGCGCGGTCCCCGTCGTCGGACCGCTCACGCAGGAGCTCGTCGTCGGCGGGGCGTCGCTCGGTCACATGACCGTGACGCGGCTCTACAGCCTGCACGTCTTCGTGCTGCCGGCGGTCATGGCCTTGCTGCTCGCCGCGAGCTTCGCGCTGTTCCGCAAGCACGGCTTCGGCGCGCCGTACGGCGCCGATCTCCGGAAGGCGGATCGGTTCTACCCGAAGCAGCTCGGCATGATCCTGCTGGCCACGGCGCTCGTGCTTGTCGTCCTCTTCGATCTCGCGGCCATCGAGCACGGCGCCCCGCTGGAGGCGCCCGCGGACCCGGTCAGCGACTACAACGCGCGCCCGGCGTGGTACTTCCGCCCGCTCTTCGAGCTGCGCAAGTTCTTCCCCGGCAAGCTGGAGCTCATCGCGACAGTCGGCGTGCCGGGGGTGATCGGGCTCTACCTCGCGCTGCTCCCGTTCATCGACCGGAAGCCCGGCCCGCTCCGCTCCCGCCTGCCGGCGCTCGCGCCGCTGTTCCTGATCGCCCTCGGGGCCGTCGGCCTCCTGGGCAAGTCGTTCGCGTCCGACGCGAAGGACGAGGGCTATCAGCGCTCGCAGGCGCAGAACGCCGAGCGGAGCGCGCGCGCGATGGTGCTGTTCAAGCAGGGCGTCCCGCCCGAGGGCGCGCTCGCGATGCTCCGGAACGATCCGGAGACGCGCGGCGAGGACCTCTACAAGAAGGAGTGCGCGAGCTGCCACCGGCTCAACGATCTCGGGCCGCCCAAGGAGAAGCAGACGGCGCCGGACCTCACCGGGTTCGGGACGAAGGCCTGGGCGCTCGAGGTGCTGAGGGATCCGGACGCCGACCACCTCTTCGGCAAGACGGCGTTCAAGGAGATGATGCCGTCGGTGTCCAAGCCGCCCGCGGATCCCGAGGCGGCGAAGGTGTTCACGCCGATGAGCGAGGCCGACCAGGAGACGATCGTCGCGTTCCTGGAGGCGCAGGCGCGCGGGGAGCCCGGCACCGGGACGCCGGGCGAGAAGCTGGTCCGGCAGCGGTGCACGAGCTGCCACCGGCTCGACGGCAAGACCGACGACGATGAGTCGGCCGCGCCCGAGCTCCGCGGCTGGGCCTCGGTCGCGTGGATCGAGGCGCAGATCACGAACCCCGGCAGCGGCAAGGCCTACCCGCCGGCGGCAATGTCGAAGGACCTCGAGGGCCACATGCCGGCGTTCGAGGACAAGATCTCCGCGAACGACCGGAAGCTCCTCGCCGCCTGGGTGTACCGCCGCGGACGCGGCGAGTCCGCGAAGACGGCCGCCGCCAAGGCGCCCGAGAAGAAGCCCTGAGCGAGCCGCGCGCGGGCCGACGCCGTCCCGGGCCTTCCTCCTCCTCCTCCCCGTCTCGAACACCCCCTCGATGAACGTCGGCGCGGCGCGCGACGGCGCGCGCTGATCCGTTCGGGTCGAGGCGCGCGCGCTGGCGCGCGCCCGCGCGGGGCGGCGCTCGGCGCACGCCAGCGCGCGCGAGCCGGGCACGCGCGGTGCTGCTCGGCCCGGGGGAGCGAGCCAGTGGCGACATCGTGCACGGTCGTCTCCACGCCGGCGTGCGCGTGGCGCTCGCCTCGAGGACGGCAGCGCGCGCGTCCCAGAAAGAGCAGGACCCGTGGACCTGGATGCGGCTGTGAAGCATCACTTCCCGTGGATCGCGGGCACGCTGATCGCGTCCGCCTTCTATTTTCAGGCGGCCGGGGTCTCGCGCCCGGTCGGGAGCGAGATCATCCCGGACAGAGACGGAAGGAGCGCTCCCGCGCCGCCTGTCCCCCGCCGGGCGCCTCACGACGGCCTGCACGCGACGAGCGCCGAAGCGATCCTGCAGCGCAACCCGTTCGACTCGGCGACGGGGCCGCTCCTCCCGCGGCCGGGCGGCGCTCCCGAGGCGCGCGCGCCCGGCGATGCGGGGAGGAGCGACGATCCGTGGCGCGACCCGATCTGCGAGGCCGGGCGCGTGGTGCTCATCGCAGCGTCGGACGACGCCGCGTGGTCGTTCGCGGCGATCGAGGGCCCCGACGGGCGGACGCAGATCCAGCGTCTCGGCGGCCGCACGCCGGGAGGCACGCTCGCGCGCATCGCCTGGGACCGCGTCTGGCTCACCGCAGGCGGCGCGCGCTGTCAGATGCGGCTCGGGAAAGCCAGGGTCGAGGAGGCGCCGGAGCCGCGGCCCCGGCCGCAGGCCAGGCCGGTCGGCGGCGACGCCAGCCTGAGCTCGATCCCGCCCGAGATCGCCGCGCGCATCCAGCCCGTGAGCGCCGCGGAGATCCACGTCGACCGGGCGGTGGTCGACCGGATCTTCGAGCAGCAGGCGCTCCTCACGCGCTCCGCCCGGGCGACCCCGGAGCGGCCGGGAGGCCCGATCGTCGGGCAGAAGCTCAGGCTCAGGCGCGGCTCGCTGCTCGAGACGCTCGGGCTGGAGACCGGGGACTCGCTGAGGTCGATCAACGGGCTCGACGTCACCGACCCGCAGGAGGCGCTGGAGGCCTACGCGCGGCTCAGGGCCGCGAGCCACCTGTCCATCGCGATCGAGCGCGGCGGCCAGCTCATGACCATCGACATCGACGTCCGCTGACGGCGCGGCGCTCAGCCGAACGCGTCGACGGCCGCTTTCGCCGGGCGATTCGCGAGCGACGGCGGCGCGACCGACTCCCACCACGCCGCCGCGTGCTGCTCGGTCCACGCGGCCTCCATGCGCAGCGCGGCGAGCCGCTCGGACAGCTCGTGCGCCGACTGCGGCCGCTTTGCCGGGTCCTTCTCGAGGCAGTCGAGCACGAGCCGGTCGAGCGCCGGCGGGATCGCGCGCGCCGCCCGCTTCGACGGCGCGACGGGCGCCTCGGTCGCGTGGAGCAGCACGGTCTTCATGGCCGTGTCGGCCTCGAACACGAGCGCGCCCGTGAGCAGCCAGTACGCGACGCATCCGAGCGCGTAGATGTCGGTCCGGCCGTCGATCGGGCGGTCGCCGACCACGACCTCCGGCGCCATGAACGCGGGCGTCCCGGTGATCGCGTTGTCCGCCGTCAGCGTCGAGGGGGCCGCGTCCTTCCGGCGCTCGGCCACCAGCCCGAAGTCGAGCACCTTCAGGAAGTCGAGATCCGCGCCGTAGCGGCACAGAAAGAGGTTCGCCGGCTTGATGTCGCGGTGCACGAGGAAGGCCTTGTGCGCCTCGTGGAGCGAGTGGCAGGCCTGCCGGAGCAGGTGGACCACCCGCGCTGGCGGCTGCGGGCCGTCCAGCTTGACGAGCGTATCGAGGTCCATGCCGTCGAGCAGCTCCATCACGTAGTAGAACGACCCGTCCCGGGCGACGCCGAAGTCGAAGATGCCGATCGTGTGCGGCGACCGGAGCGCCGCGGTCGCCTGCGCCTCGCGCTCGAACCGCAGCTTCGCTGTGCTGTAGGTCGCCGCGGCGCCCAGGAACGCCTCCGGGCGGATCAGCTTCACGGCGGCCGGGCGCGCGAGCATCCGGTGCTTGGCCCGCCACACCTCGCCCATGCCGCCGCCGCCGAGCCGCTCGACGAGGCGGTAACTGCCGAGCTCCCGCGCCGCGTCGAGCTTGCGCCCGAGCCCGAAGACGACGCGCGACACGAGCACCGAGAGCGCCAGGGCGATGACGCTCGGGAAGAAGCGACGGAGCATCGCGTCGCGCGAGGGCAGCTCCATGAACCCCGACTGGACGAGCACCCACAGGAACGCCGGCTCGGTGAGGATCGCCAGCGTCGAGGTGAGCAGCGTGCGCACGCTCGGGGCCGGGACGATGATGGGGAACATCAGCACCCAGATGGCCACCGGCGACCAGCCCGGCAGCATCGGCCCCTCCGGCCACGGCTGCGCGTTCGTGACCACGGCGAGCGAGGCGGCGCCCAGGATCTTGTAGGCGAACGAGAGGTCGACGATCCGCGGCGGAGAGAGGAGCCTCTTCCGCGCGACGACGAAGAGCGCGGCCGAGACGAGCATGAACGGCAGGTAGACCGCGAAGCGGATCGTGTGGGGGCCGAGCCGGAGGCTCGGGAAGAGCTCCGACACGATGAAGCCGAAGGCACCCACGACGAGCGTGCAGAGCGACATCCACGCGACGCGCCGCACCGCCTGCTCCTCGAGGTCCGGCGGGAGCCGGGGCGACAACCAAGCCCGCGGCGTCACACACGCGCAGCTGGCCTCGGGGCCGAGGAAGATCGTCTCGCTCATGGCATTGCGCGCGGCACAAGGACGCGTTCGCCTGCCCTTAGGGGAAGAGGCAGACGGCGGAAACAGGAAGCATAGCGCGCGGCACGGCGCCGCCGTCGCTCCCGCGTGCGCCACGGCGCCGCCGTCGCTCCCGCGCGCGCCACGGCGCCGCCGCACGCGGGAGCAGGTTGACGCAGGTCTACTTGGAGAAGACCTGCGCGGCCGCGATGCCCGCGCCCTTCGTCGCCCTGAGGATCACCTTGCCCGGGCCGCCGATCGGCAGCGGGTTCTTCCAGCAGCCGGAGGCCTTTCCGCCGAGCGTCGCCGCGGCGCCGGTGGTGCTGTCCTGCGCGAGCACGACGGGCGGCAGCGCGGGCGCCGGCTGCGAGACGAGCTGGATGTCGAGCTCCTGGACCCCGATGCCGATGCCCACGACCGTGTAGCACTTGCCAGCCGAGATGTTGATCTCCTGCTCGAGCGTCTGGCCCTCCTGGAACTGCCCTGCGAACGGCCCGCCGTCCGCCTTCATCCCCGGGGCCTCGGTCGTGCCCATCCCCTGGAGGATCGGCGTGGCGGCCACCGCGGCGACCGGCGGGACCGGCGTGGCGGCGGTGCCGGCGGGTGCGGCGGTGGCCGTGGTCGTGGGCACCGCGGTCGCGGTCGCCGTCGGCATGGCCGCGGCGCACCACTGGCCGGGCGGGCACGGGTTGGTCGGGTCCGTCGTCGGCTCGGGCGTCGACGAGCACGCGAGCGCTCCGAGCGCGGCGAGGCAGAGCGGGAGTACGTGGAAGACACGCAGCATGAGAATGCTCCTTCGATGGGCATGAGCTCGCCCGATCACAGAACGAGGTGCCAGCGCTTCTTACACCGGCTGCGGTTCGACGTGTGGGTCGAGCTCACGAAGCAGCGATCTCGACAGCGCACGGCATCGCTGAGGCCGCCGGCGGCCGCCGCGCCGCTTTGCGCCCCGCGCCCTACGTGCTATCCGAGGTCGGTCCAGCGCGGTCTTGCAATTCCAAGTAGTTAAATTATACACGTGATCCGCGTCACCTGCGTGGGACGGCAGTGCGCGCCCAGTGGTGGACCTCCCAGCGTGCCTTGCCTCCTGGCCTCTCCCTGGCTCGGCGGCGGCTCACGCCGCCTTGAGGTCTGTGCCGCTGTGTCTTTTGCGCCCGGCGTCGTCAGCGCGGATAGCGCGCACCCGTCGGAGCAGCCATGAGCCAGGATCAGAAGCCCCCTCCCGCTGAAGGCAACGCCCTCTGGTACAAGGACGCGATCATCTATGAGCTCCATGTCCGCGCGTTCAGCGACTCGAACGCCGACGGCATCGGCGACTTCGAGGGGCTTATTGAGAAGCTAGATTACCTTCAAGATCTGGGCGTCACCGCGATCTGGCTCCTGCCTTTTTACCCCTCGCCGCTGCGCGACGGTGGATACGACATCGCGGACTACACCAACATCAACCCCTCTTACGGCACCCGGCGCGAGTTCGCCCGCCTGCTGCGCGAGGCGCACCGCCGCGACATCCGCGTCATCACCGAGCTCGTCCTGAACCACACCTCGAACGAGCACGAGTGGTTCCAGCGAGCGCGGACCTCCCCCAAGGGCTCGCGCTGGCGCGACTTCTACGTGTGGAGCGACACGCCCCACCGCTACAAGGACGCCCGGATCATCTTCAAGGATTTCGAGACGTCGAACTGGGCCTGGGATCCGGTGGCCAACGCCTACTACTGGCACCGCTTCTACTCCCACCAGCCCGACCTCAACTTCGAGAACCCGGACGTGCACGCGGCCGTGTTCAAGGTGGTCGACTTCTGGCTGGAGATGGGCGTGGACGGGCTCCGGCTCGACGCCGTGCCGTACCTCTACGAGCGCGACGGGACGAACTGCGAGAACCTGCCGGAGACGCACGAGTTCCTGCAGAAGCTCAGGCGCCACATCGACGCGAATTTCTCCGATCGCATGCTCCTCGCCGAGGCCAACCAGTGGCCCGCCGACGCCGCCGCGTACTTCGGCAACGGCGACGAGTGCCACATGAACTTCCACTTCCCGCTCATGCCCAGGATGTTCATGGCGGTGGAGCTCGAGGACAGCTTCCCGATCGTGAACATCCTGAAGCAGACGCCCGTGGTCCACGAGAGCTGTCAGTGGGCGACGTTCCTCCGGAACCACGACGAGCTGACGCTCGAGATGGTGACCGACGAGGACCGGGACTACATGTACCGCGTCTACGCGCAGGAGCACACAGCGCGCATCAACCTGGGCATCCGCCGCCGGCTCGCCCCGCTCATGAAGACGCGGCGCAGGATCGAGCTGATGAACGCGCTGCTCTTCTCGCTGCCGGGGACGCCCGTCCTCTACTATGGCGACGAGATCGGGATGGGAGACAACATCTATCTCGGCGACCGCGACGGCGTGCGCACGCCGATGCAGTGGAGCGCCGACCGGAACGCCGGCTTCTCCAGGGCGAACCCGCAGAAGCTGTACCTGCCGATCATCATCGATCCCGAGTACCACTACGAGGCGATCAACGTCGAGGCGCAGCAGCAGAACTCCGCCTCGCTCCTCTGGTGGATGAAGCGGCTCATCACCCTGCGCAAGCAGAACAAGGTGCTCGGCCGCGGGACGATCGAGTTCCTGCACCCGGACAACAGCAAGGTGCTCGCGTTCGTCCGCGCGCACGGGGACGAGCGGCTCCTCGTCGTGGCGAACCTCTCGCGCTACGCGCAGCACGTCGAGCTCGACCTCGCGCGCTTCGCGGGCATGGTGCCCGTCGAGCTGTTCGGCAGGAGCCGCTTCCCGGAGATCACGAGCCGCGGCTACTCCCTGTCGCTCGGGCCGCACGACTTCTACTGGTTCGCGCTGGAGCCGGCGGTCGCGGCGGTGTCCACGGGCGAGGGCCAGGCGGCGCCCGCGATCTCGACGAGGGGCACGTGGCAGGCGCTCCTCTCCCCCGATGGCCGCAGGGCGCTCGAGCCGGCGATCGGCAAGTACATCGCGGCGCGCCGCTGGTTCCGCGGCAAGGCGCGCACCCGGCGCTCCACGACGCTCGCGGACGTGATCCCGATGGCGCTCGACGAGCGGGGCGCGGCGCAGCACTTCATCCTGCTCGTGCGCGTCGAGTACACGGACGGCTCGCCGGAGACGTACGTCGTGCCGGTCGGCTTCGCGACGAGCGATCGCGCGCGGGAGCTCTCGACGCGCACGCGCCACGCGGTGATCGCGGACGTCACGGTGCGCGATCCGGACGCGGAGAGCGCGGCCGCGCCGGAGGGCGTCCTGTACGACGCGCTCGCGACCCCGGAGTTCGCCGCGCTGGTGCTCGCCGCGATCCGGTCGCAGGGCGTCGCGGCGGGCGCCGCCGGCGAGCTCCACGCGCTGCCGCTCGGGACGACCCTCGAGGCGCTCGGCGCCGAGGGAGAGCTCCCGGCGCGCATCGCCGAGAGCGAGCAGAGCAACACGACCATCATTTACGGCGACAAGCTGCTCCTCAAGATCTTCCGGCAGGTCGAGGAGGGCATCAACCCGGAGCTCGAGATCGGCAGGTACCTGACCGAGCATCAGTTCCCGTCCACGCCGCGGCTCGCCGGCGCGATCGAGTACCAGGCCCGCGGTCGCGAGGCGACCACGGTGGCGATGCTCCAGGAGTACGTGCAGAGCCAGAGCGACGCGTGGTCGAGCACGCTCGAGTCGCTGAACCGCTTCTTCGAGCGGGTGCTCGCCGATGAGGAGTCGGTGAAGGGCGGCGCGCCGCCCATGCCGACCGGCACGCTGGTCGACGCGTCGCGCACGGTGCCGCCGCCGATCGTGAACCAGCTCATGGGCACCGAGCTCGTGAGGATGCGGCTGCTCGGCGAGCGCACCGCGCAGCTCCACCTCACGCTCGGCAAGGAGAGCAAGGACCCCTCGTTCGGGCGGCAGTCGTTCACGACGCTGCACCAGCAGTCGATCTTCCAGTCGGCGCACGGCATGCTCGCGCGCACCTTCGCGCTGCTGAGGAAGCGCGAGCGCTCGCTCCCCGAGAACGTGCGGGAGCAGGTGTCGGCGATGCTGCAGCGCGAGGCCGAGATCAACGCGAAGCTCCAGCAGATCGTGTCGAGGAAGTTCGACGTCACCCGCATCCGGACGCACGGCGACTTCCACCTCGGCCAGGTGCTCTCGACGGGCGATGACTTCATCCTGATCGATTTCGAGGGGGAGCCGGCGAGGCCGCTGAGCGAGCGCCGCTACAAGCGCGGCCCGCTCCGGGACGTGTCCGGGATGCTGCGCTCGTTCGACTACGCCGGCGCCTCGGCGCTCCGGGACGCTCGCCTCCGGCCGGAGGACGTCGCCGTCCTCAAGCCGTGGACCGAGGCCTGGGTGGCCTGGATCTCCGCGAGCTACCTCGCGGGATACCTGGAGACGATCGCGCGCGCCCAGGCGGCCGCCGAGGTGCGGACCGACGAGACGGGGCCGTACGTGCCCGCGAGCGACACCGACACGGTGCTCCTGCTCGACTTCTACATGCTCGAGAAGTGCATCTACGAGCTCGGCTACGAGCTCAACAACCGGCCTGAGTGGCTGGACATCCCGCTGCGCGGGCTCGAGCATCTGATTGCGCCCAAGGCGTAATTATACGCTCCCCCTTTCCCCATTCTTCGATCAGAACCGTCTCAGGCGCCGCCCAACGCGGGCGCGCCTGAGGCGTGGCGTTCATGCCCTGGCGTGGAGCCATTGGCCCGCTCGGCAGACGAAGAGTCGAGTCGTCCGGCGGCCACCTCTGGTAGGCTATCGACCTGCGCCGCCGAAGAGAGCCCCGGGAGCGCGGTTGACATGAACCTCGGGCCAGGAGGTCCTACCCAGTGAGCAGGATATCGCACCTCGGCCCGGGACCGTGCATTGCTATCGCTCTCCTGATTTTCTCATCCATCGGTCGCGCCGAGCCCACAAAAGAGCCCGTGGAAGACGCGGTGACCCGCCTGCGCGTCCAGGCGAACGCCACGCAAGCAGAGGGCCGCTTCGCGGAGTCCCGCGAGCTGTGGGAGGCGATATGGAGGATGGATCGCTCGCAGGTCGCTGCCTGCAACATCGGGGCGCTCTCTTACCGGATCGGCGACGCGCCCGCTGCGGTGCGCTGGCTGTCGCTCTGCAAGGAGATCATGCGGCCGCCGAGCACGCCGGAGGAGCGTGAGCTGTACGAGTCGCGCCTGTTCGACCTGGCCCGCGCGCGGCAGCTCGTGGGCGAGATCCGCCTCCTCGTCCCCGCCGGGGCCTCCTGCACCATCGACGGCGAGCCGGTCACGGTCGAGCGCGATAAGCTCATCCCCGTCAACCCGGGACACCACTCCATCGCCGCGACGGTGAACGGCGCCGCCGCCGTCCGGGTCGACATCGATGTCCGCCGCGGAGAGGTCCGCGAGGTGCGGCTCGATCTGACGGCCCCTGCGCTCAAACCCACGGTGACGAGGGGCCCGGCGCCGGCGAGCGCGCCGCCCAGCTCGGGGCTGAGGACCGGCGTCATCGCCGGGGGCATCGCGGGCTCGGCGCTCTTCCTGGCGCTCGGCGGCGTGCTGATGGTCGTGGCGCACGACGCGGAAGTGAACCGGGACGAGACCGCGCGGAGCGTCGGAGGCAACAACTGCCTTCGCCT
This sequence comes from Sorangium cellulosum, assembly GCF_001589285.1. GTDB lineage: Bacteria > Myxococcota_A > Polyangia > Polyangiales > Polyangiaceae > Sorangium > Sorangium cellulosum_G. The sequence continues at coordinate 21,083 of NZ_JEMA01000467.1, read as the reverse complement.
CATCGCGCCGGAATGCAAGAAGGCCGCCGACTACGAGAACACGATGTTCACGGCGCGCGAGCTCGGCACGGCCAGCTTCATCACGGGCGGCCTGCTCGCAGCCGGCACGCTCGGCTTCGCGCTCTTCACGCAGCAACGCGCCGAGGTCACGGCGTCCGCCAGCGGCATCACGGTGCGGGGGGTGTGGTGATCGCCCCGGATCGCGGGGGTGCGGCGGGGGCCGCCCGTCGGACGCCGAGGTTGCGCTGTCGCGGTGAGCCGAGCTGAAGGGCCGAGATCGGTCGCTGGACGGCTCGGGCGGCGTCGTTATCCTGGAGCGCCGGAGGGGCGATGATCCGGCTGGAGCTCGCAGGCGCGAACACGAGGGTGCACTCGACGTTGTGCGGCGCCTGTCCGCAGGGGCCGACCGGCTGCTGCGCCAGCCCGCCAGGGGTCGAGTGGTCGGACATCGGGAGAATCGTGTCGCTGGGCGGCGCAGGCTGGTTGTTGGAGCAGATGGCGGGCGGCAGCCTGCGCCCTGGCCAGCGCGGCCTGCTCATGCTCCGCGTGGAGCCCCGGGACAGCGACGGTCGTGCGCTGCCGAAGAGGTGCGCTTTCCACGGTCACGAGGGCTGCACCATCCCGCCAGAGCGGCGCGCGGCGACATGCAATTACTACGTGTGCGACGACGCGTTCGCGCACGGCGGCGAGCCCAGCGGCAATCCTGAAGCGCTGGCGGGCCGCAGGGCACACGACGCGCTCGTGGATCTCTATGGGAGATGGGATCTCGAGCTCGCCGCCCGCATCCGTGAGGGCTGGCCTGACGGCCCTCCCTGGAATCAGGATTTCCTTGAATGGCTTGGTCGAGAACACGAGCGCCTCGCCTCCAGGGCAGCGTCGACCGCTCCAGCGCTCACGCCTCGATAGCCCCGCACGGCGCGCGCGAGGCGCCGCGCGCAGCGGCCTTCCTTGTCGAGCGTAATCAGATTCGCACCACCGGCTCGACGCTGCGGGTATGCTTTTTGTTGCGGAGCTGTTTGGATACACGCCGTCTTGGGACATACTCCTGCGCTCGATGACCTGGCCGCGTCCAGCGGGCAACTGCTTGCCCGCTCGGGTCGCGCCGAGGAAAGGAGACTTATGTCACGGTGGTTGAAGCTCTCGTTGCTCGCTTTTGGCGCCAGCGCTCTCTTGACGGCGTGCGGAGACGACGGCGACTCCCCCGGTGGATCCAGCACCACCAGCACCTCGTCCACGAGCGGCTCAGGAGGCGGCGGTGATGCCTCCACGAGCGCGTCGGGGAGCGGCGGCGGCGATGGAGGGAGCAGCGGCGACGGTGGAGGGAGCAGCGGCGACGGTGGAGGCGGGAACGGCGGCGGCGCCTCCGCGCGCGCCGAGGCGGCGCTCGAGGCGACGAGCTCGGGCGAGCTGGAAGGGACCGCGACCTTCACGCAGAACGGAGACGAGGTGACGCTCACCATCGCGGTGTCCGGCTGCCCCGAAGGCGAGCACTCGGCTCATCTGCACGAGAACAAGAGCTGCGAGGACAACGCTGACGCTGCGGGCGGCCACTGGATCCCCAACGGGGAGGGGCTCGGCAGCTTCACGTGTGACGCGAGCGGCGCGGGCACGCACACGGTCACGCGCGGCACCGACATCTGGACCGTGGGCGACGGCGCCAGCACCGACGTGACGAAGTACTCGATCGTCGTTCACGCCGCGGCCGATCCGAGCGCGGGCGGCCGCATCGGCTGCGGTCTCATCGAGCTGGAGTAACCCTCCGCCCGGCATCCGCGCGCCCCGTCCGAGCCTCGGGCGGGGCGCGACAACTCCCCCGGATCGGGCCGCTCGCGACGTTCGTCCGACGGGCTAGCGAGACGTCGCGCCCGGCGTGATCTCCTGGGGTCGGAGCGTGACCGTGCGCTCGACGGCGTCCGACGCGGCGAGCTGCAGGAACAGCGACTCGTCGAAGGACCCGGCCCTCGACACAACGACGACCTGCATCCCCGTGGGAAGCTCGATGCTGAGCGGCGTCTTGCCGAGCTCCGTCCCGTTCCACGTCACCTTGGCGTCGGACGGCTCGCTCTTGATGGTGACCTTCGCCTTCGGGCCAGCGCTCTCGAGAGGGGCCGATGCCGTCGGAGGAGCCCACGCCGTCGTCGCGGGCACGGCATCCGACGCCTGCACGGAGCCGCCATCCGGCAAGGTGCCCCGCTGCGCCATCGCGACGGCCCCCGCGCCCAGCAGCGCCGCCGCGCCGAGCGCGGTGAACAGGTACCCGCGCTGCCGCCAGGGCGAGGGGCGCCCCACCGTCGCGCCCAGGCTGTCGGGATCGGCCGCCGGCTGCTCGTACTGAGGCAGGCCAGGGGTGCTGTGCTCGGTGAGGACCGGCAGCCCGGTCGCAGAGGGCCACATCGAGCGGTTCATCCCCATGACCATCGACGCGCGAGGGAAATCGCTGATCATGGAGGCGCGCTGGATGTCGCCGGTGACGTCCAGCGAGCTCAGGTACTCGAACTGCGCGGTGACCTGCTGGCGCACGAGCGCCCTGCTCTCCGCGAACATCTCGAGCACGTACACGCCGAGCTGCTCCTTCCGGACGTCCTCGCCCGAGACCAGGAGGTAGCTCTCCAGCGCGTCGCCCATCTCCTGCGCGGTGGCGAACCGCCGCGCGGGGTCGCGCTGGAGCGCCTTCGCCACGATCTCGTCGAGCGCCGGATCGATGTCCGGCACCACCGTGGAGAGCCGGGGGATGTCCCGCGTGAGGAGCTGGTGCATCACGGCGACATGATCGCCGTCGAACAGCCGGCGCATCGCCAGGAGCTCCCAGAGCACGATGCCGATCGCGAAGAGGTCGGCCCGGCGGTCGACGTCCTCGCTCGCCATCGCCTGCTCGGGCGCGGCATACGCCATCTTGCCCTTGAAGGTGCCGTTCTCGGTGTGCGCCGCGTTGAGCGACGCCTTCGCGACGCCGAAATCGACGATCTTCACCGCGCCGTCGTACGTGACGAAGATGTTGTGCGGCGAGACGTCGCGATGGACGATGCCGAGCAGCCGGCCGTCGAAATCCGTGAGCTCGTGCGCGTAATGAAGGCCACGCAGCGTCTCGGCGATGACCCGGACCCACGCCGCGCGCGTGAAGTTGCTGGCGCCGGCACAGCCGCTCACGACCGCCCGCACGATGTCCTTGAGCGGCTGGCCCTCCAGGTACTCCATGACGATGAAGTACCCGCCGCTCTCGCCGCCGATCTCGTAGGTCTGGATGACGTTCGGGTGGTTGAGCCGTGCCGACAGCTTCGCCTCGTCCAGGAACATCAGGACGTAGCGAGGGTCCTCCGCCATGCCGACGCGGAGGCACTTCACGACAACGAGCTTGTTGAACGACCCGGGCCCGCGGGAAACGGCGAGGAACACGTCCGCCATCCCACCGCGGCCTAATTTTGCAACTAGGCGGTATCTACCAAGCAAGCTGTTACTCGCTTGCTTGTTCGCAGAGATGATTTGCCCGCCTGCATTCACGACATCCCCCGCTATAAGAGCTTAACTACTCCGTTGACCTGAAGTTTGCAAAGACTTTTACGCTCGGAAACACTTGCGCACCCGACACGTGGGTGGCGCGACGCGGCATCCTGGCGCAGCGCTTCATCGGCCGATGAATACGCACCTGGCAGGGGCGACGAGCCGCCAGGTCGACGGGAGTGAATGTTGGCGCGCTGACAAACTCGGCTGGAGCGAGGTCTCCGGCCTGTGGCCGTGCGCACACGGTAACCGTGCCAACATGCCAGTTGAGCGGCCACACTGTCATTGTACACCGACGGCCCCGAGCGCGGTGACGGGAATGTGCGACGCAAGCCGGGCCGCACGGGTCCGGCGGGGATGCCAGCACGGGCCGGCCCCACGAGACCATGGGGCATGTCGGTGATGGCGCCCACACGCCGACTGCCGGCGACCGAGGGTCGGCTCGCCGTCTGACGCGGTATCCGCCCTGCGCGGAGCCTGAGCGCCGCCGGGGTCGCTCTGCTGTAGGGGATCTACCAGGGGTCCTGCGTCCAGAACCTGCGCACGACCTCGAGCGTGGCATCGAGCTGCTCGAAGTGCGGGAGACCCCGCGTCGGGGAGACGCGAGCGACCTCGACGCGCGCGTTCTGCTGCGCGAGCTCGTCGAGACGGTCGAAGCGCGCGTGGGGGTCGCGATCGTAGAGGACCAGGGTGGGGACGGGCAGACGCGCATAGAGACGCTGGAACGCGTCCTCGGTGAACAGGTCGCCGGCGATGAACGCGAGGGGGGCGCGGTGGGCGCCAGGCTCCTTCGACGTGCGGATAGCGTAGTCGACGAGGCCGGGATCCGGCGCGCCGACGAAGTTCTTCTTCAGGAACCAGCGGATGCTCGACGGCGTGGCGAGCACGCGGAAGAGCGCCTCGGCGACGTGAGGGACATGCGAGATCGCCCGGAGGACGACGCTCGCGCCGGGCGCCTCGCGGCCGAGCCCCGTGGGGGAGACGAGCACGAGGCTGTGGACGAGGCTCATCTCCTCGCAGGCGACGGCGGCGGCGAACTCCGAGGAGAGGGACAGCGCGATGACGTCGGCGCCGCCCGGCTCGCGCACCACGTCCGTGAGGAACCGGCGCACGGCGGCGCGGTAGAGCTCACGATCGTAAGCGCGATCGGTGCGCTCCGAGAGCCCGAACCCCGGGAGATCGAGCGCATAGACGGGCCGCTCCGCGCGGAGCGCGTCGAACAGGGGAGCCACCTCCTTCGACGAGGCGGCCGCGTCGATCGCATGCAGGAGGACGACCGGGCGCCCCGTGGCGCGCGTGTCCACGTAGTACGCCAGGCGCCCTGCGCTCCACGTGTCCACGTGGCGGATCTCCGCGTCGAGCGCAGGGGCCAGGGGGGCGCGCTCCGCCTTGCGGAGCACGCTCGGCGCGAACCGTCCGACGACCGCATCGAGGCTCATCGCGCGCGCGCCCATCACGTCTCCTCCGGGGAGAGCATCCCCTCGTAGTCCGCGCGCTCGATGTCAGCGATGCTGGCGGTCCTCGGAGCCGGTCGAGAGTCGACGCGGCCGTGGTCGGCCGGTCCATCCTGACCAGGCTCGCCGCGCCTGTCGCGCGCTGCTTGATCCGAGACCTCCTGCGCGGCGCGCACCAGCCTCTCGAGGCGCTCCTCTTCCATGGGATGACGAGCCCCGTCCGGTCCACCGTGCCGATCCTCGAAACGGTGGTGTCCGGGCTCAGGCTGGCCATGGGGCACGGTGCGCTCAGGTCGAACTGTCATTGCTCAGCTCCTTTCGCAGGAGCCCAAGAGCACGGACCGTGCCTCACCAGATCGCCGCCGCAGAGACTCTCGTGGAGCAAATATCGAGCTGAGCAGGAGCAAACACGCCCCAGGCGTGACGCTTCGCCTCAGGGGATGTTTGTAGCGGGAAGTGCGTCTTTCTCAGCTCGCCCGCCGTGTCACGGACGAACGGACGTGAGCTCTCCACGCCCGATCGGATGCCGGCGATCAGCCTGCGACGTCGAGCTTGCGGCCAGAGGGCTTGTTGATGTCGGCGAAGAAATCGTTGCCCTTGTCGTCCACCACGATGAAGGCCGGGAAATCCTCGACCTCGATCTTCCAGACCGCCTCCATGCCGAGCTCGGGGTACTCGAGGACCTCGACCTTCTTGATGCAGTCCTTGGCGAGGCGCGCGGCCGGACCGCCGATCGAGCCGAGGTAGAAGCCGCCGTGCTTCTTGCAGGCCGCGGTGACCGCGGGGGAGCGGTTGCCCTTGGCGAGCATGACGTAGCTGCCGCCGCTCGCCTGGAAGAGATCGACGTACGCGTCCATGCGGCCGGCCGTGGTGGGCCCGAACGAGCCGGAGGCGTAGCCCGCCGGCGTCTTCGCGGGCCCGGCGTAGTAGACCATGAACTCCTGCATGTAGCTCGGCATGCCTTCGCCGCGGTCGAGCCGCTCCTTGATCTTCGCGTGCGCGATGTCGCGCGCGACGATCATGGGCCCGGTCAGCGAGAGCCGCGTCCGGATCGGGTACTTCGAGAGCTCGGCCCGGATCTCGCTCATCGGGCGGCGGAGATCGAGCTTCACGACCTCGCCCCCGAGATCCGCCTCCGTGGGGTCAGGCAGGTACCTCGCGGGGTCGCTCTCGAGCTGCTCGAGGAAGATGCCCTCGCGCGTGATCTTGCCGAGCGCCTGCCGGTCCGCGGAGCAGGAGACGGCGATGCCCACCGGGCACGAGGCGCCGTGGCGCGGCAGGCGGATGACCCGCACGTCGTGGCAGAAGTACTTGCCCCCGAACTGGGCGCCGATCCCGGTGCGCTGCGCGAGCTCGAGGACCTTCTGCTCGAGATCGCGATCGCGGAAGCCGCGGCCACGCGCGTTGCCCTCGGCAGGGAGCGTGTCGAGGTAACGCGCCGAGGCGAGCTTCGCTGCCTTGAGCGTGTACTCGGCCGAGGTGCCGCCGACGACGATCGCGAGGTGGTACGGCGGACACGCCGCCGTGCCGAGCGCGCGGAGCTTCGCCTCCAGGAAGGAGAGCAGGCTCTCGGGGTTCAGGAGCGCCTTGGTCTCCTGGTAAAGATAGCTCTTGTTCGCGGAGCCGCCGCCCTTCGCCATGAAGAGGAACTTGTAGGCGTCGCCGTCGGTCGCGAAGAGCTCGATCTGCGCAGGGAGGTTGTCGTTCGTGTTGACCTCCCTGTACATGTCGAGCGGCGCGAGCTGCGAGTAGCGGAGGTTCTGCGCGCGGTAGGTCTCGAAGACGCCGCGCGCGATCGCGGCCTCGTCGCCGCCGCCGGTGAAGACGAGCTGGCCCTTCTTGCCCACGACGATGGCCGTGCCGGTGTCCTGGCACGACGGGAGCACGCCCCCCGCGGCGATGCTCGCGTTCTTGAGGAGCTCGAGGGCGACGAAGCGGTCGTTCGAGGAGGCCTCGGGGTCGTCGAGGATCCGCGCGAGCTGCGCGAGGTGGCCGGGCCGGAGGAGGTGGGCGATGTCGCGCATCGCCTCGCGCGCGAGCAGGGTGAGCCCCTCCGGCTCGACCTTGAGGAAGGTCGAGCCAGCGGCCTCGAAGGTGGAGACATGGTCGCGGCTGACGAGGCGGTACGGGGTCTCGTCATGGCCGAGGGGCAGCATGTCCTGGTACTGAAATTCGGTCATCGTTCGGGTCTCCGGGGCAGGGAGGCTGCGGGTCCCCCTTCTTTGCATGGCTCCGGGCCCGGGCTCAACACCCGCCCGGCGCCGGCTGTCAGGCGGGGAGATCGCGCGCGACGTCGTCGAGCACGGCTGAAATCGACCGCAGGAGCGGCGCGCGGGCGGTCCGCAGGAAGAAGTGCCCGCCGGGGAACACCTCGGCCCGGAAGGGCCCGCGCGTGAGCTCGCGCCATGCCTCGATATCGGCGGGGCTCGCGCGCTCGTCGTCGTCGCCCCCGAAGGCCGAGATCGGGCAGTCGAGCGGGGGCCCGGGGACGAACGGCTCGGCCTCGTTGACGGCCACGTCCGCGCGGAGGACGGGCAGGAAGAGCGCGAGGAGATCCGGCTCGCGCAGGACCTCCTCGGGCGTGCCCCCCATGCGGCGGAGCCACGCCAGGAACGCGTCGTCCGGCAGGCCGTGGAGCGGAGCAGAGATGGGCTGGTGGGGCGCGCGCCGCCCCGAGACGAACAGGTGGCGCGGGAGCGGAGCGCCCCGGCGGCGCAGCTCCCGCGCGAGCTCGAAGCTCACCAGCGCGCCGAGGCTGTGGCCGTAGAACGCGAACGGCTTCGCGAGCCAGCCGTCGAGCGCTGTCGCGAGGGCCTGCACGAGCGGCGTGAGGCGCTCGAACGGCGGCTCGCTGAGGCGCGCCTCCCGGCCGGGGAGCTTGATCGCGCAGAGCTCCGTGTGCGCGGGGAGCTCGCGCCACCAGGCGCTGTAGATCGACGCGCCGCCGCCCGCATAGGGAAAGCAGAAGAGGCGGAGGCGGGAAGCGGGGTTCGGCCGCGGGCAGCCGACCCAGGCGTCGGAGGTCGAGGGGGTGGTCATGGGGTTGCGCTCAGCGTAGCTCGCCGCTGCCGCGCCCGCCTCCCTACCACTTGCTGCCGAGGGCCACGCGGATGGTGGCGACCTTTCCCCGATCGAGGCCGAAGCCGAGGTCGTCGTCCAGCGCGACCAGCGCGCCGACGCGCGTGAACGAGCCCTTCACGAGAGGCTCCCAGGCGATGAACGGCTCCGCCGCGAGCTGGGCCGAGTTGCTGGAAGAGAGGGGGAACGCCGCCTGGAGGCGCATGCCGAGGCCGAAGCCCCCGAACGGGCGAAACTCGATCTCGTTGCCCTGCTCGATCACGGACTTCGTCATGTCGCCTTCCCGGGTCGGGAGGAAGACCTGAGTCGCCACGTCGTGGGTGAGGAACAGCATCTTGCCGAAGTGGATCTCGGTCCCGACGCGCGCCCGGAAAGCCCAGTGCCCGAGCAGCACGCGCTGCGCATCGAAGTAGGCCCGCGCGGGGAAGTTCGCCACCGCCGCGACCTCGAGGCTCCTGCCCGGGTGCGGGTGGAGCGGGACCGTCAGGCCGATGCCGCCGAAGAGCGCGAGGTTGGGCAGCAGGTTGCCAGCGTAATGGAGGCCGAACGTGGGATTGCCGAGGAAGAACTTGCTGTGGCGCGCGGCGCTCGTGAATCGCTGGCCGAACAGGTCCGTGGACTGGGGGCCCGCGACATCGCCGTAGGCGAACGGCATCTCCGCGTCGAGGTGGAGACCCGCGAAGAGCTTGTACTGCGTGGAGGCGGTGATGGCGACGCCGAGCCGCTCGGACTCCGTGACCTCGACCTCATCGGGATCTGCGCCCACCTCGGCGAGCTGCGTCTGGTACGACGAGCTGAGGACGTCGATCTCGAATCCGAACCGGCCTCCCTGGCTCTTCGCCCAACGCTCCTTCGTCTTGTCCGTGATGGGCTGCCGCGGCGCCGCCTCTTGCGCGAGCGCAGGCGCGGCCAGGGAGAGCATGAGGAACAAGGTACCAAGAGACGCTTTGGTCGTGCTCACCTGTGTCTCCCATCTCGTACTGGACTCGAGGGATGCGCGGGCGATTGACCACCGTGTCGCACGGTCGCCAGCGCCGCCGCGCCGCACGGGCGAGGCCCCATGAACCGCGGCGCTCGCTCGGATCAATGCAGCCCGAGCGCCCTGGATGCAAGCTTTTTGACCGCTGAGCCCCTGCGACGCCCCGCGTCGCGCGGACCGGCCAGAGCGCGCCGGAGGCCCCGGCGCCCGCCCGCGCGCGCAGACCGCGGCGGTCGAGGCGCGTCGTTACCGTTCGCTCTGGCGACGGTCAGCGCTGGCTGCGCGCCGCGCCGGCGCGGCGCTCGAGCCGTGCGGCGAGATTGCGGCGCTCCTCCGACTCCGCGCCGCCCCGCGCGCGCAGCGCGAGCGCGAGCACGCGCGGCAGATCCAGCGCCGCGCCGCGCGCGCGCATCTCCGGATACGACCGCTCGTAATCGCGAGGCACCCGCAGCGACCAGTTGTGGTCACCCATCGTCCCGGGAGCGTTGTAGATCTCCTTCAGCCCGAGCAGATCGGAGAAGAAGATCATCACGTTCGCCGCCTGGCTCGCGAAGAGGTCGGCGAACTTGGCCTGCGCGAGCGCGCGCGGGTCGGACGCGAGCGCGCGCGCCATCGCGCCCTCCTCGGCCGGCGAGGGCGCGAGGCGCGAGGCCAGGTACGCCGCCTGCCGCTCCAGCGCGCCGCTCCGCTCCCACGCGTCGAGCAGCCTCCAGAGCGGCGGCGTGTCGTGGGTCCCCACCATGATCCAGTCGGAGGGCCCGGCGTTCTCGCTGCGATAGACGTCCTTCGGGTTGTCGAGATCGGCCTTCTGCGTGACCCGGAAGCGCCCGAGCCCGTGCCGCTCGAGCACGGCCCGGAGCGGGAACGGGAGCGTGCTCAGCACCTCGCACACGATGTCGGTCGTCGCGCGCCCGCAGGCCTCGGCGCAGCTCGCGATCGTGTCGAAGATCACGCTGTAGCGCCCGACCTGCTCCGGCGTCAGCGAGGAGACCCAGTCGTCGGCATACCGGGGTACACCGCGGTTGAGCTGCGCGGGAGAGACGATGGCGTAGCGGGCGAGCAGCGGGTGATCCGGCAGATCGGGCGACGAGAAGAGCCGCGCGCCGCCCTGGACCGCGCGGAGCGGATCGGGGGCGTCGGCGGCGTGGACCCAGGGGCAGACGAGGCCGTGCGGGTGATCGAGGCGCACCCCGTCGAACTCGTCGAACATCTTGTCCATCCGGGCCCGCACGAGCGCGAGCGCGCCGGAGGAGGCGTCCGCGTACTGGGCCGGATCCAGGACAGGGTAGTTCCACACCTGGCCCTCCGGGTTGGTCCGGCTCGGCGGAGCCCCCATGAGATAGCCCTTCAGGAAGACCGATTGATGGGCCCAGGCATCCTGGGGCGAATAACCGATCTGCAGGTCGCCATAGAGCTTGAGCCCGAGCGCGGCCGTCACGCCCCGGAGCGCCGCGTGCTGCTCGTGCGCGAGGAGCTGGCAGAAGGCGTAGAAGTCGACGTCGTCGCGGTGCCGCTCGAGGAGCTCCCGGCTGCGCTCCTCGCAGGCGACCACCTCGCCGGGGCCGGGCGCGAAGAGGCGCCGATCGAGATCCGGCGCGCCGGTCCAGCCGTGGAACCAGCCGCTCCGGTGCTCGTCGCAGAGGGGGCCGTAGAGCGCGTCCCGCTCGATCCACGCGGCGTTCCGCTTCCTGAACGCGGCGAGGCGGCCGGCGAGGTCGTCGAGCTCGCCGCGCTTGCGCCGGTCGACGTACGACGCGAACGCCTCCCGGAGCGCGGCGCGCTGCGCGCGGTACGCGTAGCCGTGCTGCGCGCGGCCGTCGTGGCCGCCGGGCTTGCCGGCGACGATCTCCGTCACCGTTCCGGGGCGGAGCAGCGCGCCCCACGGGCCGTCCTCCGTCAGCCGGGCGAGCGCGATCGACAGCGTGCTCCGCGAGAAGATGGTGCCGTCGTACGGAGATGCGTTGTCGGCCGACGTCTCCCCCTGAGGGCCGAGCTGGATGCCGTTGAACCCGAGATCGCGCGCGAACCGGAGGAACCGGCGACCCCCCTCGGTGTACGGGGACCCGCGCCCGGTGTCCTCCGCGTCCTCCGACGGGAAGCTCGGATCGTGGATCGCGAGCACCAGGTTGCGGATGCCCAGGAGCTGCAATGCGGCCCTGACGAGCTCCCCCTCGTCCTCGCCCTCTCGAGCCTGGGCCGGCGTCACGTCGCCCTTGTCGTTCCCGACGTCGTTCATCGCGGTAGGTATAGCGATGAACGGATCGGCCCGCCAAGACGCGAGAACAAGGGACATTTCTGCCTCAGTGGCGTGACTACGCCGCTGTACGGCGGACCCCGATCGAAGCCGTCAGGCCCCGAGGCGCGTGCCCGCCGCGACGCCCGAGGTCGCCCCGGCGGCGCCCACCATCGGGAGCGTGAAGAAGAACGTGCTCCCCTCGCCGACCTTGCTCTCGACCCAGATCCGCCCGCCGTGGACCTCGACGAGCGCCTTCGCGATCGAGAGGCCGAGCCCCGTGCCCTTGTGGGCGGTCTCCTTCGCCTGCCAGTAGCGCTCGAAGATGCGCGCCCGCTGATCCTCCGGGATGCCCGGGCCTGTGTCGCGCACCGAGACGAGCACCTCCCTGCCCCACGGCTGGGCGCGGAGCGCGACCTCGCCGCCCGCGGGCGTGAACTTGATCGCATTGCCGACGATGTTCGCGATCACCTGCAGGACCCGCTCGCGGTCGCAGAGCGCCCGGTCGACGCCCTGCTCGACGCCCTGCTCGATGCGCAGCGATTTCTCGGCCGCCTCCTCCCGCAGGATCTCGATGGCGTCGCTCAGCAGGCCGGGGACGTCGTGCGGCGCCGGCTGGATCGAGATGTGGCCGCCGTCGAGCTTCGCCAGGTCGAGCAGATCGCGGATGAGGCGGTTCATGCGATCGGCCGACTTCTGGATGCGCTCGACGGGGCGCCGGAGGTCGGCCGCCTCGTCCGAGCTCGGCAGCTTCCGGCGCAGGAGGCTCGTGTTCATGACGATGGTCGCGAGCGGGCTCTTGAGGTCGTGCGACACGACCGCCACGAGCTCCTCCCGGGCGCGGATCGCCCGCTGCGCGCTCTCGTAGAGCCGCGCGTTGTCGATCGCGAGCGCGGCCCGCCGCCCGAGCTCCTCGGCGAGGGCCCGGTCCTCGGCGCCGTACAGCAGATCGTCGCGGCCCGAGGCGATCGTGAGCACGCCGAGCATGGTGCCGCGCGTGACGAGCGGCACGGCGATGTAGCGCCGCAGGCCGAGCTCCTTGAGGAGCGCCTCGCTGGCCGACACGGGCGGGTCGCTGTCGCGCGCGTCCAGCCCTCGCTCCGCAGCGGCGGGCGCGCCCGCCACCTCGCAGAGCACCGCCTCGCCCGTCTCCAGCACGCGCGCCACGCCGGACGGGAGGACCGAATCCATCGGCGTCTGGCCCTGGAGGAGGCGCGCGAGCTCGCTCTTCTGTGGGTCGGCGTGGACGACGACAGCGCGCCGGAGCATCGCCTCGCGCTCCATCATGTCGACCATGCACCAGTCCGCGACGAACGGGACCGGCAGGCGCGCGACGCGCACGAGGGTCGCCTCGTAGTTCAGCGAGCTGGAGAGCAGCCGGCTCGCCTCCGAGAGGAACGCGGCGCGGCGCTGCGCCGCCTCCGCCGCCGCGCGCCCCGCCTCGGCGGCGGCGAGGTGCCGCGCCCGCTCGCGCTCGTTCTCGATCATGCGGGCGTAGAGCAGCCGGTGCACGAGCGCCGTGCGGAAGGTCCCCGCGAGCCGGCGCATCATGCCCCGGTACCGCGGCGCGGACGGGGGCTCGCCCTCGAAGCACAGGATGAGGCAGGAAGCGCCGCTGTCGCCCTGCCCCTCGAGCGAGAAGTGCCAGGTCACGAGCCCGGGCCGCGCGAGCTCGGGGAACGGCAGGCAGAGGCCCTGGCCCTCGCCTCCGGGCGCGGCCGCCGGGGGCGTGACGCGCGGCGGGATGGGCAGGGCGCGCGAGCTCGCCGACAGCCCCGCGGCGTCGAGGAGCCGGGGGGCGAGCGGCGTCGGCTCGACGAGCACGATCACCGCGACGCAGCTCAGCCGCTCGGCGAGCCGCTCCAGGAAGACCGCCATCGACTGGCGAGGATCGAACAGGTCGAGCGCTGCGACCGTGAGCTCCTGGAGGACGCTGAGGAGCGCCAGCCGTTCCTCCTGGATCTCGTGATCTTCGTCGCTCGCCATGGGCAAGGCTCCAGCCGCTCCGACGCTCAAGCCCCCAGCGCGAGCACGACAGCGGTCTTGTTGTGGAACTGCGGTACCCCCCGGCCCAGCGCGCCCACCTCGCCGAACGTCAGGCAGCCCATCACGGGGACGCTCTGGCCGAGCTCGTTCTCGAAGGTGGTCAGCTCGTCGCGCACCGTGTCGCCGAGCATCATGCACCGCGAGATGCAGTCGAACACGAACGCGCCGGCGATCGGCCCGGCCACGGCGTCGCGCGCGGTGGTCGCGGCCTCGCGCGCGGCGCTGACGAGGCCGATGGGATCGCCCTCCATGACGCGGATGAGGCACCCGTCCGGGACCTCGCCGACGCAGTAGAGGCCGCCCGGCGTGACGACGCGCAGCGGATCGCGGATGACGTGCTCGCCGTCGGCCTGCGGGATGCCGAGCGGGTGGGTCATCGCGAAGGTGGCGAAGCCGTCGAGGTTCACCTGATCTCCGCGCGCGCGCGCGGTGCGCTGGTAGACCGAGAAGGCGCCCTCGAACTCGAGCTCCGCGACGACCGTCCCCTCGGCGCGCGTGACCATCGTCGGGGGGCCGTAGGGCCGGAAGCCGTGGCGGATTCCGGTGGCCATGCGGGCCGGCGAGTCGATCGCGACGACGACGACGCTGTCCGAGTAGGCGCGGCCGCCCGCGAACTGCGCGGTGCGCACGAAGCGGAGGTTGTCGCCCGCGCCGCCGCCGGCCCAGACGACGCCCGTCCCGCCGACCTCGACCGCGCCGCGCACGACGTCGGCCGCGTTGCCTGTGAGCGCGTCCGGCAGCACGATGAGCGCGCGGCTCCACCCAGGCGCGGCGGACGACGGGAACCCCTCGAGCGCGCGCGACGCGGCGAGCACCCCGGCGCGCCGTCCGTCCTGGCTCACCGGGTGCGCGACGCCGACGCCGACACGCACGGCGTCCGACACGATCAACCCCACGACGAGCCCCTGCCGGAGGAGCCGGCTGCCCGCAAAGACCCCCGCCGTGCAGCACCCCGCCCAGGGGATCCCGGGCAGCTCGCTCGTCACGGCCGCAGCGAGCGCGTCGGCGTCGTACTGGTCGGTCGAAAGGACGAGCGCGAAGGCGGGGCGCGCCGATCCGGGCTGCAAGGCCGCTCCGGGCGGGGAGGCCACGAGCTCGGGGCGCGCCGACGCGCGGAGCGCCGCCGCCACGGACTCGGCCGCAGCCATCTTTGGATCCGCCGAGGAGCTCGCCCCGATAAACAGCTGTGTCGTCATATCCTCTTCCCCCCTCACAATTCAGGCACTCGCGTTATACTGGAGATTCGCTCGCTCGTCACGGCGCGTGGTTCTCCTGTCTTGTCGTCCGTACGGGGCGATCCATCCCTTCAAGCGACTCATGGTTTTCCCGGCCGAGCGCGGTGTGAAGGACCGACAAAGCCGCGGCGGGCCTACCAAAGGAGAGCTGCGGAGGAGAGAGCGAACCCCGGGACCGTGGGGGCAGAACCATTATCCTTCAATAAGACAACGAGCGCTGCAAGCCCGTCAGACGCGCCGGAGGCATCCTTGTCGCTCTCTGAGCAGCGATGAGGGTGGTGCGCAGCACACCGGACGACGCAGCGCACCACGCGAGCAACGCGAGAGTGCGTGCGCTTGCACGGGAGTCGTCATGCCCAAGGCGGAATCACGGCGAATCGCCGGGGCAGCCGGGCGAGGTGCGGTTGGAGCGCTGACGAACGGCGCAGCACGGAACTCCGCCGCCAACGGGACGTTCAGACAGGATCAGGGATCCGACTGCAACAGCGTGTACGTGTGGGGCTGCCAGAACCCACCGCGCTCCGTCCCCGGGGCGGCGCCGACGGCGACGAGCACGAACCCCCGGCCGTCCGCGATGCTGGTCGCCTCCACGTCGCTGTTCGCCAGGATCTCGCGCATCGGCACCGAGGCCATCGTCGTGCCCTCGACGGGGTCGTAGGCCTGGACGGCGACGTCCTCGGGCGCGCCGAGATCGGCCCGCGCCAGCCCGGTGAACGGCGGGGAGGGCGAGATCGCCCCGTACGAGAGCTCCTGCGCGAGGATCACCCCGCTCACCGACGAGCGCTCTGGGGTGAGGTGAACGTCGATGACCGGGGTCGCCGCGCTCGCGTGCGCGACCTGCAGCCCGATCCTGTCGAAGCGTGTCCGCCGCGACATGGCGACCGCGACGAGGCCGGCGGTCGGCGTGTCGATCGTGTAAGCGTCGCCGCAGGCCTGCTTCTCCAGGGCGTGGGTGTGCCCCTCGCCGCCGAGGCAGCCGGTGGCGACGAGGAGCAGGCTCTTCTCCTCGGCGAACACAGGCGCCGGCACGACGGGGAGCGCCACGGCCACGACCGGGGGAGAGGCCTCGGCGGCGAGCGCGAGGATCTCGGCGCAGTCGAGCCCCTCGATCGCGCCGAGATCGCCGGCGATCACGCGAGGGCCCACGCTCGCCCCCTCGGGGATCACCGCGCCGAGCGGCTCGACCACCTGGGCCCGGGCGAACGCGAGGCCCTCGCCGGCGCCCGGCCAGGGGTCGACGCCGGCGCCGGTGCCGTCGGGGTACGCGAGGAAGCAGAAACGGACCGCGTCGCGGTCGGCGACGCCGTTCACCACGGTGAGCCTCGTCGGCCCCGGCGGATCGACGACGTCGCCGCCGCCCGCGCCGGAGGTGGCGGCGCTGCTCGAGGTCGCCCCCGAGCCGGCGCCGGCGCCCGACGTGCTCGCCGCGGCCGGCGGATCTCGGCCGAGGAGGTCATGGTCCTGCGTGCAGCCGGCCGCAGCGGCGAGCGGGATCCCCGCGAGGCAGGCCCAGCCGATCGGACGAACGCGGTGCAGCACGCTGCGAGCTTACCGTGCTAGGCGGGGTCGATGCGGGTCCATCTCACCGCGACAGCCGCCGCCGCCGTCCGCCGTGGCCACCCGTGGGTGTACCGAGACGGTATCGCGGGCGGCGGCGAGAACGCCGTCCAGCGCGGGGAGCGCCGGCGCGGAGAGCGCGCGCCCCGCGCCGCCGGCGCGGCGGCCACGGGCGACGTTGTCGAGCTGTCGGCCGAGGGCGCGCCGTTCCTCGGGCGGGGGCTCTGGGACGCGGAGTCGGCGATCGCCGTCCGCGTCTTCCAGCGCACGCAGGCGCCGCCGCTCGACGAGCGCGCCCTCGCGGAGCGGCTCGAGCGCGCCTTCGCGCTGCGCGACGGCTGGTTCGCCGGACGCGACACGACGGCCTACCGCCTGTGCAACGGCGAGGGGGACCGCGTGCCGTCGCTCGTCATCGACAGGTACGACCGCGCCGCGGTGGTCCGCCTCGACGGCGAGATGCTGGCGCCGTGGCTCGATCGGCTGCTCCCGCACCTGGCGCGCGCGCTGGGCGCCCGCGGGGTGCGCTCGATCGGCCTGCGCGCGCGCGCGCCGTCGTCGGCGAGCGGGGACGCGGAGGGGAAGAAGCTCGCGCACCTGCACGGACCGCCGCTGCCGGATCGCCTGTTCGTGAGGGAGATGGGGGTCGCGATGGAGGTCGACCTCGCGCGCGGGCAGAAGACGGGGGCGTTCCTCGACCAGCGCGACAACCGCGCCCGCGTGCGCGCGCTCGCGGCCGGGCGCCGGCGCGTCCTGAACCTGTTCAGCTACGCGGGGGGCTTCTCGGTGGCCGCGGCGCTCGGCGGCGCAGGCCGGGTCACCTCCGTGGACTCGGCGTCGGCCGCGCACGCGTCGGCGCAGCGCACCTTCCGGGAGAACGGCGTCGATCCGGCGGCGCACGAGTTCGTGACGGCGGACGCGTTCGACTTCCTCGAGAAGGCCCGCGCGCGCGGCGACCGGTACGATCTCATCATCTGCGATCCGCCGAGCTTCGCGCCGAGCGAGCGCGCCAGGCCGCGGGCGCTCGGCGCCTACCGGCGGCTGCACACGGCGGTCGCGCGCGTGCTCGATCGCGGCGGCCTGCTGTGCGCGGCGTCGTGCTCGAGCCACATCACGGCGGAGGACTTCCTGGCCACGCTGGACGACGCGACCCTGGAGCGGGACGACCTGCGGGTCCGAGCGATCCACGGGCAGCCGGAGGACCACCCGACGCTGCCGGCGTGGTGGGAGGGGCGTTACCTCAAGTTCGTGGTGCTGGAGTAGCGAGGAGCGGCGACGGGAGAGGAGCGCACCGGGGCGCGGCGGCCGCGGGCGATCACGTCTCGCCGTCGGGATCCACACCCAGCTCTCGCAGCCGCGCGGCGAGCCGCTGCGCGCGGGTTTCCGCGTCCTCGGCGCGCTTGCGCTCGCTCTCGGCGCGCCTGCTCTCGCTCTCGGCGCGCTTGCGCTCGCTCTCGGCGCGCCTGCTCTCGTTCTCGGCGCGCTCCGCGCCGGTGGGCAGGACGGCGCCGTCCTCCCGGCGCCATCGCAGCCACGGGCCGCCCATCCCCTCGAACTCGCCGTCCCATTCTACCAGGCCGAGCCCGAGGGTCTCGAACCAGGGCTGAATCGGCACATACAGATCGCCACGCAGCTCGAAGGCGTGCAGCGCCGCCTGCCCGAGGTGCCTGGCCGGGTCATAGACCACGTAATAAGGGATGCGCATCGCCGCATAGCCGCGGCGCTTCTTGCCGAGCTCCTCGCCCTCGCGGTTCGACACGACCTCGACGACGAGCTCGGGCGGCTTGCCGAACTCCCAGAAGAGATAGGTCCGGTTCTCCTTCGCCCACCGGGGCTCGGCCGGCACGACATCCACGCTGAGGAAGAAGTCCGGGACGAGCGGCGGGCGCCTCACGGACGCGAACAGCCCCACGTTCGCCGCTGCGAGGAACGGGCGAGGCTCTCCGCTCGCCTCCGAGGGCGGCCCGGCCCAGCTCGCGTACAGGCTCTCCGTCAGCAGACGCTGCTGCTTCTCCGAAGGCAGGTTGTCCACCGGCGTGTCGTCCTCCACGACGAGCCCGGAGATGTCGGGCCGCTCGACCACCGGAATCGCGAGTTCCATCGATGCCGTTGCCCCGGACATGTCGCGATCATGACGTGCTTTGCGGGGACGTCAACGCATCCCGGGGGCACCTCGGCGCCGGAGGACTCGCCCTGCGCGTGGCGCACGACGAGACGCTCGCTTGCGGACACGTGCGCGCTCTCGTTCACCTCACCGCGGCGCGCCGCCCCAGCAGGAACGCCGCCAGCGCCTCCGCCTTGGGCACGAGCGTCTTCACCTCGATGAGCTCGTCCTTCGTGTGGAAGCCGCTCCCCCGCGGCCCCAGGCCGTCGATCGACGGGATCCCGATGTCCGCCGTCGAGCTCGCGTCGGACCCGCCGCCGATGAGGGGCGCCTCGGCGTCGCCGAGCCCCGCCGCCCGCGCGCACGCCGCGTACTCCCGGTAGAGCGCGGCGCTCGCCTCGGTCCGCACGAGCGGCGACCGCGCGATCTCGCACGCGACGCGCACGGCGGTGCCGGGCACCTCGACGGACGCCTCGTGCGCGGCCGCGGAGAGCGCCGCCATGATCGCCTCGCCGTCCGCGCGGCTCACGAAGCGGAAGTCGACCCCCGCCTCCGCCGCGTCGGGCACCGTGTTCCTGCCGTGCCCGCCGCTCACCATGCCGACGTTGACCGTCACCCCCCGCCCGTAATCGGTGAGCCGCTGCGCCCAGTCGATGAAGCGCGCGAGCGCCCAGATCGCGTTCGCGCCCTGCTGGTGGGCGTTGCCGGCGTGCGCCGCCTTGCCCGTGGCCCTCACCATGGCGTTCCCCGTGCCCCGGCGCGCGGTGATGATCCTGTCCCCCTCGCGCCCTGCCTCGAACACGAGCGCGCACGACGCCTCCGCGAGCTCGCGCTGGAGCAGCGGGCGCCCCTCCGGCGACCCGACCTCCTCGTCCGACACGATCGCGAGCCGCACCGGGATCTCGGGCAGCGCGCCGATCTTCTCGAGCGCCCGGAGCGCCTCGATCGCGACCACGATCCCGCCCTTCATGTCGAGCACGCCGGGCCCGCGCGCGAGCTCCCCGTCCAGGCGGAAGCCCTCGAAGGTCCCCGGCGGGAACACCGTGTCGAGGTGCCCGACCAGGGCGACGTGGCCCGCCGGCGACGCCTTCGCCGCCTCGCTCTCCACCACCCAGTGCGCCGCGAAGCGCGCGCTGGCGAGCCGCCGCACGCAGAGGCCGGGGATCGTCGAGAGCTCGTTGGCGATGACCTCGCCCACCGCGTCGCCGCCGCGCGGGTTGTCCGTGAACGAGTTGAGGTTCACCAACCGCTCGAGGAGCGCGAGCATCGGCTCCGTGCGACCGGAGAGCGCCTGTCGGAGGGCCAGCATCACCGCGCCAGCATGCCACGGAACCCCGGGCGCCGCCGCGCCCCGGCGCCCAGGGTTCCGCCTGGCCACCGCGCTCCCGCGGGCCGCCGGCCGGCGATCGGCAGGCCGCGCGCGCGAGGCGCGGCCGGCGACCTCTGCCCTGGCCGCGGCAGAAGTGGTACGTGTCCGCGCATGCAACGTTCCAGAGCAGCGCGGAGGCGCCCGTGACAGCGTCGGAAGGACCGCTCGTTATCAAGCTCGGCGGCGAGGTCGTGGGCAGCCCCGCCCTCGCCGTCCTCGCCGGCGACCTCGCCGCGCTCAGCCGCGCGGGCACGCGCGCGATCGTCGTCCACGGCGGCGGCGCGCAGGCCACCCGGCTGCAGGAGCGGCTCGGCATCCCCGTCCGGCAGGTCGCGGGCCAGCGCGTCACCGATGCCGACACGCTCGACGTCATGAAGATGGTCGTCGCCGGCAAGCTCAACGTCGACCTGTGCGCCGCGCTCCTCGCCGCGGGCGCGCGGCCCGTCGGGCTCCACGGCGCCAGCGGGCCAGCCCTCACGGCCGTCAAGCGGCCGCCGAAGGTCCACGCGAGCGTGGGGCCCGATCCGGTGGACCTCGGCCTCGTCGGCGACATCACCGGCGTCGACCGCGCGCTGCTCGAGCTGCTCGGGCGCGGCGGCTACCTGCCCGTGCTCGCCTGCCTCGGCGCGGGCGCGGACGGGCAGGTCTACAACATCAACGCCGACACAGTCGCCAACCGGGTCGCCGTCGAGCTCGGCGCCGCCGGGCTCTTCCTCGTGAGCGACGTGCCCGGCGTGCTGCGCGACGTCGCCGATCCCGCCTCGCGCATCCCGAGCCTCACGGTCGCCGAGGGGCGCGCCCTCATCGCGAGCGGCGCCGTCACGCGCGGGATGATCCCGAAGCTCGAGGAGTCGTTCGCCGCGCTGGCAGAGGGCGTCCGCCGCATCCACATCCTTGGCCGCCTGCGCCCGGGCGATCTCGCGCGCGAGGCGAGCGCGCCGGGATCCATCGGCACCGTGCTCGTCCCCTGAGCGGCGCGGCCGGCCTCGCCCGGGCCGGCCGCGCGCCGTATGCTCCTCGCCTCACGCATGCTCCTCGCCTCCTCGATGATGGATGCCGTCCGGGCAGCGCTGTCGTTCGCGCTGGAGCACCGCGAGCAGATCGCGATCGGCGCCGGGGTAGCCCTCGTCAGCTTCGTCGGGGGCACGGCGCTCGTCGCGTTCGTGCTCGTCCGGATGCCCGAGGACTACCTGGTAAAGCAGGAGGACGAGCCCTTCCTGCCGGGGCGCCCGGCCTGGATGCGCGTGTCGGCGCGCATCGGAAAGAACCTGCTCGGCGTCCTCGCGGTGGCGCTCGGGGTCATGCTCTCGCTGCCCGGCGTCCCGGGCCCGGGCGCGCTGGTGATCCTGATCGGCGTGATGCTCCTCGACATTCCCGGCAAGCGGCGCATGGAGCGGCGGTTCCTCGGGACGCCGAAGATGCGCGCCTTCGCCGATCGCGTGCGCGCCCGCTTCGGCCGCCCGCCGCTGCGCGCTCAGGCGGACTCGCGCCGCTCGTCGCCCAGCCGGGGCTGAGCGCCCGCCTCGCCTGACG
>NZ_JEMA01000466.1 GCF_001589285.1 Sorangium cellulosum | reverse complement strand
CGCCCCACGCCGGGCGCGGCGGCCCACGCGGCCGCGCCGAGCTGCTCCACCTCGACGGACGAGGGGGCGCCGCCCGTGTAGACGAACTGCCCGCGCGCGCTCGGCTCGATCGGCACCGACGCGCGCCGCATCGCGCCCTTCACGAGACAGCGGTAGTGGAGCGTCGACCCGTACAGGTGCGGCGGGGCGCTCAGCCAGAAGCCGTCGCCCTGCGGCCGGAACGTCACGCCCGGCGGCGCCCCGGCCACGGGTCTCCGGCGGACCGCGCGGTGCACGATCAGGCCGATGAGGCCGATGACGGCGCTCGCCAGCAAGAGGCCCCCGCCGGCGAACGCCGCGATCGTCCCGGCCGACGCGGTCGACCAGAAGCTCGACGGCGCCTTGCGCGTGGCCCCCGCCTGGAGCGGCGCGCTCGGCGCGGGCACCGCCGCGGCGGGGGCGCTCGCCTCCAGCGCGGCGACAACGCGGAAGCCGTTGTCCGCGTTGCGGCTGCCCGGGTCGTTGCGGTACCGCGCCGCGGCGCGCAGGTGCTTCGCGTCCTTGAGCCACGACCCGCCGCGCAGCACGCGCCGGGGCTTGTCGCCGGCCGGCGCCGCCGCCTGCTCGGGGTCGACCGCGGGGCCGGGCGCATAGGGACCGTACCAGTCGCGACACCACTCGTGGACGTTGCCGCTCATGTCGTGCAGGCCGAAGGCGTTCGGCCGCCTCTGCCCGACAGGCCTCGTGCCGCTCCCCGCGTTGCCCTTGAACCACCCGATGAGGGCGGCCGCGTTGTCGTCGTCCCCCGCGTAGAACCGCGTCTGCGTCCCCGCGCGGCCCGCGTACTCCCATTGCGCCTCGGTCGGCAGGTCGAAGGCGCGGCCGGTCCTCCGCGTCAGCCAGCGGGCGAACTCGCCCGCGTCCTTGAAGGTCACCAGCGTCACCGGGTGCTGGTCGGTCTGCGGGAAGCCGGGAGTCCTCCAGGTGAACTCCTTGCGCTGCGACAGGCCCTTGCCGTCGAAGCCGAACCCGCCGGAGGCGCCCACCTCGGCCTCGGTGCGGTAGCCGGTCTCCTGGGCGAAGCGCGAGAACTGCCCGACAGTGACCGGAAACTTCCCCAGGTAGAAGCCGCGGCCGAGCGTCACGTCGCGGGGCGCCTCGTCGTCGCCGCGGCCCGCCTCCTGGGGCGGCGAGCCCTGGCGAAAGCGCCCCGCCTTCACCAGCACGAGCTCGAGCTGCGCGCCCCCGAGGTCGACAGCGATGGCGGGCGCCGGATCCGCAGCCTCCGCAGCGGCCGGAGCCAGAAGAACAGCGGCCGTCGCAACGACGAGGGCGCGCGCGCGGCGGCGGGTGTGGGCACGTGGCTGCACCGGCCCAGGCTACCAGAGCGCGCGGCCCGCGGGAGCTCGAAGCGATCGCCGCGGGCTACCTTCTTCGGGGCGCGCAAGGCGACGTTACGTTACTCAAAGCATCTTTGCATTTCTTTACCCGGCACATCGATCGTTCGAATCCGGTTCGAAACACAACCTCGCGACGCCGATCGGATCGAGTGTTCAGAGAAGCGCGCGAGGTCGACCTACAGCGAACGGACGTACGCATTGTCCGATGAGGCGCTCGACGCGCTGTGAAGAAGGGACGGCCGGCGCAGGCCCCTTCTCGCTCCCCGGCAGGAGGAGCGCGGGAAGAAACAGCTCGACGGCGACGTACTTACCTTGCTGACNCAGCTCGACGGCGACGTACTTACCTTGCTGACCCAGGCCGAGGAGCAGGGCGACCGACCGAGCAAGGATGAGCTTGTCGCGCTGGTCGCCGCGGCGCTTGTGGGAGGCACGGAGACCACGGTCCACCTCATCTGCTTTGCGATGCACAACCTGCTCCGATCGCCCGCGGCGCTCGCCGAGGTCAGGCGCGAGCCCGCTCGTCGAGAACGTCATCGAGGAGACGCTCCGTCACGACAACTCCGTCAAGCTGGGATCCCGCGGTATGCGCTCGAGGACGTCCGCTTCCGCGGGGCGCGGTTCAGGAGGGGACAGAGGGTGATGGCCGTGCTGAGAAGCGCGCTTCGCGACGAGGCGGTCTATCCCCGCGCGTCGGCGTTCGATCTGCGGCGGGGCGCCGACACGGGCATTGCTTTCGAGGGCGGTGCCCACTATTGCATGGGGGTGGCGCTGGCTCGTCTGGAGGGGCGGATCGCCATCGAGACGCTCCTCGACCGCTTTCCCGACATGGAGCTCGCGGGACCTGCGTTGTTCGCTTCGCACCCCTCGTTCCGGGAGATGACGTCACTCCCCGTCCGCCTGCGCCCCCTCAACGGATGAGGCGGCCGCGGACGCGCCGGCGCGGGCCAGCCGGCGTTCACCGATTTCCCTGGGCGGGGGCGACGTCGCCGCCATACCCCGGGAGCCGCGCGCGCGCTCGAATCAGCGGCGCGCGCGCACGATGTGAGATCAACACACAGCAGGGATCGACTCATGCGCACAACCACTTCATCATTCCTCGTCCTCCTCGGCGCCGCCGCGCTCTTCGGCTGCTCTTCCTCGG
This sequence comes from Sorangium cellulosum, assembly GCF_001589285.1. Lineage (GTDB taxonomy): Bacteria > Myxococcota_A > Polyangia > Polyangiales > Polyangiaceae > Sorangium > Sorangium cellulosum_G. Next base: position 53,318 of record NZ_JEMA01000466.1, on the reverse strand, counting down.
GCAACGGCCCTGAGGAGCCGGGGGACGTGCTGCTGGAGCCGCCGGCTCAGGGCGCCGGCGTCCAGTACCGGATGGTCTCGACGATCGAGCCGGCGCAGGAGATCGAGCGCTGCCAGCTCTTCGTGGCGCCGCCGGAGGGGCTCAACGTCAACCGGGAAGAGGTGAGGTTCTCGGGCGGGAGCCACCACGTGCTCCTGTACGCGACGCCTTACACGGAGATGCCGACCGAGACGGCCCGCGGCCAGAAGCTCGACCCGAGCCAGGTGCACGACTGCAACGATGGTCCCCAGGCCGACTGGGATGTCACCGGCGTGATCGCCGGCGCCCAGTCCTCCGACGGCAAGTCGTTCCTCGGCGGTATGCCGGAGGGGGTGGCGCTCAAGGTCAAGCCGGGCACGGTGCTCCTGATGAACACCCACTACCTGAACTCGTCGGCCGAGACGCGCGAGACCGACGCCCGGATCAACCTCCACACGATCCCGGACGAGGAGGTGACGATCGAGGCGGGCATGCTGTTCCACTACAACCCGTTCATCAGCGTGCCCGCGCACGGGGAGTCGTCGGCGCGGATGCGGTGCACCACCGACAACGACATCTCGATCGTGCGGCTCCAGTCGCACATGCACCGCCGCGGCGTCGGCTACGTCGCCCACAAGGTCGACGCCGGCGGCAACATGACGGAGCTCTACGCCCACGACCGGTGGGAGGATGTCCCGACGCAGGAGTTCGAGCCGCTCCTCGAGCTCAAGGCGGGCGAGGCCCTGGACTACCGCTGTGATTTCAAGAACACCGAGGCTCGCGACATCGCCCAGGGCCTGACCACCCGGGACGAGATGTGCATGCTGATCGGGCCGTACTTCCCGCGGTCCGAGGCCTACGAGAACTGCGCGAACGAGCAGAACTTCTTCGTCCCGACGTGGTTCGGCTCCGGCAAGTCCACGTGCGCCGAGGCGCTCTCGTGCCTCAACAGCACGGCAAACGGGGACGAGGCCGCGGCCTACGGCTGCGTGGTGAACAGCTGCGAGAGCGTCGGGCCTCAGCTCTCGGCGGCGCTCACTTGCCAGATCAACGGGGGCTACGGCGCGTGCGGCGAGGCGTGCAGCGCGGGGGACCCCGAGGCGTGCAACACCTGCATCGTCACGGAGTGCGCCGCGGAGATGGAGGCCTGCGAGATCGCGACGTGCGACTGACCTCCTCCCGGTGAGCGGCGCCGCGGGGCGGCTCTCCTCCGCCCCGCGGCCCTCCGCCCCGCTCCGGCCGCTTCAGCGGGCCGCGGGCGCCCCCATCAGAACTCCCCCCGGAGATCGATCCTCCCGAGGCCCACCCCGGCGCTCCAGGCCGCGCCGCGCCGCGCCTGCGGCGCCGCGCCCGCGGCGTCGCCGCCCGGGCGCACAACGAGCAGCACGACGCCCGCCGCGGCCGAGGCGGCGCCCACGATGAAGCCCACGGTCGACACGTGGCCCAGCGTGGTCGCCGTGTCGGCGTCGCCCTTCAGCTCGGCCGGGCAGCGCTGGCCCTCGCACTGCGCCTTGATGTCCGACACCCTGGACAGCGACACGATGCCCGTCACGGCGCCGACGCCGAGCCCCACCGCCCCGAGCCCGAACGCGACGCCCGCGGGCAGCAGCGAGCCGCCGCCGCCCTCGGCGCGCGGCGCTGGCGCCGGCGGAGGCGCGGGCGGCTTCAGCGCGTCGCGCACGCCGGCGAGCTCGGTCTCGGCGTCCTTCCGCGCCTCGAGGAACGCCGCCGGCGGGTCCTCCGGGAGCCGCTCGTCGAGCACCTGCTCGTACAGGGCGCGCGCGCCCTCCAGGTTCCCGAGCTTGCGCTGGCACCGCGCCATGTAGAGCACGAGCGTCGGCGCATGGTAGAGCCGGTCCGCCTCCTGGAAGGCGTCGAACGCCTCCTGCCAGCGGTCCGCGCCGTAGAGCTTGAGCCCCTCATGCGCCCTGGTCCGGGCGAGCTGCTGCGCGTCGGCCGAGGCGCCCTCCGGCGGCGGCTCCGCCGCGAGCGCCGGCGCCGCGGCCAGCAACGTCACCACGAACGCGCACCGGCGAAGACAGTTCGAGAGCATCATCCTCCTTCTCATCGGCGAGGGCCGACACACGGGTCGACGCGCTGGCCGACACATTACGGCGAACCGCGCGCCACCGTCCAGCGGCGACACGGGCGCCCGCGGCGCCGGCCGTATCGGCTCCCGGCGTGCGGGGCGCGAGCGGACCTCCGCCAAGATCGTCTCACGGAAACGGATTGGATACATTGCACATGGTACTTGCTCTCTCATGACCGGTCTCCTCAAGCGCTCCGAGGAAGCAGCGACGAGAGCTCGATTGAGGCTCGACAATGTCTTGACCGATGACCTGTCGCTCGTGGAGCTGCTCCGGATCGTCACCGTCGACGTGCACGAGGCGGCCAGCGTCGAGGAGGCGCTGCATCGCACCATCGCGCACATCTGCGGCCACCTGGGCTGGCCCGTTGGACACGCGTACGTGCCGGCCGCGGACGACCCCATGCTGCTCCTGCCCACGGCGCTCTGGTACATCCACGATGAGGTGAAGTTCGCGACCTTCAAGGCGGTCACGGAGGCGACGCAGTTCACCTCCGGGGTCGGGCTGCCGGGGCGGGTGCTCGCCAGCAAGCAGCCGGCGTGGGTCCGGAACGTCACGGACGACGCCAATTTCCCGCGCGCCAGGCTCGCGAAGAACCTGGGGGTCAAGGCGGGGTTCGCGTTCCCGGTGATGGTGGGCGCCGACGTCGTGGCCGTGCTGGAGTTCTTCTCCGACGCCGAGCACGGGGATGACGGGACGTTCACCAGGACGATCGGCCGCATCGCGCGGCAGCTCGGCCGGCTGTTCGAGCGCAAGCACGCGCAGGAGATGCTGAGCCGGGAGCGGGACTTCCTGGCGGGGGTCATGGACCTCGTGGACGGCCTCATCGTGGTGCTCGACGCGCGCGGGCGCATCGTGCGGACGAACAGCGCCGCCGAGCTGGCGCTGGGCGCCGGGCGCGGGCTGCTGGAGCCGCGGTTCCTCTGGGATCTCACGCCCGATCCGGCGGCGTCGGCGCAGCTCAGGGGCCTGTTCGAGGAGCTCGGCGCGGGCGCGTCGAAGCAGCGCGTGGAGGTCCCGTGGACGGCGCGGGACGGCGCCCGCCGGGTGACGGCCTGGTCCGGCGCCGTGCTGCGCGGCAGGGACGAGGGGGTCCGGTTCATCATCATGACCGGCATCGACATGACCGAGCGCAAGCGGGCCGAGGAGGAGCGCGCGCGCCTTCGAGAGGAGGTGATCCAGGCGCAGGACGCGGCGCTGGCGAGGCTCTCGATGCCGCTCATCCCGCTCAGCGACGACGTGGTGGTCTTGCCGCTCATCGGCCCGCTCGACGCGAAGCGCGCGCGCCGCGTGATCGAGGTGCTGTCGCGCGGCATCGCGGAGCGCCGCACGCGGACCGCGATCCTCGACCTGACGGGCGTTGGCGACCTCGCTCCGGGGGCGGTGGACGCGCTGCTCGAGGTGGTGCGGGTCGCGGGCCTGCTGGGCGCGCGGGTGGTCCTGACGGGCATCCGGCCCGAGGTCGCGGGCCGCCTCGCCGCGAGCGGCGCGGACATCGGCCGGCTGGCGGTGAAGAGCTCCCTGCAGAGCGGCATCGCGTTCGCGCTCGGGAGCCGCTGAGCGGCTGAGTCGAGGAGGACGCTGACGCCGGGTCCGTCCAGGGGGACGGACCCGGGGCGGCTGTCGCTCGTTCGCCACCGGAACCGCATCATCACCGCATCGAACAGGGGCGATGATGGCTCCCGCTGTGTCGCTGTTTCGTGATGTAATGAGAGGATCCCGAGAAAGGTCCGGTGCAACGATATGCGATCGACGTCGTCCATTTCGGAGCGGTGCGCGTGGTTTCGTCTTCCGTTGCTCGCGTCAGCGCTCGCCCTGGCCGCGTGCGCGGCCGAGCCGCTGCATGGGGAGCAGATAGGCCCGGAGGCGACCATCCTGGCCGAGGGCAGCGAGGCGCTCTCGACGCGGGTCCGGCTCATGGCAGCGAACCTCACGAGCGGCACGAAACAGAGCTACGATCCCGGGCACGGCGCGCGCATCATGCAGGGGGTGCAGCCCGATATCGTGCTGCTGCAAGAGTTCAACTACGGCAGCAACACGCCCTCCGAGATTCGCTCCTTCGTGGACGACGCGTTCGGCGCGGGGTTCAGCTACTACCGCGAGGCCGGGGCGCAGATCCCGAACGGGATCGTGAGCCGGTGGCCGATCGTCGCGTCCGGCGAGTGGAACGACGCGTCGGTGAGCAACCGGGATTTCGCCTGGGCGCAGATCGACATCCCCGGTCCGGTCGACCTCTGGGCGGTCAGCGTCCATTTCCTCACGTCGAGCGCGAGCGCGCGCAACACGGAGGCGAACGACCTCGTCTCGTTCATCGAGTCGGCTGTGCCTGAGGGCGATTATCTGGTCATCGGCGGCGACTTCAACACGGGAAGCAGGACCGAGGCGTGCATCTCGACGTTGAGGGATGTCGTCGTCGCGCAGGCGCCCTACCCCGCGGACGCGAGCGGGGACACGGACACGAACGCCGGCAGGACCAAGCCGTACGACTGGGTGCTCGTCGACGGCGATCTCGATCCGCACGAGGTCGCCGTCACGATCGGCGGGAGCAGCTTCGCGAGCGGGCTCGTTGTCGACACGCGCGTCTACTCGCCGATCTCGGAAATCAGCCCTGCGCTCTCGGCGGACAGCGGCGCGTCCAACATGCAGCACATGGGCGTGGTGCGCGACTTCATGATCCCCGACAGCGGCAGCGGGAGTAGTAGCAGCAGCAGCAGCAGCAGCAGCAGCAGCAGCAGCAGCAGTAGCAGCAGCAGTAGCAGCAGCAGCAGCAGCAGCAGTGGTGGTGGCGGCGGCGGCGGCGGCAGCGGCAGCGGCGGCAGCGGCGGCAGCGGCGGCAGCGGCGGCAGCGGCGGCAGCGGCGGCAGCGGCGGCAGCGGCGGCAGCGGCGGCAGCGGCGGCAGCGGCGGCAGCGGCGGCAGCGGCGGCAGCGGCGGCAGCGGCGGCAGCGGCGGCAGCGGCGGCAGCGGCGGCAGCGGCGGCAGCGGCGGCAGCGGCGGCAGCGGCGGCAGCGGCGGCAGCGGCGGCAGCGGCGGCAGCGGCGGCAGCGGCGGCAGCGGCGGCAGCGGCGGCAGCGGCGGCAGCGGCGGCAGCGGCGGCAGCGGCGGCAGCGGCGGCAGCGGCGGCAGCGGCGGCAGCGGCGGCAGCGGCGGCAGCGGCGGCAGCGGCGGCAGCGGCGGCAGCGGCGGCAGCGGCGGCAGCGGCGGCAGCGGCGGCAGCGGCGGCAGCGGCGGCACGGGTACCGCCACGGTGATCATCAACGAGGTCCTCGCGAACGAGCCGGGCAGCAACACGAATGGCGAGTTCGTCGAGATCGTCAATATCGGCACGGGCACGGCCTCGCTCGGGGGGTGGACGCTCTCCGACGCCACGGGGACGCGGCACACATTCCCGAGCGGCGTGTCGCTCGCGCCCTCCACGGCCATCGTTGTGTACGGCAACGCCTCGGCCGTGCCGATCGGCAGCGGCGCCGTCGGCGCGTCCACGGGAGCGCTGAGCCTCGGCAACAGCGGAGACACGCTCACGCTGCGGAACGCGTCGACGACGATCGTGGATAGCGTGACGTACTCGTCCGCGCTCACGAGCCAGGACGGCGTGTCCATGAACCGCAGCCCCGATGCTTCGGCGGGAGCGAGCTTCGTGCTCCACAACACGCTCGGCGGGAGCTCGTCGCCCGGCAAGCGCACGAACGGGCTGCCGTTCTAGCGACCGCCCGATAGCCACCTTCCTCGGCGGGCCTCGGAATTCCGTCGTCGCGAGAGCTCAGCAGCTCATGCGTCACGGGCGGAATAGCCAAGCCCACGTCTGATTCCAACGCTCAGACCTCCTTGACGCGAACGTCCTCGAGGCGTACGCCCGCTCACGCTTCACCGTCGGCCTTCAGCGCAACTGAGGTGCACCGTGAGCCGCCCTGTCCTCCTTCGGTTGCTCATATCGCTGTTGGCTCCCTTGTCGCTGGTGGCGATCGCGGCCCCGGGATGCACAAGCCCGCTGGACAGGCCCTGCCCCTTCCCGGGGGAGACGTACTGGATCTGCTCGGCGCTGGTCCAGGAGAGGTCCACGCCTTCCTGCTCCTGTGAAACAGGACCGAGGGAATACTCCGACTGGGTCTGCGCCAGCGACGCGTTCACGGCGCAGAACGCGATGGGGTAGCCGCGGAGGCGGTGTCGTGCCTTGACGACGCCTGCCAGGCGCAGTGCCCGACGCTGGGCGCCCTCGGCTCCGTCTGGACAGGTGGAATCGATGGCCAGGCCCGCTGAATCCACCGAACGCACGGCGCTCGTCGCGCTCGGCAGCGAGCTCGCCCGCAGCCATGCCTGGGACGTGCTGATCCATGCACTGCAGGTGAGGCTCTCCCTCGACAAGCGCGAGGGTTTGCCGGAGCTCCTCCGGCACAGCGAGCGACAGGAGGCCACCGGGCCGATCTGCGACGCGGGGCGTCTCGCCGCCGCCTTCGTAGGAAAGCTGCGCGTCGACGGGCGGGGTGCGCTCGCGGACGCGATGCTGTCCTTGCTGGGCGGCGGCCCGATCGACGCCGATCCGGTGCTCTGGCTGGACGAGGTCCGAGGGAAGATCGCCACGAGGAGCGAAGAGGCCGCCACGCTCCGCGCCCATGGGCGTCATGAGATCGCGCGCATGGTCGAGGACACGCTGTCGCTCGACCTCCGGGTCGCGCTGAGAGAGCGGCTCTGCGCCGACGGGCGCCACGACCTCGCCGATGCCGTCTCGAGGGCGATCTTCGCTCACGAAGCGCGGGAGCGCCTCGGCGCAGGGACGCCGGCGCCGGCTCAACCGCCGGTGCCCGCGACGCATGACGAGCCCGCGCCCGACGTCGCCGCGCGCTGGGCCCTCGCCGACACGCTCGGGCGCACCCACCCCGCGGACGTCCTGGCCTGCGCGCTCGTCACCAGGCTCCGCGCCGAGGGGCGCGACGTGCTCGCGGGGTCGATCATGATGATCTGGGCGCGCGGCGTCGCCGGGCCGATCGTCGACCCGGCGCGGCTCGCGGCCGACCTGGTCGCGCAGCTCCGCGCCGAGGGGCGCGGGGAGCTTGCGGACGCCATCGCCTCGCTGGTGCGCGGCGCCGCCATCGACCGCGATCCGTGCGAGATCATGGCGGTCTGGCTCAACGAGCTCGCCGGGCCGATCGTCGCCCCGGGGCCGCTCGCCGCCGCGCTGGTCTCGGTCCTCCGCAGGCAGCGGCGAGACAGGCTCGCGGAGGGGGTCGACGGCTTGATGAGCGCGGACCGATGGACGGATGTCCCCCCGCCGGGCACATGAACACCACGATGCATCCTGGTGCATTGCCGCCCGGGCTCGCCCGCGACCACAACGTGTCCTGGTCCTTCGCGAGCGGGCTCGCCCGCAACCACAACGCGTCCTGGTCCTTCGCGAGCGGGCTCGCCCCGCGACCACGACGCGTCCTGGTCCTTCGCGAGCGGGCTCGCCCCGCGACCACGACGCGTCCTGGTCCTTCGCGAGCGGGCTCGCCCGCGACCACGACGCGTCCTGGTCCTTCGCGAGCGGGCTCGCCCGCGACCACGACGCGTCCTGGTCCTTCGCGAGCGGGCTCGCCCGCGACCACGACGCGTCCTGGTCCTTCGCGAGCGGGCTCGCCCGCGACCACGACGCGTCCTGGTCCTTCGCGAGCGGGCTCGCCCGCGACCACGACGCGTCCTGGTCCTTCGCGAGCGGGCTCGCCCCGCGACCACGACGCGTCCTGGTCCTTCGCGAGCGGGCTCGCCCCGCGACCACGACGCGTCCTGGTCCTTCGCGAGCGGGCTCGCCCCGCGACCACGACGCGTCCTGGTCCTTCGCGAGCGGGCTCGCCCGCGACCACAACGCGTCCTGGTCCTTCGCGAGCGGGCTCGCCCGCGACCACAACGCGTCCTGGTCGACGGACCTGTATCTTATGAAGATTGCTCGACTTTCCAAGCAAACGTAGGCAGAATCACACCCGTGGGCTCTTGAATGTCCTCTGGTGCCACGCGCCGGCAATCGCGTCGAGGGGCGCCTTCGACTCCTCCCTTTCGAGCTCCCAACCTCTTCCCTGGTTCATGAGAGAATGAACCACAGAGGGCACAGAGGGCACAGAGGGCACAGAGGAGAGAGAAAGAAACTTACACACCCAACACTCTCTTATTCTTCTTCATCATCCTCTGTGCCCTCTGTGCCCTCTGTGGTTCAAATTCTTCTTCATCATAGGATTCGGAAAAACCTCGGCGCCCCGACGCCTCGCCGGAAGGCGCCACAGCCACTCGGCCACGCCGAGCACAACATAGCCGCCGATCAGCCCCACGACGACGAACCCCGGCGCCGATCGGGCCGAGACGAGCGCGCCCGATCCCAGGGCGAACGCCAGCCACAGCGCGGTGCGGGGCTCGAAGCGAAGATCCTTGAACGACCGAAACCGGATCGTCGACACCATGAGGAGCGAGACGAGGAGCGTCGTCGCAAACGCCGCCGGCGCCGCGCCGGCGCCGCCGAGCGGCCCGCCCGCGGCGCCCTCCGTCATCACGATCGCGACAAGGAGCCCGGCCGCGCCCGTGACCGGGAGACCCACGATGTACCTGGGGGGCGGCGCAGCGGCGCCCGCGTCGCGGGTCGCGAGGACGTTGAAGCGGGCGAGCCGGATAGCGCCGCACGCCGTGAAAACGAACGCGCCGAGCACGCCGACAGGACCGAGGCGGTGCAGCGAACACTGGTACGCAAGCACGGCCGGGGCCACGCCGAACGAGACGAGATCGGCCAGCGAGTCGAGCTGGAGCCCGAACGCGCTCTGGGTCCGGGTCATCCGCGCGACCCGGCCATCGAGCGTGTCGAGGAGCATCGCGAACAGGATGAGGAGCGCCGCGCGCCGAAAATCCTCGTCCGATCGCGCCGAGGCCGAGCGCCGTACCGCGTCGAAGCCGCAGAAGACAGAGGACAGCGTGATCAGGTTGGGGAGGAGATACAGCATCCTCCTCGACACGAGCCCCCGCCGCCCGCGCGCCGCCTCCCCGCGCGGCCCCTCGAGGCGCGCCTCCGGGCCCCGCCCCGACCTCGCAGGGCACCACGCCCCGGCGCCGGTGTCCCACGCTGCTGGATGACGTTCTGACATGGTGGCGATCCCGCGGGACATCGCCGCCGCGCGGCGCCAGGCCGGCGGCCCGACGAGCACGCTCGCCGGCCTCCTAGTACACGAGGCCGCTCGTCTTCAAGCCGCTCAGAGCAGCACCGCGAGGACGCCCGCCCCGATGAGCGCGACAGCCCAGGCCCGGTCCAGGTTGAACCACGCGGTGCGGAGGATCGCGAGGCCGACCTTGTGATAGACCACCAGCGCGACAGCGGCGGCAGCCGCCATCATGGCGGCCGTGTGCACGAGGACGGCGGCGAGGTAGCCCGCGGGGCTCGTCAGCGACAGGCCGGCTGCGCTGTGACACCCGCCCCCGTGGCACGGAGCCGGGTTGTCGGCGCCGAGCAGGAAGACCGGGAGCAGCATGAGCCCCGCGCCGTGCGCGGTCGCCATCAGGAACGACCACCAGGTCAGATCGCGGAACCCGACGCGCATCCCGACCCACCTCGGGTGGCGCGGCCTCACCAGCTTGAGCACGCCGAACGCGACAAGCGCGGCCGCCGTGATCCAGCGAAGCGCCGCGGCAGGGACGCTCGCGAGCCCGAGCCCGAGCAGCGCGACAGTGAGGCCGATCGACGCAGCGTGGCCGACCGCGATCGGCACGAGCGCCCGACGCACAGCGCGGCTGCTCTTCTCCTGCAAGCCGAGGGCGACAGCGAACAGCCAGCCCATGCCCGGGTTGATGCCGTGGTAAGCGCCGAGGAGCGCCAGCGTGAGCCAGGGCGTCATGGCCGCCTACGGGTAGCAGAACGAGTCGGACGACGCGTCGCCCCCCTCGAGCCGCACCTGGTGAGGCCGCAATGGGCCGAAATCCACGAAGAACTCGGGGTCGAGCGCCATGCCCCCGCCGGGCGCCACATCGACCTTCGCCATCCAGCCGCCGACGCCCTCCGGATAGAACTGCTCGTCCCAGGAGGCATACAGCGAGTTCGTGAAATAGACCCGGCGCCCGTCGCGGCTCACCTCGACCATCTGCGGCCCGCCCCGCAGCGGCCCGGAGCGGCGGTGCGCCGCCCTGCGGACGACGCCCCCGAGGTGCACCGAGCCGGTCAGCTTCGGGTGGAACGGGTCCGACACATCGTACTGCCGGAGCTCGCCCGTGCCCCAGCAGGACAAATAGAGAAACCGGTCGTCGAGGGAGAGGTTGATGTCGGTGATGAGCGGCGGGACCGCCTTGAAGCCCTGGAGCAGCGGCGGCAGGGAGCCCGGGTCCGCGGGCTCGGCCGGCACCTCGATCACCTTGCGGATCGCCCACCTGTCGCCGTCGCGATGCCAGAGCCAGACCGAGGCGGAGAGGTCCTTGACGCTCACGACCACGCCGACGAAGCCGTAGGCCTTCGTCGGATCGTGCGCAGGGCGGAGCTCCAGCGCCATCTGGTGCTCGTCGCCGAGATCCAGCGCCTGGAGGTGCTTGCGCTTCCGGAGATCCCAGACATGGACCCTGTGGCCGTACTTCTTGCCCAGGAGGAGCTCCGGATTCACGCCGTCCTCGATCATCCGCGGCGTCCCCCACTCGCTCGTGAGGAGGGTGTCGTGGCCGAGGTGCCACCAGAAGTCGTAGTGGAGGAACTGCGGCCCCCTGTCGAGCTCCCAGCGGCCGAGGACATCGAAGCTCTCGCAGTCGAGCACGAAGATGCCCCCGGGCCCGTCGCCGTCGGGGCTGCCGAGCGCGCTCACGTAGATGCCGTCAGGGCCGCAATGCAGCGTGTGCGGGCGCGAATAGCCGGCCTTCTTCGCGATCTCCTCGGCGCGGACCGTGTGCACGAGCTCGGGGCGGCGCGGGTCCGGCTTGACGTCGAAGACGAAGATGTTCGACGAGCGGAGCGCCGGGAGCAGGAGATAGCGGCGCTCCACGTGGGGGTGCGGCGCGTAGGGGCACAGCGCGGCGCTGCACGCGTTCCAGCCCGAGTGGTGGAGCTCGTCGCCGTACGTCGGCAGCTCGTTGACCGAGACGAGCGTGCCATACGACGGCGACCTCGGATCGAGATCGACAACCGTGAGCGCGTCGTGGCGAAGCTCGCCCTGGCGCTTCAGCGCGGCGCCCGCGTCGAGCGCTGTCACGTAGGCCAGCCGCTCGGGCGGCGCCTCCATCGCCAGCCGCGGAGACGGATAAAAGGTGGGATCCGGACGAAACCGCATGCGCTGGCCTCCTTCGTGAACGGGCATCCGTTATAACAGAGGCCGCGCACGGGGTCCACGCCCGGCTCCACAGCGCGTCGCCCCCCCCCCGGCGACGTGCCTGCGCCGCGGGCTGGCGCGGCTCGGGCGGCTGGCCCGACAGGCGCGCGGCCGGCCGCGCGCCCGGGCGGCCGCGCTCCGCCCTACTCCTGGAGATCGGTGCTGAGGAAGACCTCGTGGATATCGAGCTTGCTCGGGCCCGCGAACATCTCCTTCGGCGCGCGGTTCCGGTGCGCCTCCGCGAACGCGGGGCTCCTCGTCCAGGCGATGAAGTCGTCCATCGATCGCCACCAGGTCTTCACCTCGTAGAACCCCTGGGCGTCCGGGTCCGGGCTCCACGCGCCGGTCGCGTGGTCGAGCTTCATCGGCTTCGGCCTGTGCACCTCGTTCCGGATGAAGCCGGGCGCGCGGTCGACCAGGTGAACCCGGTTCTTGAAGCGGTCCTCGAAATCGGCCTCGTGGCCCTCGGCGACAGGAATGCGGTTGGTGACGACGATCATGCTCCTCTCCTTGCTGGCTCCCGGGTGGTGCCGGAGACCCGCGCAGCCGGGCAGCGGCGAGCTTAGCAGCGCTCCCGCCCCTCCGGGGGGACAACACAACGCCCAACCCCAGATCCGCGACAATTTTTGTGGAAAATTTAGCCACTCACCGCAATGCGATCCAGCACGCCCGGCCGGCGAGGACCGGTGAGGCGCCCGCCGAATCAGGCCAAATCGGATTGACACGCCCGCCCTTCGGCTCCTTTATCCCCGGAGGTCCTCCATGAACGGCTCCAGGATGGTTGATCGCAGACCCACGCGCGTGGAGAACGGAAGGGACGGGCTCGATCGCTCCGAGGTCGAAGGTGTCCTGCGACGGAACGTCGAGGCGCTCCGGGAGGTCCAGAGGAATCTCGACCGCAACAAGAGCTTCCAGGAAGCGCTCGCCGACAGGATCACCGGCTTCACGGGGAGCATGACCTTTGTCTTCCTCCACGCCGCCCTGTTCGGGGGCTGGCTCGTGGTGAACACCGGGGTCGTACCCTTCATCAAGCCGTTCGATCCATTCCCGTTCGTGATGCTGGCGATGATCGCCTCGGTGGAGGCCATCTTCCTCTCCACCTTCGTGCTCATCAGCCAGAACCGCATGCAGGCGCTCGCCGACAAACGCGCCGAGCTCGACCTCCAGATTAACCTTTTGGCAGAGCACGAGGTCACCCGGCTCATCGAGCTCGTCGACGGCATCTCCAGGCACCTCCAGGTGCCCCGAGGGAGCGACCTGCACCTCGAGGAGCTCAAGAAGGATGTCTACCCCGAGGTGGTGCTGGACGAGATCGAACGCGCGAAGCAGGAGGGAGTGGAGCAGTGACTACGGACTCTCCCTAGACTGAATGTTAGTACTCCCTGATGCCACCGCCCCCTGTCGACTCGTCGCCTCCGCGTCCCACGCCGTATTTCGCGCGGTACATGCCTGCCCGGGGTTCTGTCGGTCAAATCCCGGATAGCTTTGACGGAAGCAGAGTACTCCTCACTTGAACTGAGGAGCTCGTACTGGACGGGAACGTGTCAAAACTCTCACAGAGCAGTCTTGCGGGCTCGGGGATTACATGTTACTCGGATGGCGTCCGGGGCATCGATTGTACGATGTCCGTAGCGAACAGACCCGGACACGCCGCGCCGTGGATCGTTCCGACTGCAGGGTGGCAGCACGGGCGCCCTGCCTCGATCGCCAGGCCTCGCCTGGTCCGCTCAGGCCCGTGGCGAAGTGTCACCCATTGAATCATCGACCAAGAGGAATATGGCCAGTCACGTCCTCATCACCGGTGGAGCGGGGTTCATCGGCTCGCATGTCGCCGACGAGCTCCTGCGCCAGGGGCACCGCGTCCGGGCGCTCGACAGCCTCCTACCCCAGGTGCACGGCCCCGAGCGCCAGCGCCCGGCGTACCTCGACCCGGAAGTCGAGCTGCTCGTGGGCGATGTCCGCGACCGGGAGGCAGTGAAGAAGGCGCTCCGCGGCGTGGACGTCGTGGTCCACTTCGCGGCCATGGTCGGGGTCGGACAGAGCATGTACCAGATCGAGGAGTACACCTCGGTCAACAACCTCGGCACCGCCGTGCTGCTCGAGGCGCTCGCCGAGAAGCCGGTGTCGCGGCTGATCGTCGCCTCCAGCATGAGCGTGTACGGCGAGGGGCTCTACCGGACCGCCTCCGGGACGGTGGTCGCCGGAGCGAGCCGCCCGCTCGAGCAGCTCAAGCGCGGCGACTGGGAGGTCCGGAGCGAGGCGGGCGAGGTGCTCGTGCCCATCCCGACCCCCGAGTCCAAGACGCCGGCGCTCGAGTCGGTCTATGCGCTCTCCAAGTACGACCAGGAGCGGCTCTGCCTGACGATCGGGCGCGCCTACAAAATCCCGACCGTCGCCCTCCGCTTCTTCAACGTCTATGGCCGCCGCCAGGCCCTCTCGAACCCCTATACAGGCGTCCTCGCCATCTTCGCCTCGCGGCTCCTCAACGACCGTCCCCCGCTCATCTTCGAGGACGGGCTGCAGCGGCGCGACTTCGTGAGCGTCGCCGACATCTCCCGCGCCTGCGCCCGGGTCATGACGGCCGACTCGGCCGTGGGCCAGGTGCTCAACATCGGCAGCGGGAAGTCGTTCACCGTGCGCGACGTCGCCGAGCACGTCCGGAAGGTGATGGGCAAGGACCGGATCGACCCCGAGATCACCGGGAAATCGCGGCTCGGGGACATCCGGCACTGCTTCGCCGACATCGGCGCGGCGCAGCGCAAGATCGGCTACGAGCCCAAGGTCTCGCTCGAGGAAGGGCTCCGCGATCTCGCTGGCTGGCTCGAGGGGCAGGTGGCGAAGGACGCTGTCGCCCAGGCCCGCGCCGAGCTGGAGTCCCGGGGGCTGACCGTATGAGCGCCGCGCAGCCCGATGCCACCAGCGGGGCCGGCGCGCCGGCGCGCCCGGCGCTGATCACCGGCGGCGCCGGCTTCGTCGGGGCCAACGTGGCCCACCGCCTGCTCCAGGCGGGCGAGTCGGTGATCCTCTTCGACAACCTCTCGCGGCCCTCGGTGGCGCGCAACGTGGACTGGCTGAAGCGCGTCCACGGCGACCGCGTCACGCTGATCACCGGCGACGTGCGGGACGCCGGCGCGGTGGCCGATGCGGTCCGGCGCGCCTCGAGCGTCTTCCATTTCGCCGCCCAGGTCGCGGTGACGACGAGCCTCATCCGGCCGGTGGAGGACTTCGAGATCAACGCCCGCGGCACGCTCAACGTCCTCGAGGCGATCCGCGCCCAGAGCTCCCCGCCGCCGCTGCTCTTCACCTCGACCAACAAGGTGTACGGCGGCCTCCCCGACGTCCCGCTCCAGTGCCGGGACAGGCACTACGAGCCCGAGGATCCGAAGCTCCGCGTCTCCGGCATCTCCGAGGCCCGCCCGCTCGACTTTCACAGCCCGTACGGCTGCTCCAAGGGCACGGCGGACCAGTACGTCATCGACTATGCCCGCACCTTCGGGCTGCCGGCGGCGGTGTTCCGGATGAGCTGCATCTACGGCCCGCGCCAGTTCGGGACCGAGGACCAGGGCTGGGTGGCCCACTTCCTCCTCCAGGCGCTCCGGCGGGAGCCGATCACGCTCTACGGCGACGGGATGCAGGTCCGGGACGTGCTGTTCGTCGACGACCTCGTCGACGCCTTCCTCCTCGCCCGCAAGCACATCCAGCAGCTCTCCGCGACGGCGTTCAACATCGGCGGGGGCCCGGAGAACACCATCAGCCTGCTCGAGCTGCTCGACCTCATCGAGGAGCTCGACGGCAAGCGCCCCGCCACCGGCTTCGAGGCGTGGCGGCCCGGCGATCAGCGCTACTACGTCTCCGATTGCCGCCGGTTCTGCGCGGCCACGGGGTGGTGGCCGCGCGTCCGGGTCCGCGAGGGCGTCCGCAAGCTGTACGGCTGGCTGCGCGAGCTGATGGAGACGACCGGCGCGGGCAAGGCCGCCGCCGGCCAGGCGACCGAGGAGCTGCGCATGGAGGGCGTCGGGTGAGGCTCGCGCTCGTCAACCCGCCCTGGAGCTTCGAGGGGAGCATCTATTTCGGGTGCCGCGAGCCGCACCTGCCGCTCGAGTACGGCTACGCCAGGGCGCTGCTCGAGGCCGCGGGGCACGAGGCGACGATCGTCGACGCCCAGGCCCGGGACCTCTCCCAGGACGCCGTGCGCGACGAGGTGGCCGCGCTCCGCCCCGACGCCGTCGTGGTGACCACCGCGCCGAGCTACCTCTTCTGGCGCTGCGCGCCGCCCGAGCTCCGGGTCCCCCAGCAGACGCTCCACGCCCTCCGCGGCCTGCCGGGCCTCCGGTTCGCGGTGGGCCCCCACGCCTCCACCACCCCCCGCGCCACGCTCCGCAAGCTCGCGGTCGACGCTGTCGTGATGGGCGAGTGCGAGGAGGTCCTGGTGAAGCTCGCCGAACTCCCGCGCTCGCGCTGGGGTGAGATCGCGTCGATCGCGTACGTCGACGGCGACGAGGCGCGCGTGCAGGGCGGCCCGCACGGCGCCGACATGGCCCGGCTCCCGGCCCTGCGCTGGGACGACGCCACGGTGGCGCGCCACGCCCACCACCACCACCGCTTCGACACCGCGCCGGTCGGCCCGGGCGCCGAGGTCGAGGCGTCGCGAGGGTGCCCCTACAACTGCACCTTCTGCGCGAAGGACAACTTCCGGGATCGCTACCGCAAGCGCCCGCTCCCGGTGCTCCTCGACGAGCTCGACGGGCTCATCGCGCAGGGCGTCCGCTACGTCTATTTCATCGACGAGATCTTCCTCCCCGACCGCCCGCTGCTCGAGGCGCTCGTGGATCGTCCGGTGTCGTTCGGCATCCAGATGCGCATCGACAACTGGAGCCGCGAGATGCTCGACCTGCTCGGCACAGCGGGGTGCGTCTCGATCGAGGCGGGGGTCGAGAGCATCACGAAGGAGGGCAGGAGCCTGCTGGCCAAGCACTGCAAGCTCTCGACCGAGCAGCTCAGCGAGCTCCTGATCCACGCGAAGAAGAGCGTCCCCTTCGTCCAGGCGAACCTGATCCAGTCACAGACCGACGACCCGGCGGACGTCACCGCCTTCCGGGAGCGGCTCCGGCAGCACGGCGTCTGGGCGAACGAGCCGGTGCCGATGTTCCCGTACCCGGGCTCGCCCGATTACACGATGCGCTGGGGTCGCCCCGACGATCAGGCGTGGGAGCGCTCTGTCGAGCATTACCTCGGTCAGTTCGATCACTTCAGCGACATCCAGGAGAGCCGCCCCCTGCCGCTCTCCGAGCTCGAGGTCGCCGCGCCGGGTCATGGGTGACGCCTTGCACGAGCTCGGCTCCATCCTGATGACCGCCGACACGGTGGGAGGCGTCTTCTCCTACGCGATCGAGCTCGCGCGCGCGCTCGCGGCGCGCGGGGTGCGGACGTCGCTCGCCACGATGGGCGGGCCGCTCTCGGCGCCCCAGCGCGAGGCCGCGGGCAGCGTGCCAGGGCTCGCCCTCTTCGAGAGCTCGTACCGGCTCGAGTGGATGGACGACCCCTGGGACGACGTCGCGCGCGCCGGCGACTGGCTCCTCGAGCTCGAGGAGCGCGTCCGCCCGGACGTGGTCCACCTGAACGGCTACGCGCACGGCGCGCTCGGCTTCCGCGCGCCGAAGCTCGTTGTGGCGCACTCCTGCGTGCTCTCCTGGTGGTCCGCCGTCCTCGGCGGGGAGGCGCCGCCGCAGTACGATCGCTACCGGCGCGAGGTGGCCCGGGGGCTCGCCGCCGCGTCCGCGGTGGTGGCGCCGACCCGGGCGATGCTCGACGCCCTGCTGCGCCACCACGGCGCGCTCTCCCCGCAGCCGCGCGCGGCGGTGATCCCCAACGCGGCCGACCCCGATCGGTTCGCCCCGCAGCCCAAGGAGGACTTCATCCTCGCCGTCGGGCGGCTCTGGGACCAGGCCAAGAACGTCGCGGCGCTCGGCGAGGTGGCCCCTCGCCTGCCCTGGCCGATCCGGGTGGCCGGCAGCGACGTCCACCCCGGCGGGGGCGCGCGGCCGATCCCGTCGCTCGAGCACCTCGGCGTGCTCTCCCCCTCCGGCGTGGCCGGCGCGCTCGCCCGCGCGTCGATCTACGCGCACCCGGCCCGCTACGAGCCGTTCGGCCTGTCGGTGCTCGAGGCGGCGCTCTCCGGCTGCGCGCTCGTCCTGGGCGACATCCCCAGCCTGCGCGAGGTCTGGCGGGACGCGGCCCTCTACGTCGACCCCGCCGACGCGGAGGCGCTCCGGCGCGCGCTCCAGGCGCTGATCGACGATCCCGGCGCCCGCCGGGAGATGGCGTCCCGCGCCCGCGCCCGCGCCCTCGACTTCTCGCCGCGGCGGATGGTCCGCGGCTACCTGCACGTCTACGGCGACCTCCGCCGGCGCGCCTTCGCCGCGAGGCGCTCGCCGGCGTGCGAGGCCGCCGCTGCCGCCGTGGGAGGCGAGTGAGCCCCATGCGCATCGTCCTTTTCTGCCATTCGCTGCTGTCCGACTGGAACCACGGCAACGCGCACTTCCTCCGCGGCGTTGTCACCGAGCTCGCCGAGCGCGGGCACGAGGTCCGCGTCTTCGAGCCGCGCGACGCCTGGAGCCTCCAGAACCTCGTCGCCGACAACGGCGAGGCGCCGCTGCGCGAGGTGCGGGACGTCTATCCGCACGTCGACCCGATCCGGTACGACCTCGCCTCGCTCGACATGGACCAGGCGCTCGAGGGCGCCTCGCTGGTCATCGTCCACGAGTGGAGCGAGCCCGAGCTCGTCGCCCGCGTCGGCGCGCACCGGACGGGCGCGTCGTACAGGCTGCTCTTCCACGACACGCACCACCGGTCGGTCACGGATCCCGGGGCCATGACCCGCTACGACCTCACCCACTACGACGGCGTCCTCGCCTTCGGCCGGGTGATCCGCGACATCTACCTCGAGCGGCGCTGGGCCCGCCGCGCCTTCATCTGGCACGAGGCCGCGGACGCGCGGGTGTTCCGGCCGCGCCGCGACGTGAAGCCCGAGCGCGACCTCGTGTGGGTAGGCAACTGGGGCGACGAGGAGCGCGCGCGCGAGCTCGACGAGTTCCTGATCGGCCCGGCGCGCGACCTCCGCCTCTCCGCCCACGTGCACGGGGTGCGCTACCCCGAGCACGCCCGCGCCGCCCTCGAGGCCGCCGGGATCGAGCACCGCGGCTGGCTCCCCAACCACCGCGCGCCCGACGCCTTCGCGCGGGCGCGGGTGACCGTCCACGTGCCGCGGCGGCCCTATGTCGAGTCGCTCCCGGGCATCCCGACCATCCGGCCGTTCGAGGCCCTGGCGTGCGCGATCCCGCTCGTCTGCTCGCCGTGGAGCGACGCGGAGGGGCTGTTCTCGCCCGGGCTCGACTACCTCGTCGCCCGCGACGGCGACGAGATGAAGAAGCACCTGCGGGCGCTCCTCGCCGAGCCCGCGATGGCCGCCGAGCTGGCGGAGCGGGGGCGCAAGACAGTCCTCGCGCGCCACACGTGCGCCCACCGCGTCGACGAGCTGCTGAGCATCTCGGCCGACCTCGGCATCGAGGTCGACCGCCCCGCGCCCGCCGCCACCACCCAGCGAGCCACCGCATGAACCGACGCCCGACCTCGAGCCGATCGCTCACCATCGCCTTCTTCGGATCGAGCCTCGTCTCCGCCTACTGGAACGGAGCCGCGACCTACTACCGCGGCATCATCCGCGCCCTCGCCGCGCGCGGCCACCGGGTCACCTTCTACGAGCCGGACGCCTACGACCGGCAGAAGCACCGCGACATCGAGGACCCGCCGTGGGCCCGCGTTGTCGTCTACTCCGGCACCGACCCGGCGGAGCCCCGGCGGCTCGTCGAGCAGGCGCGGAGCGCGGACGTCGTCGTCAAGGCGAGCGGCGTCGGCGTGTTCGACGAGCTCCTCGAGGCCGAGGTCGCCTCGCTCGAGCGGCCGGGGCTCACGACCCTCTTCTGGGACGTCGACGCGCCGGCCACGCTCGAGCGGGTCCGGACCGACCCGTCCGACGCGTTCCGGCAGCAGATCCCGCGCTACAGCCTTGTCTTCACCTACGGCGGAGGCGACCCCGTTGTGCGCGGCTACGAGGCGCTCGGCGCGCGGCGCTGCGTGCCGATCTACAACGCCCTCGACCCCGAGACGCACTTCGAGGTCGCGCCGGATCCGCGGTTCGACTGCGATTTCGCGCTCCTCGCCAACCGCTTGCCGGACCGCGAGGGGCGCGTCGAGGAGTTCTTCCTCCGGCCGGCGGCCGCGCTCCCCGGGCTCAGGTTCCTGCTCGGCGGCAGCGGCTGGCAGGACAAGGCGATGCCGCCGAACGTCCGGTACGTCGGGCACGTCTACACGGCGGATCACAACGCCTTCAACGCGAGCGCGCGCGCGGTGCTGAACGTGGCGCGCGACAGCATGGCGTCGGTCGGCTTCTCGCCGGCGACCCGGGTCTTCGAGGCCGCGGGCGCGGCCGCGTGCCTCATCACCGACGCCTGGGAGGGGATCGAGCTCTTCCTGGAGCCCGAGCGCGAGGTGCTGGTCGCCAGGAACGGCGACGAGGTAGCGGAGATCCTCCGGGCGCTCACGCCCGAGCGGGCGCGCGCGATCGGCAAGGCGGCGAAGCAGCGCGTGCTCGCCGCGCACACCTATGCGGAGCGGGCGAAGCAGGTCGAAGCGCTGCTCGCCCGCCCAGACGACCTACCCCTCACCGCGACAGCGCCGTGAAGACAATCTCCTTCGTTTTCCTGGGCCTCTCGATCACCTCGTCGTGGGGCAACGGCCACGCGACGACCTACCGCGGGCTGATCAAGCGGCTGGCGCAGCGCGGCCACCGCGTGCTGTTCCTCGAGCGGGACCTCTGGTTCTACGCGGAGAACCGCGATCTCCCGCGCCCGCCCTACGGCCAGACCGCGCTCTACCAGAGCCTCGACGACCTCCGCGCGCGCTTCGGCGAGGCGGTGCGCGACGCGGACATGGTGGTTGTCGGGTCGTACGTGCCCGACGGGGTCGCTGTCGGCGCGTGGGTGACGGAGACGGCGCGCGGGAAGACGGCGTTCTACGACATCGACACGCCGGTGACGCTGAAGAAGCTCGAGCGGGGCGACACCGAGTACCTGTCGGCGGCGCTGATCCCGCGGTACGACCTCTACCTCTCGTTCACCGGCGGCCCGACGCTCGACCTGCTCGAGCGCCGCTACGGGGCGAAGCGGGCGCGCCCGCTCTACTGCTCGGTGGATCCGGACGAGTACTTCCCGGAGCGCGCCTCGCCCCGGTGGGATCTCGGCTACCTCGGCACCTACAGCGCCGATCGCCAGCCCACGCTGGACCGGCTGCTTGTCGAGCCGGCGCGCCGCTGGGAGCAGGGCCGCTTCGCCGTCGCCGGGCCGCAGTACCCGGCGGACATCGCGTGGCCGGCCAACGTCGACAGGACGGATCACATCCCGCCGGGCGAGCACCGCGCCTTCTACGGCGCGCAGCGCTTCACGCTCAACGTCACGCGGCAGGACATGATCGAGGCGGGGTACTCGCCGAGCGTGCGCCTGTTCGAGGCGGCGGCGTGCGGCGTGCCGGTGATCAGCGACGACTGGCCGGGTCTCGACGAGCTCTTCGAGCCTGGCAAGGAGATCCTTGTCGCCCGCTCCTCGGAGGAGGCGCTGCGCATGCTGCGCGAGTTCCCGGAGCGGGAGCGGATCGCGATCGGGCAGCGGGCGCGCGAGCGCGTGCTCGCCCGGCACACAGCGGCGCACCGCGCCGAGGCGCTCGAGAGAGCTGCCCGGGAGCTGCTCGACGAGCAGGAGCTCCCAGGGGACCGGAGACAGTGACATCGACGTGCGGTGTCGGGCTTGGAACAGCGTGCTGCCAATGAAGGATGACGAAGCGACCGTGACGAGGATGGATCTCATCGCGCTCGCCCCTCCGGGGGCTGGCGGGCGGTCGTCGTCTTCTGGAGAGGAGGTCAGAGAGACATGAGCGCTGCGCTGCGCATCCTGGTGACCGGAGGCGCCGGCTTCGTCGGCTCCCACCTGTGTGATCGGCTGATCCGCGACGGCCACGAGGTCGTCGCGCTCGACGATCTCTCGACCGGCTCCAAGGCCAACGTCGCCCACCTCCTCAACCACCGCCGCTTCCGGCTGATGGAGCACGACGTCACCCAGCCGTACGACGTCAAGGTCGACCGCATCTACAACCTCGCCTCGCCGGCGAGCCCGCCCCATTACCAGCGCGATCCGGTCCGGACGACGATGGTCAACGTGGTGGGCGTGCACAACGCGCTGAAGCTCGCCGAGGGCTGCGGGGCGCGGGTCTTCCAGGCGTCGACAAGCGAGGTGTACGGCGATCCCGAGGTCCACCCGCAGCCGGAGAGCTACCGCGGCTCGGTGAACCCGATCGGGATCCGCTCGTGTTACGACGAGGGGAAGCGCTGCGCCGAGTCGCTGGTGATGGACTTCCACCGTCGCCGCGGCGTCGAGGTCCGGATGGCGCGGATCTTCAACACCTACGGTCCGCGGATGGCGCTCGACGACGGGCGCGTCGTGTCGAACTTCATCGTCCAGGCGCTGCGGGGCGAGGATCTGACGGTGTACGGCGCCGGCTCGCAGACGCGGAGCTTCTGTTACGTGGACGATCTCGTCGAGGGGATCGTGCGGCTGATGGAGCACCCCACGGAGACGGGCCCGGTGAACCTCGGGAACCCCGAGGAGTTCACGGTGCTGGAGCTCGCCGAGGAGGTGATTCACCTGACCGGGAGCCGGAGCCGCGTCGCGTTCCGCCCGCTGCCGCAGGACGATCCGCGGCAGCGGCAGCCGGTCATCGATCACGCGAAGCGGGCGCTCGGGTTCGAGCCGAAGGTGCCGCTCCGGGTGGGATTGCGCCGGACGATCGAGGGGTTCCGGGGCGTGCTCGGGCTGACCCGCCACGCGCCCGGGCTGGCGTCGGAGAGCGACGCGCCGCTGCCGCAGGCCGCGAACGGCTGAGCCGGCGACGAACAACAGGCCGGGAGCGGCTGAACTGGATCGAGCGAGGAGAGGATCGGATGAAGCAGCCGCAGAAGCTGGTGAAGCCGCAGGGGAAGCTGGCCGTGCTCCTGCCGGGGCTCGGGGCCGTGTCGACGACGACGATCGCGGGCGTGATGCTCGCGCGGCGCGGGGTGGCCGCGCCGGTGGGGGCGCTATCCCAGCTCGGGACGATCCGGCTGGGCAAGCGCACGGAGAACCGCTCCCCGAGGATCAAGGACTTCGTCCCGCTGGCGTCGCTCGATGATCTGGAGTTCGGCGGATGGGACATCTTCCCTGACAACGCGCATGAGGCGGCGGTCGAGGCGAAGGTGCTCGAGGCGGCGCACCTCGATGCGGTCCGCGAGGAGCTCGCGGCGGTGACGCCGATGAAGGCGGTGTTCTACCCGGACTACGTGCGCCGGCTCCACGGCCCGCACGTGAAGACGGGCCGCAGCAAGGCCGACATGGTGGAGCAGGTGCGGGACGACATCCGCGGCTTCGTGCGGTCGCGCGGGGCGGACAGGGCGGTGGCTGTGTGGTGCGGATCGACGGAGATCTTCATCGCGCCGTCGGACGTGCATACGTCGGTGGCCGCGTTCGAGGCGGGGCTGCTGTCGAACCACCCCGGGATCTCGAACTCGCAGATCTACGCCTGGGCGTGCATCAAGGAGGGGGTCCCGTTTGCGAACGGGGCGCCGAACCTGACCGTCGATTTCCCGGCGGCGTCGGAGCTCTCGCGCCATCACGGGGTGCCGATCGCGGGCAAGGACTTCAAGACGGGGCAGACCTTGATGAAGACGGTGATCGCGCCGGCGCTCAAGGCGCGGATGCTCGGCATCTCGGGGTGGTTCTCGACGAACATCCTCGGCAACCGCGACGGCGTGGTGCTCGACGATCCGGACTCGTTCAAGACGAAGGAGGCGTCGAAGCTCAGCGTGCTCGATCAGATCCTCCAGCCGGGGCTCTACAAGGAGCTGTATTCGAAGCTCTACCACAAGGTGCGGATCGAGCATTATCCGCCGCGCGGGGACGCGAAGGAGGGGTGGGACAACATCGATCTGTTCGGGTGGCTCGGCTATCCGATGCAGATGAAGGTGAACTTCCTCTGCCGGGACTCGATCCTCGCGGCGCCGATCGTGCTCGATCTGGCGCTGTTCCTGGACCTGGCGGCGCGGGCGGGCTTCAGCGGGACGCAGGAGTGGCTGAGCTTCTACTTCAAGAGCCCGATGACCGCGCCGGAGCTCTACCCGGAGCACGACCTGTTCATCCAGTCGATGAAGCTGAAGAACACGCTGCGCTGGATGATGGGAGAAGAGCTGATCACGCACCTGGGGAACGAGTACTACGACTGAGCGTGCCCGGGGTTGGGCGAAGCGGCGGCGCGGGCAGGACGGCGGCGGTGCGCCCTGGCGGGAGCACCGGCGTCGGCGCGTACCTGCAGGGCGCCAACGCATGAGGCCGGTTGGACCGGAGATCCCCATCAAGAACAGGGATCGAACCCGGGGCGAACTCCACTTCTGGGAGGGCGCGCTAACAGCGGGTCAGCGCGTCGTGGCGTCGACGCACTTGCGCCACGCGTTGCGGGCGCTCGCGTACGTCGTCCGGACGGCGAGCTCGCGTTCGACCTCGGTGATCGCGGGCAGCTTGCGGCCACGCATCTCGACGTGGAGGGCGCATTCCACGCGCGCCCGTGCCTCGCGCAGGGTCCCCGGCCAGCCCCCGGACGCGCGACGCCCCTCCTGCAGCAGCTCCCGCCGACACCCGTCAGCCCACGTACGTCCGAGCGAATCGGCGCTTTGCTCGATGATCGCCCGCCGCGCCGCCGAGACCTCCGAGGCGACGTCCCCCTCGGCTGGCAGGCCCCCCTCGATCGCGGGCCTCAATCGACGACCTGAGGCTGAGGCCCCGGGACGATGCCCGCGATGTCCGGGTCTTCCCCCGGCACCTGGGAGCCGCTCGCCCCCTTGTCATTGCGGCGCTCGATGCGGCTCGCCGTCTTCTCGCGCTGCTTCTCGATACGAGCGCGCTCTTTCTGTCGCTTCAACGCGGTCTGTCGTTGCATGATGACTCCATCTCAGGACGCCCGCGAACGGGCGTGTTGGTTGACGCGAGCGCTCCGCGGTCATCGGGAGCTCCACCCGGACCGGTCCGGTGCACGAAGCGTATCCGATCACGGCCACCGAGGGGCCCGACAACAAGCGTGGCTCCACACCGGAAGACCCACCGATTCCGGACCTGCGCGCGTGCGAGGTCGCCCCCCTGCCACGCCCCCGGCAATCTGCCTGAACCCGGCGACTGGCTCCCCAGCGAGCTCTATCGATGAGCGAAAAAAAAGCGGCGGACCTTCGGGGGTCCGCCGCCCTATGTCGACTGAACGAACGGAGCGATCAGTAACGATCGCGGCCGCCGCCGCCGCCGCGCCCGCCGCCACCGCCGAAGCCGCGACCGCCGCCGCCGCCACCACCGCCGCCGGCCGGGCGCTCCTGCGCCTCGTTCACCTTGAGCGCGCGCCCATCGAGCATCATGCCGTTGAGCTGCGAGATCGCGCTGTTCGCCGCCTGGGCCGAGCCCATCGTGACGAACGCGAACCCGCGCGGCTGGCCGGTCTCGCGGTCGGTCGGCATCGCGACCTCCCGGACCTCACCGCTGCCGGCGAACGCGGACTCGAGGGACTCGCGCGTGGTGCTGTACGAAAGATTGCCGACGTAAAGACGATTACCCATGACACATTGCTTTCACGGCTTACAGATGCGCTCCTGAGCGCTCTTCGCCTGCCATTCGATGAAGCCGTTATCGGTCGAACGGTGACGTGCCGCGCAGCGAAACCTGCGCAAGCACACGGTGCGTCGTCCAGTCATCCGCGCGAGCGATAATCTCCCTTGTGAAAGGGAGAGAGAAAGCATCGTGTCGAGAGCCAGTGACGTCGTGAGGAAGGGAGCAACCTACTCCGCTACGACGCGACATGCAAGCGGCATCGCGTCGGTTTTTCGTTTTCCCCCTCCCTCCGCCCGCTGCGGCTCGCGGCGACCCTCGACCCTCGACGCGGAAGACCCGCGCAGCGCCGGGTCATCGGCGATGGATGAGCCTGCTGCTGTGCGGACACCCCCATCGCGACCCGCCGATGATCCCACTGCGACGCGGCCGGCAGCGCGGCCGGAGCCCGTGCGAGGCGGCTGTCCGTGAACAAGCTGGCGGGCTCACCGCGCGACGTCGGCGAACCCATCCGTCTGTTGCAGCTCCTCCTCCCCGGCGCCCCGTCGCGCGTGGCCGTCCGCTGTCGAGCCCACCCGCGCGACCGCGCGGCGCCCCATCACCGAGCAGAAGACGCCTACGGATATCGGTTACGACACGAAGCGTGGACGCGTCCTCGTGCCCCACGTGATGGTGGACACGGTCGACGTCTACGAGCTGAGGTGATCTGCGGACGAGGGATCCCGGGGCTGCTCCCGGAGATCGCTTCGCGCCGTCTCGGCCGCGAGCTCGTGCTCAGCGCAGTCGAGGCGTAGCCGGTCGCTCGCGAGGCGCCGCTACTGAACCACGCCGATCGAGTCGAGGAAGGCGTTGTACTCTTCGACCTTGTCCGACGGGACCACGTCGAGGCCGACGTTGAGCCGGCTCTCGTCAAACATCCGAGGGGCGAAGAGCGCCTTGGTCGCGTCGAGGCCGATGGTCTTGATGCCGTAGAGGATGTAGGGCACGAGGTACCCTGCATAGTACTGCCGCTGGGCGTGCGTCGCGTCGATGCGCCCCCGGCGCAGGTACTCGACGGTCTTCGGCTCGAAGTCGAAGGCGACGACGGGGAGCCTCTTCGCGCCCGCGCCCTCCGCGGCCTCCGCGGCCTCCGCGGCCATCGCGCACCGGTACGAGACGTTGTGCAGGCCGAGCAACCCCACGACGGGCGGGTCCGCCGTCTCGATCAGGGCCTTCATCGCCTCGACGTCAGCGGCCTCCCCCGGCGGGGACCAGGTGATCGCGCGCACCACGACCTTGTAATCGGCTTTCTCGAGGACGCCCCGAGCCCCCTGCATTCGATTCATCCCGTCGACCCAGGACGGGTCGTCGGCGCCGTGGATCACCACCGTGCCCGGCGCCGGGGGCAGCAACGCGAGCAGGGTCTCTCCTGCCGTGACGCCGGCCGCCTCGCTGATGGTTCCGACATAGATGGCGCGCTTCGAGTCCTTCGCGTCGGTGTCGAGCGTCACCACGGGAACCCCGTCGGCGACGGCCTCCTCGATGCCGGCCGCGATGGCCTCGCCGAAGGGCGAGACGCCGATCCCTTCGGCGCCGTCCGCGACCGCCTGTACAATCTGCTCCCCCTGGGCCTCCGCCCTCTGCTGCTGATCGCTCCCCTGTCCACTGGGCCCGACCACGTTCCCCGTGACCCCGAGCTCGCCCATGGCTCGGTTCGCCCCCGTGGTGATCGGCGTGAAGAACCCGCCGAGCTCCTTCAGCAGGATCGCCATCTGCATGGGCTCGACGGCGCCCTCGTTGAACTCGGCGACGAGCGTGTCGAGCGTCGTCTCGATCTCCTTTGCGGTGAACTCGCTCTCGGGCGTCGGCGCGCGCTGGATGGGCAAGGCTTGCTCGCTCGGGCCGGCGGTGCCGCCCGATTCGCATGCCGCCGCCATCAGCGCGAGACCGAAGGCCGCCACCCAGCGTCGTCCGATTCTGTTCATGATACCCCCTTATGCTCTGTGATTCGTCGTGTCGTACGCAGCATCCCTGCGTGAAGCGCTGTCTCGCGGCGGGCTCATCTCCCGCCGACGCAGCTGACGGGGACCGGGTCGAGATCGACAAAGCTGTCGCCTTCGACGGTCCACTGCTGCATGAAGTAGTGCCTGTTCGCCCCGTAGTCATCGAACTGGTACTCGGCGGCCGCGCCGACGTAGCGGAGAGGGGTGCCCGCGCGAAGCTTGGCCATCGCCGCGGGGAGGTCGCGCCACGAGGCGACCTCGTTGGCCGGGTCGTTGAGATCGCGGATGATCTCGTGCAGATCGTGACCGGAGGTCGGGATCGCCCCGCTCTTCGCCTGGGCGAACGCGAGGCCCATCGCGACGAGGACGACCCCGTCGTAATAGAAGTGGGCCGCGGGCAGCGGCGCCTCGCCGCCCCAGAAGGTGGAGAAATGCCCGATGAAGGCGGCGGCGTTCCCGGTCGTGCAGTCGACCACCTGCTGGCCCTCGGCCATCATGCGGCACTCGCTCGGCAGGCTGAGCGACGGCGAGACCCCGACGTATCCGTCGAGGGAGCCTGTCGGGATGTTGGCGAGGAGCACCTCGGTGCGCAGCGCGGGGCCGAGGAACCAGGTGCCCGGGCGCCCGGAGACGGCCCATTCCGTCACGATGGTCGAGCCGGTGGTGGGATACGAGGCCAGGAGCGTCCGGCCGGCCTTCGCGTCGAAGGCGGACTCGATCTTGCTCGCATACGTCTGCTGGCCTGGCGTGAACGTCACCGAGGGGAGGATCCTCCCCCCGAGCGCCGCGAAGCGGGTCGTGAACTCGCTGCTGACGGTGGTGTTGTAGTCGTCGAGCGCGGCCAGGCTGTTCACGGTACCGATGCCCTCGTCGAAGGCGATGCGCGCCAGCGTGCAACCGACGTCGAACGAGGAGGGGGCGAGCCGCATCCAGCCGCCCATCGTCTCGCTGCGCGCGACGGTGGGCGCGGCATAGCCCGGCAGCATGTGGAACACGTCGAGCGCCTTCACGTCCCGCGCTATATCGCGGGCGAGCCCGTTCTCTTCCGGCCCGATCAGGTAGCGGATCTGATCTGTGTAGAGCAGCTTGAGCAGCTCGTCGAACCCGCGCTCCGCGCTGGAGTGGCTATCTCGGCTCCGGAGGTGGAACGGCCTGCCGTCGAGCCCCCCCGCGGCGTTCAGATCCTGGACCGCGAGCAACATCGCTTGCTCGAGGTTACGGCCGATGGCGGACTCCCTGCCGGAGAAGGGCAGGAGCGCCCCGAGGAAGATCGCGTTCTCGGGAGGATGGGGCTCTTCCGGCGCGCAGGAGGCGGAGAGAAGGGACGCGAGCCCCACGACCAGCCCGGTCCCCGGCCAGCGCATGCGCCGCCGTCGAGGCGCGGAGCACACGCCCGTTCGACGCAGACGATGCGGCGCGGCGACCATCCGAAGGTGCATTCTTCCCCCGCGGAGTACGCCATCACATCGAGCTTCGTTGTGTCAAGGGCACATCAGCGCGATCGACGCGTCGTGGAGCCGAGACTCATCCACCGATGTAACACAGAGCACGCCGGATAGCAGCGGTTCTCATACATCGCGATGTGTGTCCGTGGATCGCGGCTGTCAGGCCGAGAGGTGAGCGCATGCACGAGCACGGAGGGCCCGAGCGCGGCGAGGGAGAGGAGCGCCGCGTCGGGCAGGCGAGGTGAGCATCAACTACGGATGCGGTCCGCCGGATGACGCCGCTCCGAAACGCAAGCGTGGCTCCTCGCGCTGCGATCCGGCTTGATTTGCCTATTGACCCGAGACAGGCGTGCTCGCGTTCATTGTCGGTCGCTCAGGCGAGATCAGCCGGCGGGCTCGCCGAACCAGCGGGAGAGGTGGTCGTCCAGGTCCTGCTGATCGTCGCCGATCCAGGCGACGTGGCCGTCGGGGCGTAGCAGGACGCAGGGAACATCGAGCACCGCGGTGGGATCCGCGAGGTGATCGACCCGGTCCGACCAGCCGCCGACGGTCAGGCGTCCGGTGCGGTCCAGCAGCAGACCGCGGCCGCGATGCAGCAGACTGTAGAGGTTGCCCTGTTTCACCTCGATGTCGCGCAGGCGGCGGCCGAGCAGGTCGGGGCCCTCGCCGAAGTCGTAGCGGATGCCGATCGCGGTGATCTTCTCGATCAAATAGCGGTTCACCTCGTCGAAGTCCATCAGCTCGGTGAGCAGCCTGCGCACGGCCTGTGAGCCCGGCTCGGCAGACGTCAGCGCCACCTGGGCGCGGGTGTTGTCCAGCACGTCCTCGGCGACCGGATGACGTTCGGCATGGTAGGTGTCCAGAAGTGTCTCCGGCGCCCAGCCGCGGATCTGTGCGGCCAGCTTCCAGCCGAGGTTGAACGCGTCCTGAACCCCCAGGTTGAGGCCCTGACCGCCGGCGGGTGGATGGATGTGCGCCGCATCGCCGGCCAGCAGCACTCGCCCCACCCGATAACGCTCGGCCAGCCGGGTGGCGTCCCCGAAGCGGGACAACCAGCGCGGGGAGTGCACGCCGAAATCGGTTCCGGCGATGGTGCGCAACTGTTGTTTGAAATCCTCGAGGGTGGGCGGCTCCGCGCGGTCGCTGACCCCCGCGGCGGGGACCACGACGCTATAGACCCCTTCGCCGAAGGGCTTGATCATCAAGAATCGCTTGTTGGTCGCGCTGATCTCGGCCACCCTGGCGGCGATCTCCTCCTGCGGTACACCCACTTCCATCTCGCCCATGAGCGTGTCGTTCCGTGACGGCTCGCCAGGGAAGCCGACGCCGAGCCGCTTGCGCACCGTGCTGCGCGCGCCGTCACAGCCGACGAGATAGCGCGAACGCAGCTGTTCCCCGCTGGGCAGCTCGACGGTCACGCCCTCGTCGTCCTGCTCGAGACCGGCGACCGAACAACCGCGCCGGACCTGCGCCCCCAGCTCGATCGCATGTTCTTCGAGCAGATGATTCACGACCGGCTGCGGGATCCCCAGCTGATAGGCGTGCGCGGAATCCAGGCCCTCGGGCGTGGGCTTGGCGATGGCGGCGAAGATACCGCCGACAGGACGCCGTCTTCCGCGCTCGAGAATGCGATCCAGCAGTCCGCGCATCGCCATCAGCTCGATACTGCGGATGTGCAGACTGACGATGCGGACGAACGACGAAACGGGCACGGGTTCCTTCTCCAGAACGAGTACCCGCACATCGTGAAGCCGCAGTTCGGCGGCCAGCATCGCACCCGTCGGCCCGCACCCCGCGATGATCACATCGAACATGAGGGCCCGCGACCGGCGCCGGAGGCCGGCGACAAGAGCTCGAGGACGTCGACAACGGTGAAGTCGCGCCCGACCGTACCGTTCGACGACGGCTCGCCGGTGAATTGCCGAGAGTGCATAGGTATTACCTTTCGGGCGGGCAGGATACCATGGCGATCGGCGCACGTGTCCGCGGCGAGGGCGTGGGGGCGCCGCCGGGGTGCGAATGTACGCGGCCGAGGATCGGCGCGGCCACCGTGCTAGGGTCGACGCCGGTGGAGGTGAGGCGAGCGATGGCCGGAGCAGCCGAGGACCGCAGGGAGCTCTGTACCTGGCCGCGCGTGGTGCGGCCGAACCGCCGGCAACGGCTCCTCGGCCAGGTGGCCGGAGCGGTGCTGCTCGCGATGGGGCTCGCGCTCGTCGGCGTCGCGCTGTCCTGGAGACCGGAACGGGCGGCCGATGGCCTGAGCGTCATCCTCGCGGTCACAGGGCTCGGCTTCGCGCTGGGCGGCGCCTATTGCATCGCCTGGATCAGGAGCAAGCGCGTCGTCCTGTTCGAGGACGCGATCGAGCTCGTGGATCTGGGGGTTGGCCGGCGCCGGCTGCGCCGGGACGAGATCCTGGGGCTCCGGATCATCCCCAGGCAGCACGGCTTTCAGCGGCTCGTCTTCGAGCTCCGCGAGGCCGGGCGGAAGCCGGTGAAGACCGACCTCCACTGCGAGCGCGACGCTGCCCTCGACGACTGGCTCGCGGCCATCCCCGACCTCGACGCGCGCGATCGGGGGCGCGCCGAGGCCAAGCTGCTCCGGCGGACGGAGCTCGGGCAGACCGAGGAAGAGCGCCGCCGGGCGCTCGCGAGGGCGCGTCGGGTCGCGCGCGCCGCGACCGTCCTCAGCGCGGGGACCATGGCCTGGGCCCTGCTCTACCCCCGGCCCTACGAGGCCGCGGTCGCGACGCTCGCCGCGATCCCGCTCGCCACGGTGGCGCTGCTCCTCGCAGGGCGCGGGCTCTACGCGATCTCGGACGCTCGGAACGAGATCCGGCCCTCGCTCATGGTGCCGCTGTTCGGTCCCGGGCTGTTCCTGACGGTCCGCGCGATCTTCGATCTCCACGTGATCGACTGGGAGCCGTCGCTCGTCTGGACTGCGCTCGTCACCCTCGCCCTCACCGTCCTCGTCATGGTCGGAGAGCCGGGGCTGCGCCGGCGCTGGTTCGCGCCGCTCGGCGTGCTGCTGTTCCTCGCCGCTCACCCCTGGGGCGCGCTCCAGATGGCCAACGCGCTGCTCGATCGCAGCGAGCCCGAGGTGCTTCGCGTCGCGGTGCTCGACAAGCACATCACTTCGGCCAAGCGCCTGAAACATCGGCTGCGCCTCGCGCCCTGGGGACCGGCGCAGGAAGGTGAGGTCACGGTCGACAGCGATTTGTACGAAGCGGTGGAGGTGGGCGGCGAGGTCTGCGTCGCGCTCCAGCCCGGGGCGCTCGGCGTGCGCTGGTTCCTCATCGGGCGCTGCGATGAATGAAGGCTCCAGCCGGTCGGGGATGGGGCAGCGCTCACGCCGGAGCTGTAGCGCGGGAGGCTCGCGCGGCTGGAGATCGAGGAGCCTGCAGCGCCCGCCGGCGGAGAGCTCCCGCGCGATTTTGGACCGCCAGTCCGCCGCGGGGAGTGATACTCTATGGGTCATGACAGCGCTCCAGCTCGCGGCTCGCTTCTCCGCTGTGCTCGCAGCCCTCTGGCTGCCCGTCATCGCCTGTTCGGGGGGCGGCGACGGCGACAAGGGCAACGCCACGGGGAGCGGCGGGGGCGGCCAGAGCGCCAGCGGCGCGGGCAGCAGCAGCAGCAGCAGCGGCGATTTCGGCGGCGAGATCGGGCTGACGAGCTCGGGTCCGGGCAGCACGCCGCCGCCTGACGCCGGTCACCAGACGACGTGCGATGACGAGGGCAACTGCACCTGCATCAACATCGCGTCGATCGGCCACGAAGGTGTCTGGGGTCCGTGCAGCAGCGACAGCACAACGGCGCTCCAGAGCTGGTTGAACACGCAGAGCACGGCCCAGGTCGACAACTACAACACGGAGAAGCCCACGCTCACGCCGGAGTTCCTCGCCAGGTACGACGTGATACTCCTCCAGTGGATGGTGACGAAGGGCGCACAGAACGACGACGGGGCGCCCTGGCAGTTCACCGCGGACGAGGTGAGCGCGCTCAAGGACTGGGTCAACAACGGCGGTGGTCTCATCGCGCTGAGCGGTTATCAGTGCAACGGACAGGGATGCACCATCCACGACGTCACGGCGACCAACCAGCTCCTCTCGTTCACCGACATCCAGTTCAACACCGACGGCCTGCTGGATCCTGCGCGGATCGGCTGCCCGGACTGCAACTGCTGGGGCGGCCCGGTGCCGCTCGGCGGCCCCCTCGCCGGGAGCGTGGGCACCTGGAACCAGGACACGCCGATCGGCAAGGACATCCAGAGCGTGGGCGCCTACGTCGCGCGCTCGATCAAGTCGACGAACGCGACAGTCGATTGCACTGACGGCACGAACAACTTCGCGGTGCACGAGGAGGTCGGCAAGGGCCGCGTCGTCGCGTATGGCGACGAGTGGGTGACCTATTCGGGCCAGTGGCTCGGGACGGCGTCGTGCATCGATCCCCGGACGTACACGGACCCGAACAGCCCCTGCTATGAGAGATCAGCGGCGCAGGTCTTCCAGATCTCGCAGTTCTGGTACAATGCGGTGAAATACGCGGCGTCGTCGGTCGAGTGCTTCACGATCGAGGATCCGGCCATCGTCAAGTGATGCAGGGGGATCGGGCGGCGCGACAAGGGCCGTCACCCCGCTCCGTCCTTGCCGGCGGCCACGTGGAGCCCGGTCTCGACAGCCCCACGGCGGCTCGGCCGGCGCTCAGCGGGTGAAGCGGCAGATGGCGTGCCGGATCTGCTCGGCGCTCATCGGATCTGTAGAGAGCGCGCTGTGCAGCACGAGGCCTTCGACGAGCGCGTCGAGCTCCCGCGCTGTCACCGGGTCGAAGTGGCGCTCCAGCGCTCGCCTGCTTCGCAGCATCCAGGCCTGGGTGACGGCCCGCAGCGCGGGGCTCCGGGCGGCAGCGACATAGAGCTCGACGCTGAGCACGAGGTCGCGCGACGAGCCGAGCAGGTCGCAGGCGAGGTGCTCGACAAGGCAATCGACGGCGGCCTCCCGGTCGCGCGCGGCGCGCATCCGCTCCTCGAAGCGGGCGGCCACGGTCTCCGCGTGCCTCGTGAACGCCGCGGCGAGGAGTTCGTCGATCGAGGCGAAGTGGTATGTCGTCGAGCCGAGCGGCACGTCGGCGGCCCGCGCGATGGCTCGGTGCGAGGCGCCGGCGGCCCCCTGCTCGGCGATCACGTCGAGCGCCGTCGCGACAAGCCGCTCCCTGCGCCCTGGGTCGTGGCGGCGGGCCCGCCGCGCCGGCGCGGCGGCCCTCGCCCTCCTCGCGCTCATCGCGCCCCCGTCACCCTCGCGCGTCGCCAGGCGCCGGCGCGGCCCCGGCGCCGTCGATCGAGCGGATCACGCGAGCGGGGTTGCCGACGGCGATCACGTTGGCCGGCAGATCGCGCGTGACGACGGAGCCGGCCCCCACGACGGTGTTGTCGCCGATCGTCACCCCCGGCAGCACGATGGCGCCGCCGCCGAGCCACACGTTGTTGCCGATCTTGATCGGCTTCGCGGCCTCCCACTTCTGTCGCCGGGGCTCCGGCTCGACCGGGTGGGTCGGCGTGAGGAGCTGCACGTTCGGCCCGATCTGCACGTCGTCGCCGAGGGTGATCGGCGCGACGTCGAGCGCGACAAGCCCGAAGTTCGCGAAGCAGCGCGCCCCGATGGTGATGTGCGCGCCATAGTCCACGTAGAACGGCGGCCGGATCTCCGTCCCCTCGCCGACCGACCCGAGGAGCTGCTCGAGCAGGCGACGGCGCAGCGGGCGCTGCCGTACCGAGGTCGCGTTGTAGGCCGCCGCGAGGTCCAGCGCAGCGGCGCTCCGCTCGGCGATCTCGGGGTCATCGGCGATGTACGGGTCCCCCGCGAGCATCCGCTCGCGCATGGACCGGGTATCGTCAGGGTTCGTCATATGGACGAGTGTACGCATCATGGGAACGAGCGTCCACATCGCCGGGCGGGAAAGAGGCGCCGTCGCCCAGCGCCGCCCGCTTGATCACGAGCCCAGCGGCCGGCCATGCGCCGGGCAGGCTCACCCGTTGCTACAGCGCCGGGCTGACGAGCGGGACCTTCAGAGACACCGCTCTCGCCCGAGGCCGAGCAGCGTGAGCGTCTTGACCGCCAGCTTCCGCCAGCGCGCGCCGTCGATAGGAAAGCCGAGGTGTTCGTAATGGAGCGTCCCCTCGTGCGGCGGCCGCCGGAAATCGTACGTGGGCGCCGGCCGGAACCGCTCGACCTCCGCGCCGAACGGGGCGAGCGTCTCCTTCTGGCTGGAGAAGCAGTCCAGCATGGCGCGCTTGCGCGAGGCCTCCTCGTCGGAGAGCCGGAGGGCGATCTCGGGGACGCCGGGATACGGGATGAACTCGCCGGTGACGAGGTGCCCCCGCGCGGCGTTGTACGAGGCCGCCTCGAAGATCAGCGGCGCGCTGACGCCGTTCCAGCGGGCGAGCACCGCGGCCGAGTGGACGGCGAGGGCCGCCGCGTCGTGATCGGGGTGGCCGCCCTCGTAGGGATGGGTGATCACCACCTCGGGCCGCGTCCGGGCGAACAGCTCGACGAGCTTGCGGGCGAGGCTCGGGGCCTCCTCGATGGCCTCCTGGGCGACAGCGCCGAGGCACCGCAGCCTGGACGCGGGCACGTGGGCCATGGCGAGCGCGCGCGTCACCTCCTCGCGGCGGATCGCGGTGTAGCGCTCGCGCCCGAGGCCGGCGAGCTCCGCCGGCATGAAGCGGCTGTCGCGGGGCGCCCCGTCGGTCACGTGGATCACCTCGATCGGATCGAGCCGCCCGATCCGCGCGCCGAGCCCGATGGTCTCGACGTCGGGGTGCGCCAGCACGACGAGGCAGCGCGGCGCCCGCCCGGACGAGAGCCACATGAACGGCGGCCACGCGAGCTCCGGAGCGTCGCGCCCCTGGCGGCGGAGCACGGCGAAATTCACGGCCATGCCTCCCCGGCTCCCGTGAGCCTGCCGCGCGCGTCGAATCGCGTGTCCGGCGCCGCCGCGATGCAGCGGTGTTCCTCGGCCCTCTCTCGCTTCGGGGTGCTCGCGACGTGGGACATGACTCACCTGGACTGCGTAACGTCAGGTCATCCGGAAGCAGCGCTCAGCGATCTCCACCCTACCAAACGACGCCGCTACGCGCCAGAGGTGCGAATGAAGCGCGGACAGATGACCCGGGCGCGCCCGGATGAGCAGCGGCGAACGCCTGGTCCGGCGACCAGACAGGATAGGATTGGCCACCTACAAGGCTCAGGCCGTCCTCGCCTCGACCCGCTCCTGCGCCATGAACTGGCGTGATCGGAGCTCATCCATCCGGGACGGGGCCCCGACGCTTGGCAAAATGTCTGCAAGCGACATGGCGGCTATGCCGTGGGCGCTTCGGCGTATCGGGTCAGACCCGATGTGTTCATCCGATAGCAAAGCTGCTGCAGCCTACCCGACATACCGCCGCGTCATCCGGGCGCAGAACTCCGCGAACTCCTCGATGCGCTGCGGGGGGCTCGTGTGGTGCGGCCGGACGCCGGCGTGCTCCGGGGTGAAACAGTAGGTCAGCGTCACGTCGAACGGCTCGAGCGCCCTCATCTGCCTGTCGAACCAGGCCTCCGCGCCGGGGCGGAAGCTGTCGGCCCAGCTCAGGCCGGTGCGGAGATGGCGCACCCCGAGCTTCTTCAGCCACTCCACCGCGTCGTCGAGCCGGTGATCCTCGAAGTGAAACCACTGGCACAGGCCGAAATCGGGCGTGCACTCCGGGAAGAGCCGCAGCGCGCGCTTCGGCGTGCCGTCCTCGCGCAGCAACCCCATGTAGAAGTGCCTGTAATAGGAAGACCCCTCGGCCTCGCGATGCCGCGTCGTCGCCGGCCACGCGCGCGGCAGATCGTAGAGGCTGTACCAGTGGACCCGATCGACCTTGCCGCGCAGCAGCTCGGCGCTCCGCCTCAGGCCGAACTCCTGCACCTCCTCGGCGCCGAACGTGGAGACGCCGATCTCGGTGATCCAGATCGGCCTGTCCGTCACCGCGCAGATCTCGTCGAGCTTGCTCGGCCACTCGTGGATCTGCCAGTGGTTCCAGTCGAGAGGGAAGCCGTGCACCGCGACCACCTCGACGTTGTCGAGCACGCCCTGGCGGCCCATGTTGGCCACGAACGCAGGATCGATCGGCGAGATGCCGCCCAGCACCCGCGGCACCCCGGGGCGCTCGCTCCGGATCGCGTCCGCGGCGAGCTTCACCATCGACCCGAACGTCGTCCACTCGGGATCGATCTCGAAATCCCAGTGCGACTTGTTGTTGGGCTCGTTCCAGAGCATCACCGCTTCGATCATCCCTGCTCTCCCTTCGTCGTGAGGCCTCGCCGGGCCGGGTACGCCGCGCCGGGCACGCCGTCAGCCTTCTCGCGGCGGCGGCAGATGTAGACCTCGGGCTCGGGGTGGTTCACGATCTCGAAGCCCGCGCTCCGCAGCATCGCCTCCGCGCAAGCGCGGTTGGGCACCCACCAGTTGGTCGGGTCGTGCGAGTAGCTCTGCTCCACGAAGTGCAGCCGGGGATAGCCCGCCTCGTCGAACATCCGCTTCTCGGAGAACGGATAGTCCTCCTGGAGCGGCGTCACCTCGGCGCTCCCGCGCTGCATGCTCTGGAAGACCAGCGTGTGACCGACAACGTGCTCGTGCAGCAGATCCAGCGCCAGGAGCGGGTGGCGGAGGTGGTACAGGACGCCCATGAAGAGCACGATGTCGAAGCGCTCTCCCAGGCTGCCGACGTCGTACACGGAGAGGTTCTGGAACTCGATGTCCGCCCCGGAGACCTCCGCCGCGAAGCGCGCCTGCCCCAGGTAGTCCTCGTCGCTGTCGATCCCGAGGACCCGCGCCGCGCCGCGCCGCTTCATCTCGAGCGAGTAGAAGCCCGCGTTGCAGCCGATGTCGAGGACCGTCTTGCCCGTGAGGTCCGCCGGGATGGCGTGGGCGAAGCTCTTCCACTTGAACGCCGGGTAATCGCCCAGGAAATGGTCCGGCGCCGTCTTCACGCCGCCGAGATCGAGGTTGTGGAACCACTGCCCGAGCCCGCGCACGCGCTCCTGGATCTGCTCGCGGGTCAGCTTCGCCGTTGTATCAACGCCATCGACGTTCCGCACGCTCCGCTCCATCGCTCCTCCGTTCACACGACAACGCCGCTGAGGAGCTGCATGGCCTCGCGGTAGCCGTGCAGCGTCCCGACGTCGACATACGCCTCGCCAGCCCGCACCGCCCGCGCGCTGCCGCCGCGCGCGAGGTACTCGTTCACCAGCGTCCCGATGTACGGGTCCTGCTGCCCGCGCTCGCACCAGAGGTCGTGGAGCTCCCGCATCACCGCCCCCGTCAGCTTGAAGGCGCCCCAGACCCACCGCGACAGCGCGTCCCGCTGCTTGACCTGGATCTCGAGCACCCTGCCCCGCTCGTCGGTGACGACAGCGTCGAAGAGCTCGGGGTGCTCGACCGGAAAGAGCAGGAACGACAGGCCCCCGCCGTCAAGCGCGCGCAGGCCGTGCTCCGGGAACCAGACAGTGTCCGGGAGCCCCACGACGACCTCCTCCTCCGGCTGGATCCAGGGCAGCGACCGGAAGATGGCGTCGCAGAGCCCGGCGGCGACCGGCTGCACCACATAACAGATGTCCGCCGGCCCCACGCTCGCGCCGTAGTACTCGACGATATCCGACTTGCCGGGCGAGATCACCATGCAGATCTTGTCCGCCCCGGCGAGGATCATCCGGTCGATGAGGTACTCGCTGACAGCGCGCGGCCGCTCCACGTCGCCGTCCCTGCGCGTACCGACAGGGAGCAGCTCCTTCGAGAACGCGAGCGGCTGGATCCTGCTCCCGAGGCCCGCCGCCGGAATCACTCCCCACATCGCCCTCTCCCTTCCTTCATCGAGCCGGAGCCCTGTCGACCGAGTCGACCGAGCCGACGGAGCCGACCGACTCGAGGATCGCCACGAGCTCCTCCGCGCGCCGCGCCGCGCTGTGCTCCGCGAGCACCCGCTCCCGCGCCGCGCGCGCGATGGCCGCGACATCGCCCGCCGGCAGCGAGAGCGCCGCGACCGCCTCGTCCGTCGTCCTCGCGACGAGGATCTCCTTCCCCGGCGTGAAGAACCGATCGAGGCCCTCCCAGCCATCGCTGAGGATCGGCGTGCCGCACGCGGCCGCCTCGAAGAGGCGCCCCGAAGGGCAGTATCCCATGGCCGCCATCGCGCCCCGGGTCACGTTGAGCGTCAGCGGCGAGGAGCAATAGAACGCCGGATGATCCGGCGGCGCCACGTGCCGCATGTAATGGATGTTCGGCGCCCACGGGAAGCTCTCGGGATAGAGCGAGCCCCCGATGACGAACCGCCTGTCCGGCAGCCTCCTGGCGGCCTCGAGGAACAGCGCGGAGAGCGCCTCCTGCCTGTCGGCGGCGTACGTGCCCAGGTACGAGAGATCCCCGCGGAGCTCCTCCCGCGGCGCGACCGGGCGGTGCACCTCCGGATCCGCGCTGCCGTACAGCGGGAACACCCGCCGCGCGCCGAGCTTCGCCTGGAGCTGCGCGAGCGCCTCGCCGCCTGTGTAGCTGAGCACGCAATCGAAATCGACGAGGCCGCGCGGGCCGATGTAACCGACCGACTGGCCGGCGTCGATCCGGTCCAGCGTCACCGGCGTGTCGAGATCGTAGAAGACCTTGAGCGCGCGCGACCCGAGGACCACCTCTGTCGCGGGGCCGCCGTCGGGGCAGTACGAGGTCACCATCGCCGCGTCGGCCTCCGCGACAGCGCGCCGGGCGTCGGGCAGGACGTCCTCGAACGAGGCGTAGAGCCGGAGCTCGTTGCCGTGAGAGAGCGAGAGAAGATCGCGGTGCGCGGCGTAATACGGGACGTCGCGCTCGAAGAAGGTAACGCGGTGCCCGGCCCGCCCGAGGGCGGAGATGACGCCGCGCCACAGCGTGGCGTGGCCATTGCCCCAGGACGAGCTGATCGTCAGACCGAAGATGACGAGCCGCATGACGAGCCGGACCTCCTCTATGCCTGCGTCTCCGCCGGAGCGGGCGCCACCGTCCTCCTCGGCTCGCCGAGGATCATCGCCTCCACCTCGGGGCGGCACCGGATCCGGGGCAAGAGCGCCCTCGCCGCCGGGCGGAGGCGGCGGAGCGTGTACGCCACCTTGGCGCGCGTGTGCTCGGGTCCGTAGTAATCGAGGAAGCCGCCGCTGTTCAGGGAGAAGAACGAGAGCGCGTCGGCGTCGTTGAGCAAGGCGAGCTCGGCGTCGTCCCCCGGCCGCTCGTGCGCGCTCACCAGCACGCCAACGCGGTCGAGGACCTCGGGCGGGAGCCCGACGTCGGCGAGCGCGGAGCGCGCGAGGGCCGCGCCGCGCCGCGCGTGCTCGTCCTTGAAGGCCTGGTAATCCGGGGCGCGGTGCTCGATCCGGACGTTCGCCTCGGAGACCAGCCGCTCGACGTCGTGGAAGAGCGCCGCCGCCTGGGCCGCGGCGCTGGCGCGCGCATCGAGGCGGAGCATCCATTGCCAGACGTCGATCGCATGATCGTAGTCGGCGCGGACAAGCGGCCTGTCGAGATCGTAAAGCCCCCGGTGCCGCCCGAGGACCCGGGCGAAGACAGCGCTCGCGGAGGCGAGGTTCCTCCGGCGGATGAAGCGCTGGCAGCGGGTGAGCACCTCGTAGGCCGTCCGGGCGGCGCCGTCCGGCTCGAGCCCCTCGATCCGGAGACCGAAGAGGCCGCGGGCGTCGAGCGCGTGCAGGTGGGTGTCGAGCGCCCAGAGATCGAGCGCCGAGGAGCGCCACGCGCGGGCGTCGACCGAGGCGCGGGGCTCGTCCCCGGGGGGACAGGGCGCGTCGATCTCCACCCCGGGGAACTCCCTGGAGAGCTCCGCCTTCCCGGAGGGAGACAGCAGCGGTGTCCGGCGGACCGACGGGTCATCGCTGCTCGAACTGGAGCCGGCAACGAGGATCAAGCGCTTGAGCATGAGCGTGCGTTCTTCGGTCAGCTACGGGCGTGGAGCTCCAACAGCTTCCGCGAGGTTGGCTGCCGCGGACGAACAGGGGTACGGCGTCGTGAACCTATCTCTGTGGCGCTCGATCCACCATCGCGGAAATCCCGTACAGGAGGGTAGGGAAAGAAATGATCAACAGACGTCATGGCCGTAGCGCGCTCGCGGCGCTACCCGAAGACGCCCGACAGCCTCTCGGGGCCGAGGGCCTCGACCGCCGCGCGATAGCGCTGCCGCGCCGCGACGAGGCGCCGCACCTCCCCCTCCTCCTGGAGCGATACAGCGGCCATCGCGGCGTGACCGAGGCGCAGGAGCGCGTAGGCCAGCAGATACGGCGGCAGGCGCCGCTCGGGATCATCGCCGGAGCGACGCCGATAGCGATCGAGGAACGCGCGCCGGGCATCGGGCGCCATCCGCCACTCGATCATGGCCGCGGCGAGATCCCAGGCGATGTCCGTGGGGCCGGGGAGGAAGTGATCGTCGCCGTGCCCGGACGCGTCCACCTTGAAGAGCTCGCCAGAGGAGGACCTCAGCCACTCGTGAGGATCCATCCTGCCATCGACGAGGACGGGACGCGCGATCTCCAGGCGCAGCTCACCGGGGAGCTCTTTCCCCATCTCGGTTGAGAAATTGGTGCGTGCCATCGCAATGAGCTCCTCGACCGGAGCGCTCGGGAGGGCGAAGGCCGAGGCGCGGAAGGCGCAGTACTCGGCGAGGCGCTCCAGGACGGCGGCGGAGAGGTCGTCGGCCTGGAGCGGCCGGCCCGGGATCCAGGGATAAGAGGCAAAGCCCTGGCCCTCGTCGCGCGGCTCCGGCCCGAAGCCGGCCTGGAAGACGCCGTGAGCCCGCTCCAGGCACTCGGCCCCGTAGCGACCCATGCCCTCGAATTTGAGAATTCGATTGCCGTCACGGGAAAGGCATTTGAAGCGCTCCATGACCGTCCAGGAGGCCGGCCAGCGCGACTCGTCCTCATAGAGGCGACGGCGCCACTGCCCGCCACCGATGAACTCGCCCGGGTCGCCCGGGACGTGCGTCACGCCCACGGCGTGCTCCGCGCGGAAAGACCGCCAGCGGCGGGCGCCGTCCGGCGCGACGAGCGCATCGGGGTCCGGGGCGCGGGAGGCGAGGAATACGATGTTCCCGCGGGGGACGCCGGCGCCGGTCAGCGCGTCGCCGGTGGAGAGGAACGAGGAGCCGC
Source organism: Sorangium cellulosum (assembly GCF_001589285.1). GTDB lineage: Bacteria > Myxococcota_A > Polyangia > Polyangiales > Polyangiaceae > Sorangium > Sorangium cellulosum_G. The sequence continues at coordinate 11,589 of NZ_JEMA01000466.1, read as the reverse complement.
TGAAGCCTGGCCCCTCGTCCGTCACCCAGAACTGCGCGCCCTCGGCGATGCCTTCCTCGACCCAGCGGCGCTGCGAGACGGCAAGCTCGACCCGGCGATCGTAAGGGTGGCCTGTCGGGCGCACGGTGATGCGGTCGGCCCGGATCCCCCGGCGGCGGAGCGCCGCGGCTGTCACCGCGCTCAGGGTGGTGCCGATGCTGCGGACGCCGACGACCCGGACCCGCGCCGGGGAGGACGCGAGCCGCTCGGCGAGCCGGGCGAAATCGAGCGGGTGCAGCGCATAGAACGAGAACCCCTCGGGCGGCGAGGTCGGAACGGTCGCCGGCACCTCGATCGCCGCGAGCGCCGTGAGCGCCTCCGCCGTGGCCAGACGTCTGGCCGTCCGTGGCCAGACGTCTGGTAGTGCGGCACTTTGAGATCCGATGCGGTCATTTGACTCCGCACCTCGCGTGAGCGGTTAGGCTCCGCCGGAAGTAGTGCCGCCCGCGGTGTTGGTAGCACCCGGGCGGCGTGGCCGAACCCCGATTCCGCGAGGTCCGACATGTCCGTTGTACACTTACGCCCGAATATGGGCAAAGGGAGCGGTGCGCCCAAGGGGCGGCACGGCTCGGTCGTCTTGACCAGGGACGAGAGCGCCGCCCTGCGCGCGGTGCTCCAGAACCTGAACCGCACGCGCACGTGGGCCCAGATCGCCCGCGAGATCGGCGTCTGCCGCAACACCGTTCGCTTCGTGGCGAGCGGGCGGACGCCAGGGTCCGCCGGACTCGCCCTGCGGGTGGCTCGGCTCGCGGGCCTCAGCCTTGAGCGGATCCTGTCGCCCGGGCCGGTCGATGCCGGCAAGTGCGACCGGTGCGGGAGGCCCATGTGAGCCGCCCGCGGAAGGGGGCTCGGCGCCCGCCTGCCGCGACACATCCCCGGAAGCGCCTGCCTATCGAGGCGCTCCTCGCCGAGCGCAGCATCGTCCTGGCGACGCTGGCCGGCATCCCGAAGCGCGACCGCGCCGACGTGGAGCAGGCGGTGTTCATCGGCGCGTGGAGCGCCATCCGGCGAGGCCTGTACCGGCCGGACCCGGGAGCCGATCCGCGGGCGGCCCTCCGCGCCTGGCTCCGCGGAGTCGCGTGGAGGCAAGCGGCGAAGTACCTGGACTCGGCGTACGTGCGCCGCTTCATCCTGGACCCGCAGCCGCTCGGCCGGCTCCGCGGCGTCGTCGGGCCGGACCTCCACACCCAGGTCGAGGCGCGTGACCTGCTCCGCGCGATCGAACGGCTGGAGCCGCGCCATCAGGAGATCCTCCTGGCCGTCGACACGCCGGAGACCCTCTCGGCCTACGCCGCGCAGCGCGGGATGAACCCGTTCACCGCGGCGTCCCGCCTCCGCATCGCCCGCGCCATGCTGGCCCTGCGGATCCAGAGGTGGCGGCGATGAACGACCGAGCCGAGAAGCGCCGCGTGCTGACCGCCGAGGACCTGACGTACATCGGGCAGCGGCTGCGGATCCTGGACCCCTACGGGGGCGTGAAGCCCTGGGATCGCGATCGACTCTGGGCCGCCGTACTCGACGTCCAGCTGGAAGCCGAGACGCGGGCCGACCGCGAGACATTCCGCGAGCTGGTCGGCGCGCTGCGCGTGCTCGACGTGCTCGATCGTCACTTCCTCCGCAAGTAGAAGCCGCCCGGCGCTGCACCCCGGGCGAGGTCCTGCGCGAGATCGCCGTCATGGCGCAGATGGCCGAGGACGGCGGGTAGGGCGCTCCTCCGAAGTCTGGGAGCCGCAGTGCTGTGGGCGGATCTGAGCGAATCGCACACACATGGTGTGCGATTCGTCTCCTTGCACTCACATTTGCCCCGTGGGCCACGCGCGACCAGTGTACGTCGCCCATGGCGTCGGTATCATCCCTCTCATCCATGGCTAGCGGCAACGACTGGATCCCGCTGATCAGGTGGGACTTTGACGGCCGTCGTTTCGAGCGACATGGCCTTGACTTTGCGGATTTAACATCACTCGTCTCGTATCGGAAAATTGTAGCATCAATCGCGCGCGATCTATGGCTGCGTGACAACAGCGACAGAAGCAAGGTGCCAAAGGGCTTTGATTCGGCCCTGCAACTACAGTTCTTTGGGATAGAGCCAGGCAGTAGCCACGTAGTCACACATAGGCCGGCTCAAAAAATTCACGTGATTCCCATGTTCCCGGTCGTCGACCGGCGCAGCATCGCTAACAAGTTGCCGGAAGCATCGGACGTGTTCGCGTTGACACTATCTGCGCTTCGCGATGGGCAGCCGCCACCGTATCGATTCGAAGCGCGCATATTGCGCCAATTTGGCCACATCGCCGAATCGCTACGCGATGACGAAACGCTCGACATTACCTTGATTCCTCAACCAGATCACGACCCGGCCAAGCGACTTCCGCACGGGATCAGTAAGCTGCTGATGACCAGGGCGCATCGACGCTCCGTGGTTTCGACCATCAAGCGCATTGCTCCGTCTACGCCGCGCGATGACGACACTCGTCGTGTGGCAGTGGAGTTTTCTGGGCAAGTTTTGGGCAATCTTGAGGGGGCGTCGCAGCCTCTCCCGCTGGAGATCTCTGGACGCGGACAGTTAGATCAAGACACGCGGCAGATCACCCGCTTCGACCGCATAACAATCAAGCACGAAGGCGCATTGACGGATGAATTAACCGGTGTTAAAAAGCAACGTGCTGGTGAACCGATGAGCTTAGAATCCCTACGCGACGAGTTGCGCGACTCGGGCGGCCACGCTGCGCTGATGGATGCGGACGTTGTTGAGGCCATGCGCGACATCGTTCGTATGGCGATGGACGACACGCGACCGCCAGGCGAGGCGTGCATAGAAGATCTTGAGCGACTCATCGCGTATGCAAACGCACACGGCATGACAAAGAAGGACGACGGCGATGGCAGCGCCTAGTGTTCCGACTGTCGTCGTTGACACGACGGTTCATTTTTCCGCATGTCGCTCCGATGGTTCTACATCTCCTAACAAAGAGACCATACACAGGGCGGCCCATGGCCACTACAGTATGGCTGTCAGCCCGCTTCTGATCGCGGAAGTATATAAAAAGTTGCGACAGCTTGGCTTTGAAGAGCTGCCAGTCAAGTCCTACTGTGCGCAGTTGCTGAAGCTTGGTGTGATTTGCGCAGACGTCGCACCAGAAGGCACTGTCTCATGTAGAGACCCCAACGACGTATACGTCCTAATGCTAGCTGTTGTGAGCAAGTCCACGTGGCTTGTATCGTCTGATAAGGACTTGCTGGATGACGACTGCGTCTGCCCTGGGGTGGAGAGACTCCCTCCCGTTCCATTTCTTAAAAAGCTACGCGGTCTCCGCGGCGAATCCGCGAGCGCCTTCGTGACACATGGCGCTGTGTTTCTGAAGCAGACCCATGGCGACCAAGGAACAAAGCTGGCGTCACTAGTGCGCAAATAACGCGCCAGTTAGCGGCGCCCTAGGTCTCGCCGAACAGGCTCAACTGCACCATCCTGCGCGGCCCAGGGGCGGGCGGCGGCTCCTGTCTGCCGGAGCATGCTCTTTGGGACTAGCTTATACCCCGTCATTCGCCATCGTCCTTTCAAGGAGAGTATCAGAATGGAAACCGCAGAAAGCGTTGTGGCTCTCACAGAGTCTATCGAAGAAATCGCTAATGCAAACTGTGACGGAAACGCCTGTTCAAGCATTGCGTTAAAGACGACCTTTTGGCCCTACACGACTACCATCAAGACCGTGACGGTCAAGAATAAAGGTAGCCGGGGCGCACGCGTCTCCTTCGACTGGGGCAATGTTCTTGGGGGATGCGGAGTGAGCAACGAGGTGACTGTCTCCGCCGGGGAAAGTGTCGATATCCAGATTAGCAAAGACGCTATGGTTGTCGGTTACTGCAAGATGCGCGCGACATTCTTGTAACGACAAGCGATAAAGGCGGGGCATGCGTATGCCGGTGCCGAAGGCGAGTGCCGCGCTTCGCGCTGCTACGCAGACCGGAGCGAGCTGGCCATGACTGCCAGCGCGCCGGCTCACCGCACGCCGCCCCCCAGCGCAACGCGCCACTGCGGCTATGACATCCGCTGTCCTAGCGCCCCCTCTTCCGCGCCCTTCCGAGCGGTTTTCCTCGGCAAAATCGCTATAATCAGAGGACCCTAGACGAAAACGCCCCGCCTCTGGTTGCGACCCGGAAGCGAGGCGGCAGAAGCCGAGCGGTGCGACCCGTCCGACGTCCTGGCAGACCGGATCGTGGGCCCTCCGCCGGAGAAAGGCAAGGGTCCCGTGGCGAACGTGCTCCCGGCGGAGAAGCGCCTGCGTGTCCTCGCGGCGCTTGTAGACGGCAACAGCGTGCGGGCGACCGAGCGCATGACCGGCGTCCAGCAGCGGACGATCCGACGCTTCGCGCTGGCCCTGGGGCAGGGCGCAGAGCGGCTCCACAACCGGCTGGTTCGTGACCTCCGGTGCGTCCTGGTCCAGGTCGACGAGATCTGGGGGTACGTGCAGAAGAAGCAAGCGAGGGTCACACCAGCCGACGCGCCCGACGTCGGGGAGGCGTACACCTTCGTCGCGATGGACACGCTGTCGAGGCTGGTGATCGCCTACCGCGTCGGGAAGCGTGACCAGGAGACGACGGACGCCTTCATCGCTGACCTGCGGACCCGCTTGCTCGTCATGCCGCAGTTGACCTCGGACGGATTCGCGCCGTACATACCCGCTGTGGGTGCGTCCTTTGGGACCTCGATTGACTACATGCAGACTGTCAAAAACTACCGCCATGGCAGTCGCGGTCGGCGCGACGATGACCACCGGTACGAGCCCCCGCGCGACCCCTTCATCACCAAGTCGGTCGTCTTCGGCGCGCCCGACCCGAGGAAGGCTTCCACAGCGTACGTGGAGCGCCTGAACGGCACCACGAGGCACCAGAACGGCCGCATGCGGCGCTTGTGCCTGGCGTTCTCGAAGCGCATCGAGCACCACCGCGCATCGGTCGCTCTGACGTACAGCTACTACAACCTCTGTCATGTCGTGAAGACCCTTCGCGTCACGCCCGCGATGCAGGCCGGGTTGACTGACCATGTGTGGACCCTCAACGAACTCATGGAGGCGCTCTTGGCCGAGGGGGAGACGGCCACTCCAGAGGCGCAGCCGCTCACTCATCGCGAGCCCTCCGCGCCTGCGAGGCCGCTCCCGGGCGGCAGGGGGTTCCTTCGCCTCGTGACCGAGCCGACGCCCGGGTTGAAGCGTCCGCCGCGCCTTCCGGAGCCCCCGCCGCCGTCGCCTCCGGTCCAGGCTGCACCGCCCCCGCCGGTCGAGCCGCCGCGTCGCCCGGTCCAGCTCGACCTGTTCGACCTCGGCAAGCCGCCCACCTCGGAGGACTGAGCTTGCGATCGGGTGCGGTCTTTTGCTCGGCGCCCGCGGTCATTTAGCCGAATGACCGCACTACCAGACGTCTGGCCGTCCGTGGCCAGACGTCTGGCCGTCCGGGATCGCGGGCGCGCCCGCGCCGTCGCCGCCGACGCCGACCAGCAGCGCGGCGAGATGGTCGGTGAGCTGCGCCAGGATCGAGGCGCCCTCCGCGCCGGCGTCGGCGAGGATGGATTCGAGCTCGCCGGCGCGGATCAAGGCGCGGAGCGCGACGGCGCGGCGGAGGTCGGCGCCGGCGGGGTCGGCGAGCGCCCGGACGTCGTCGGCGAGCTCGTCGATGAGCCGCCGGCCCGGGACGTCGCGGCGGCCGCTGCGGAAGACGTACATGCGGTATCCGGAGCTGTCGGTCATGGTTGTGTGCGCGAGGATCGGCTCGCATGCGCCGGGCTGCCACCCATGAGCTCGCCCGAGCCGCAAGGAGCGGTGTTCGCAGCGCGGCCCGCGCACCAGCGTGGTGCTCGGTCTCCCGGGCTGCTCGCGCTGCGTGGGGCGGGATCGAGGCGATGCCAAGCGGGGATGCGCCGTACCGCCGGCGGCCCTCAGGCGGCAGTCGCGAGCCACGGCGCGCGAGACAACGCCCGCGACGAAGCTGTATGCAGCGCTCGGTCTCGTGGCCACACCGCTCTACGTAGGGCCGACAGGCGCGCGGCTCTCGGGCGGGCTCGCGTCGGGTCGGGCGTTCTTTCCATGGGCGGAGCTCGGCGTGGGGGCGACGTTGCCGCGCACCGTGCTCGGAGGGGAACCATCGGTGAGCCTCACCTGGCTCACCGCCCGGCCGGCCCGCCGCGAGGAGGAGCTGGCCGGCCGGCGGGGAAGTATAGGTGTCCGGGCCCACGCGGCATAGCATCGACAGGCGTCCGCGGCCGGGGCTCCCTCCCGGCGCCGGGCGCTCGCGCCTCGCTCGCGCGATCTCGCCGGAGCAGGAGACACTTAGCATGACAACCCCTGACGACCTGCGCGCCGCCCTCGGCGCCCACAACCTCTTCGACCCCGGGCACCCGGCCGATCCCTATCCGTTCTATGCAGAGGCCCGCCGCGGCGCCCCCGTCTTCTTCAACGCGCCGGCGAACAGCTGGTTCGTCACGCGCGCGGAGGACGTGATGACGGTGCTGCGCGACACGGAGCGCTTCTCCTCGAAATCGCTGATGAGCCCCAGGACCCCGCTGGCGCCCGAGGTCGTCGCCGTGCTCGGGGACCCCGAAGCGCGGCTGCCGACGCTGCTCACGACCGATCCGCCCGACCACACGCGGCTGCGCGGCCTCATCAACAAGGGCTTCTCCCCGCAGCGCGTCGCCGCGATGGAGCCGCAGATGCGGGCGCTCGCCGACGAGCTGATCGACGGGTTCGCCGCCGGGGGCCGGGCGGATCTGATCCCGCGGTTCGCGTTCCCGTTCACGGCGCTCGTGATCGGCGACATGCTCGGGATGCCGCGCGCCGACATCGATCTGCTCAAGCGCTGGTCCGACGGCTGGCTCAAGCTGATCTGGAACGCGGAGCCCGTCCCGCAGCTGGTGGAGGCGGCGAAGGGGCTGCGCGCGTTCCAGCGTTACTTCGCCGAGGTGATCGCGGAGCGCCGGCGGAGCCCGGGCGACGATCTGCTCTCGGCGCTGATCCGGGCGCATGAAGACGGCGAGGCGCAGCTCAGCGAGGAGGAGCTGATCGCCGTGCCCATGCAGCTGATCCTGGCCGGGCACGAGACGACGCTCTACCTGATCGGCAACGCGCTGGCGCTGCTCCTGGAGCACCCGGCGCACCTCGCCGCCGTGCGCGAGGACCCGGCGCGGCTCGGCCACGTCATCGAGGAGACGCTGCGGCTCGACTCGCCGCTCCTCTGGCTCGGGCGACAGACGACGACGGAGGTCGAGCTGGGCGGCGTGAAGGTGCCGGCGCGCGCGACGCTCCAGCTGGCCATCTGCTCGGCCAACCACGAGGAGAGCGTGTTCGGCGAGCCGACGACCTTCAACCCCTGCCGGCCGAACGCCGATCGGCATTTCACCTTCGGCCGGGGCGCCCATTTCTGCCTCGGCGCGCCGCTCGCGCGGCTGGAGGCCCGCGTCGCGCTGGAGCAGCTGCTCGCGCGCCTTCCGAACCTGCGCCTCGACCCGGATCATCCGCTGGAGCGAGCCCGGATCATCGGTTTCCGTGGCTACGAGCACCTGCACATGCTCTGGGGTTTCTGAGGCGGTCACCCGCTGCGGCGCGGGTCAAGAGCGGCGCGGTGACCGTCGTGCACCGCACGTCCGGCGACATGCGGCTCAATCCGCATCTGCACGTGGTCTTCCTCGACGGGGCTTATCACGAAGGAGCGCGCTCCGCGTCGCGCGCGCGTCATGGAGCGGCTTCGCGCTTGACGATCGAACGCGGCATCGGTGAGATTGTGCAATCTTCGCCACAGGAGCCCTCATGCGCCACCGTCTTTCAATCGTCGCCGCGTTGACCGTTGTTTCGCTCTCGCTCGGTGCGAGCGCCCGCGCCGATGACGGACAGGACGAAGTCACGCTCAAGAGCGGCGGCACGATCCGGGGCACCGTCGTCTCGTCCGAGCCTGGGACGAGCGTGAAGATCATCGAGCTGGGCGACAAGGAGGTGCGCGTCATCCCGTGGGCCCAGGTGTCGGACGTGGAGCGCGGGAAGTTCGCGCCGAAGAGCGCCACGCAGCCGGGGTCCGCGGGGCCGGGCTACGGCGCCGCACCGCCGCCGCAGCCGCTCCCGGCCCCGGCACCGACGCTCGGCGCGCCCGGCGTGGTGAGGCTGCATGTCGAGAGCCCGAAGCCCGTGCGGGTGATCGAGGAACACTCCACGACGGTCGGCGCTTACGGCGGCTACGGCTTTGCCGTCAAGCAGTTCCGGCCCGTCTGCGCCTCGCCGTGCGACAAGGTGATCGACGGCAGCGACGGGCGCCGGTTCTCGCTCTCGCCGGAGGATATGCCGCCGCCGGACCCGTTCACTGTCTCGCAGATGACGGGCGACGTCACGCTCCACGTCGCGCCCGGCAGCTACGGGCGCCACACAGCGGGGTTCTGGTTGACTATCCTGGGTACCACCGCTGCGGTCCTGGGAGGCACCTTCCTTCTCCTGGACTCCACGAGCCCATCGTACGAGTACGACGACGCGGGCAACGAGATCCCCGACGACGGTGGGGTCTCGACCCCGGGCCTCGTCACGCTCATCGGCGGCGGCGCGACGCTCGTCGGCGGCATCGTGCTGCTCGCGACCTCGGGCACGTCGGTCACGCTCGAGCAGCGCGATGGGAAGCCGCCTGCCAAGACAGCGCAGGTCAAGCCGCGCTACTGGCTGGGCGAGTTCTGATGCGCCCGCGCCGGCTTCACGGGCTCCTCGCGCTCTCGCTCGGCGCGGGCTGCGGCCCCGGCGCGGCGCCCGCCGGCCCTCCGCGCAGCGCAGAACAGCCCGCTGCGCCGGCGCCGCAGGAGAGGTTCACGCTCGGCGATCGCGCCATCGAGGAGGTCGTGCGCGCGGTGAGCACAGCGCGGCAGCTGTCGCCGAGGAGGCCGGTCGTCGTCGAGCGGCTCGACCATGAGCGCTTCGTGGAGCGCCTGTTCGCCGGCCGCGACGCGGAGCCTTCGCCCGAGGGGGCGCTCAGCGCCGAGGCCGCGTTTCTGCTCGGCTTCAACTTCCTCCCGCAGCCCGGAGAGCGCGGCGGGCTCTCCACCGTCGACGAGGTGCTGAAAGAGCAGGTCGTCGGCTTCTACAGCCGCAAGACGGACAAGGTATTCATCCCCGACGTGGCCCTCGCGTCCGAGGACGAGCTGCTCGAGCAACAGGCGGTGCTCGCGCACGAGGTGCAGCACGCGCTCCAGGCGCAGGTCTTTCCGCGCCCGCCCGAGGCGAGGAGCGCGGACGAGGCGATCGCGCAGCTCGCGCTCATCGAGGGCGACGCGATGGTGGCCATGGGCGCGTGGCTCGGCGCCGAGGCCGGCGCGCCGGTGGGGCGCACGCTGCGGCGGATCGTGGAGGTGACGAAGCGCGTCCCGCTCGCGAGCGTCACGCGCGGCGAGGCGGACACCAAGCTCGACAAGGCGCTCGACCTGACGAGAAAGCGCCTCGAGTTCCCCTACCGCAGCGGGATGCTGCTGGTCACCGACGTGTATCGCGCGGGCGGCTTCCCGCTCGTCGACAGGATGTACACGCGCTTCCCGCGCAGCACCGAGCAGGTGTTGCACCCCGAAAAGTACCTCGCGGGCGAGCCCCCGCGACCGTTCGCCGATCCGCGGCCGCCGCCGGGCTACGCGCTGTCCGCCGCCGACACGCTCGGCGAGCTCGACACGCGCATCCTCCTCGAGCGCTGCGTCGACGCGGAGATCGCCGAGCGCGCGGCCGCGGGCTGGGCGGGCGATCGCTTCGGCGTGTTCGCCGGGCCGGAGCGGCGCCTCGCGACGGCGTGGATCAGCGGGTGGGACACCGAGAAGGACGCGGAGGAGCTCGAGACGACGCTCGGCCAGAGCGCGGCCTGCTGGCAGAAGAACGCGCTCGGGCTCGAGCAGGGCGACTACACGATCGCCGCCAGCATCGCCGTCCGCCGGCAGGGCAAGCTCGTCGCGTTCGTGCGCGGCTTTCCCGAGGGCGCCGGGGCTGCGCTCGCGTCGCAGCTCTTCACGCTCGCCGGGCCGGAGCCGAAGCCCACGCCGCTCACCGATCTCCTGATCCCGCCGCGCGTCCGCCTCCCCGAGCCTGAGCCGGGCCGCATCGAAGGCGACGTGTACCGCAACGACTGGCTCGATGTCGTCGGCCGCGTGCCGCCAGGCATGCTTGGCCATGTGGGCGGCGACGTCGACTTCGTTGTCGAGCGGCCCGGCACGCTCGTGCGCGGCGGCATGTCGGTATCCACGCGCATCACCAGCGACGCCGAGAACGAGAAGACGTTCGGCGAGGTGCAGGAGTCGTTCGTCCGCGATATCGCCGCGCTCTCCATGCGCGTCGAGGCGCTCGGCGGCGGCGCGATGACGACGGCGCTCGGCGCGGGCGTCGCGCGAACCTGGCGGGTCGCCGGCACGCCGGTGGAGCTCCGGCTCGTGCTCGTCCCGATCTGCGCTGGTACCGGGTCGATCGTGTTCGTCCAGGCCTATGGCGATCCCTACGCGCGCGGCGTGCTCGACGGATGGATGGACAGCTTCCGCTGGACCGACGGGCGCAACCTCACCGCGTGTGACTTTCTCGATCCGAAGTAGCCGCCGCGTGACCGCGGCGAGGCTGCGGGCCCTCTCACTCTTGCTCGGGCACACCCCCTGGGACGCGCGCGGGCAACGGAAGATTGACGCCCTCGGACAGGTTGCCCTTGCCGGGGACGTGGTTGATCTCGAGCCCAATACGTCTTGGAGCTTCAGTACTGAACCTGCCGGGCGTTCGTCGCGGGCCCGAGCCACGCCTGCGCCTGGCGCTGCGCCTCCTCGACGGTGGCGACGATGCGATAGGGATGCGGGCTCCTTCCCCGGCGAGCGGCAAGCCGGCGACGATCCCCCCACCGCGAGTTGCAAGCCGGCGGGACAGTTCAGGGGGCGTGGTCGCGGCGGGCGGGCGGCGCCCTCGACGGCCCAGCGGCGACGGTGCTGGGCGGGGCCCCCCTGGGGAGCTCTGGCAGAGATCGAGCGACCGGCTTCGACGGGGGCGGGCTTCGTGTGCTATGCGGAACCAGGCCCGATGGAATAGACTGGGCCATCCAGCGCTCGTTGCCTGGCGAGGACGAATGGATCATGGAGAAGCCGGATCTCGGCACCAAGACTCCGGAAGAACTCATCACGCTGTTTTCCGATCCTGCTGCTCGAGTCTTTGCGACGCACCGAATGGCAGAAATGGGCACGCTGGCTCTGGCTGCCATACGGTCGGTATTGGATGGCTCGGCAGTCAATCCTTTCGGGCATTCGTACCGGAGCTACGGGGAGGTCTACCGATGCGCTCTGATCTCCGCCCGATTCATGGGAGCGCAAGCCATCAGTCTAGAGCCTCTCCTGCGCGACGCCGCTCGCGATTCAACCGGGATTTGCTCGGCAGAAGCGATCCAGGCCCTCCGATGCATCGGCTGGAAGGACGACGAGACTCTATCCGTGCTTGCTGAAGCGCTCGATCGAGACATGGACACGGCAGCCGAGGCCGTGATTGCGATCGAACACGCAGGAAAGGCCTGTCAAGCGACAGTAACTTCTGA